>NZ_JBIDBC010000016.1:0-153935 GCF_043202835.1 Streptomyces sp. NPDC048142
CAACTGTCTCCGCGTCATGCACACCGGACTACACGATCCACCCCCGAAGCGAGGGCGAATCCCGCAGATTGATCACGACTCGATACAGGCCCTAGAACGCGGCCTCGTCCAGCTCCATCAGGGAGTTGTCGATCGACTCGGCGAGCGCGCGCTCGGTGGAGACGCCCGGCAGGACGTTCGCGGCGAAGAACTTCGCGGCGGCGATCTTGCCCTGGTAGAAGGCGACGTCCTTGGCGGCGGCGGTCGGCAGCTTCTCGGCCGCCACGGCCGCGCCCTTGAGCAGCAGGTAGCCGACGACGACATCGCCGGAGGCCATCAGCAGGCGGGTCGTGTTGAGGCCCACCTTGTAGATGTTCTTGACGTCCTCGCCGGTCGCGGTGAGGTCGGTGATCATCGTGCCGACGATCGCCTCCAGGTCCACGGCGGCCTTGGCGAGCGAGTCCAGCGCGGGGGCCAGCTCCTCGTTGCCCTGGTTGCCCGCGAGGAACTTCTTGATCTCCTCGGAGAGCGTGTTGAGCGAGGCGCCCTGGTCGCGGACGATCTTCCGGAAGAAGAAGTCCTGGCCCTGGATCGCCGTGGTGCCCTCGTAGAGGGTGTCGATCTTGGCGTCCCGGATGTACTGCTCGACCGGGTACTCCTGGAGGTAGCCGGAGCCGCCGAAGGTCTGGAGCGACTGCGCGAGCTGCTCGTAGGACTTCTCGGAGCCGTAGCCCTTCACGATCGGCAGCAGCAGGTCGTTGAGGCCGTTCAGCGCCTTGGCGTCCTCGCCCGCGGCCTCCTGCTCCTGGATCGCGTCCTGGACGGAGGCGGTGTACAGCACGAGGGAGCGCATGCCCTCGGCGTACGCCTTCTGCGTCATGAGCGAGCGGCGCACGTCGGGGTGGTGCGTGATGGTGACCTTGGGCGCGGTCTTGTCCATGAAGTTCGCCAGGTCCGGACCCTGGACGCGCTCCTTGGCGTACTCCAGCGCGTTCAGGTAGCCCGCGGAGAGGGCGGCGATGGCCTTCGTGCCGACCATCATGCGGGCGAACTCGATGATGCGGAACATCTGGCGGATGCCGTCGTGCTTGTCGCCGATCAGCCAGCCCTTGGCGGGGTGCTGGTCGCCGAACGTCATCTCGCAGGTGTTGGAGGCCTTGAGGCCCATCTTGTGCTCGACGTTCGTCGCGTAAGCGCCGTTGCGCTCGCCCAGCTCGCCGGTGGTCCAGTCGAAGTGGAACTTCGGGACCATGAAGAGCGAGAGGCCCTTGGTGCCGGGTCCGGCGCCCTCGGGGCGGGCCAGCACGTAGTGGAGGATGTTCTCGGACATGTCGTGCTCGCCCGAGGTGATGAAGCGCTTCACACCCTCGATGTGCCAGGAGCCGTCCTCCTGCTGAACGGCCTTCGTCCGGCCGGCGCCGACGTCCGAGCCGGCGTCCGGCTCGGTCAGCACCATCGTCGAGCCCCACTGCTTCTCGACGGCGATCTCCGCGATCTTCTTCTGCTCGTCGTTGCCCTCCTCGAAGAGGATGCCGGCGAACGCCGGGCCGGAGGAATACATCCACACGGCCGGGTTCGAGCCGAGCAGCAGCTCCGCGTAGCCCCAGATCAGGGAGCGGGGGGAGGTGGTGCCGCCGATCTCCTCGGGGAGGCCCAGACGCCAGTACTCGGAGTCCATGAAGGCCTGGTACGACTTCTTGAAGCTCGCCGGGACCGGGGCGGTCTTGGTCTCCGGGTCGAAGACCGGCGGGTTGCGGTCGGCGTCGGCGTAGGAGTCGGCGAGCTCGTTCTCCGCGAGGCGGGCGATCTCGTCCAGGATGCTCTTCGCGGTGTCGACGTCCATCTCGGCGAACGGACCGGTGCCGTACACCTTGTCGCGCCCGAGGACCTCGAAGAGGTTGAACTCGATGTCGCGGAGATTCGACTTGTAGTGCCCCATGGGAAGGCTCCGTAATCAATAGCAGTGGCGCACAGCGCCCCGGGGAGTGATGCGGGTCGGGCGACAGGCAGGCGTAGGTCTATCAGCTGACCTCTACGATGATGCTACCCGTCAGTAATAAGGCGCAACCCCTCAAGCCGTAGATGTGTCCGATTACTCTTTGCAGCATGTACGGCTACGACCAGAACCCTGGTGCTCAGCAGCAGATGGGTCAGATGGGCCAGATGGGTCAGATGGGCGGCGGCTACGGGGAGCAGCCGCTGTATCCCGAACCGTCGCCGCCCTCCCTGGCCGACGCGGTCCGGGCCTTCACCACCGGCTCCCTCTCCGCCGAGGACTTCCAGCAGATCTTCGCCACGTCGAAGGTCTACTGCCCGCGCGGCGACAATCCCGGTTTCCTGGCGCTGCACAACACACAGCAGCCGGTGATCCCGATGTTCACCACGCTCAAGGAGCTGCGGCGGTACGCGGGCAAGGAGTCCAAGTACTTCGTGATCACCGGGGCCGAGGTGATCGACCTGCTGCCGACGGGCTACGGCTTCGTCCTGGACATGGAGGGTGATCACCGGATGGTCTTCGACGCCAAGGCCGTCGAGCAGATGGTCGACTTCGCCATGCGCCGTATGTACGGGTAGGCGCGCGGGCGGGAGCGGCGTCCTAGTGCGCCGCTGACCTGCGGTTTCGTCGTTCGGTCGAGGGGTCCGTGCCAGGAGTGGCGCGGACCCTTTTCGCGGTCGGGATCACGGGCGGGCCCACCGGGGTGGCCGCCCGGGAATGCGTGACACCTTGCAGGATGTTCACCATTCAACTAATTTGATTCCAGAACACTCGCCCGGAGGTGGCTTCCATGCCCGCAGTGACTGTCGACAACCCGCTGACCCTGCCCAAGGTGACCGCTTCGGGTGACGCCGCGGCCCGTCCCGTGCTCGCCGTCACGACCGCGCCGAGCGGATTCGAGGGCGAGGGCTTTCCGGTCCGCCGTGCGTTCGCGGGGATCGACTACCGGCACCTCGACCCGTTCATCATGATGGACCAGATGGGTGAGGTGGAGTACGCGGCCGGCGAGCCGAAGGGCACCCCCTGGCATCCGCACCGCGGCTTCGAGACCGTCACGTACCTGATCGACGGGACCTTCATCCACCAGGACTCCAACGGTGGCGGCGGCACCATCGAGAACGGTGACACCCAGTGGATGACCGCCGGCTCCGGCCTCCTGCACATCGAGGCTCCGCCGGAGTCGCTCGTCATGTCCGGCGGGCTCTTCCACGGCCTCCAGCTCTGGGTGAACCTGCCCAGGACCGACAAGATGATGGCCCCGCGCTACCAGGACATCCGCGGCGGCGAGGTCCAGCTCCTCGCCTCCCCCGACGGCGGCGCGCTGCTCCGGGTCATCGCCGGTGAGCTCGACGGTCACCAGGGCCCCGGTATCACCCACACGCCGATCACGATGATCCACGCCACCGTCCGGCCGGGCGCCGAGGTGACCCTGCCGTGGCGCGAGGACTTCAACGGCCTCGCCTACGTCCTGGCCGGCCGCGGCACGGTCGGCGCGGAGCGCCGCCCCGTCGCGATGGGCCGGACCGCGGTGTTCGGAGCCGGCGGCTCGCTGACCGTCCGCGCGGACGAGCGGCAGGACGGCAACACCCCGGACCTGGAGGTCGTCCTCCTCGGCGGCCGCCCGATCCGGGAGCCGATGGCGCACTACGGTCCGTTCGTGATGAACAGTCAGGCCGAGCTGAGGCAGGCTTTCGAGGACTTCCAGGCCGGCCGTCTGGGCACGGTGCCCGCCGTCCACGGCATGTGACGCCTCCCGCCGTTCGGGCCGGCTGACGGCCCGGAAGGGCCCCGGGCCTCGCGGCGGGGCGGCCCCGTGCTCCGCGGTGTGCGGCGTGCGGGGCCCGGCCCGTACCGCCTCCGCGAGGTGACGCTCCGTCACCCGTACGGGGCGGCGGACAGGACAGCCGCCGTGCCCCGTGATCGGGTGGGAGGGTGCCCGCACCCAAGCCCCTCCTTCCCGAGAGCGCCCGCCGCGCGGCCGCCTGGTGCGGTGTCGTCCTGCTCGTCGTGGGCGTCGCCGCGGTCGCGATCTGGCTGGTCGTCGTCCTCAAGACCGCGGTCACCCCGGTGCTGCTCGCCCTGCTCGGCACCGCGCTGCTCGGGCCCGTTCACCGGTGGCTGATCGCCCGCAGGCTCAACCGGTCGCTGGCCGCGGGTCTGACCTGCGCGGCGCTCGTCGCGGTGGTCGGCGGCGCCGGGTACATCGTGGTCACCGCCCTCGTCGACTCCGGCTCCCAGATCGTCTCCTCGCTGAAGGACACCGGTCAGTGGGTCGTCGACCATCTGGACATCGCCGGGGCCACGGACATCGACGACCTGGCCGACAACGCGAAGAACCTGGTCGAGAAGTTCGGGGCGAGCGCGGCGGGCGGTCTGCTCAGCGGCATCAGCCTGGTCGGTTCGCTGGTGGCGACCAGTGTGCTGGCCCTGCTGCTGACCTTCTTCTTCCTGCGCGACTCGGACCGGGCGGTGAACCTGGCCCACTCGGTGGCCCCGCGCGGCACCGGGGACCTGGTGGAGGCCATGGGGCGCCGGGCGTTCGAGGCCGTCGAAGGCTTTATGCGCGGCACCACGTTCATCGCTCTGATCGACGCCGTGTGCATCACGCTGGGCCTGCTGATCCTGGACGTTCCCGGGGCGGTGGGGCTCGGCGCGCTGGTGTTCGTCGGCGCGTACATCCCGTACCTCGGGGCGTTCCTCTCCGGCGCGGTGGCGGTGCTGGTCGCGCTGGCCGACCGGGGGTTCGTGATCGCGCTCTGGGCCCTGGGGGTGGTGCTCGCGGTCCAGGTGCTGGAGGGGCATGTGCTCCAGCCGATGATCCAGAGCCGTACGGTCCAGATGCACCCCGCGATGATCATGATCGCGCTGACGGCGGGGGCGAGCGTGGCGGGCCTGCTCGGCATGCTGCTGGCCGTGCCCCTGTGCGCGGCGGCCTTCGGCGTCCTGGGCGAGCTGCGAAAGGGGTACGGGGCAAGCGGGTACGGGTCACCTTCGGGGCCGCCGGGCGGAGAGCCTTCCGGACCGCCGGGCGGAGCGCCGGGCGACGAATCCCGCCCGTCCGGCGGCCCCGTCACTCCGTAGGGTCACTCCGTAGGCCTCCGGGATCAGGCCTCTGGGATCAGGCCTCCACCGGCTCCGCCGATTCCTCCAGCTCCTCCAGCTCCTCCGGTTTCCCCGGTTTCCCCGGTTTCCCCGAGCTTCCCGGCCCCTCCGGCTCGGACGACTCGTGCAGCTCGAACCAGATCGACTTTCCCTCCCCGCGCGGATCCACCCCCCACGCGTCCGCCAGCATCTCCATCAGCAGCAGACCCCGCCCGCTGGACGCCATCTCGCCCGGCCGCCGTTTGTGCGGCAGTTCGTCACTGGCGTCGGCGACCTCGACGCGCAGCCGCCGCTGCCCCTGCTCCCCGGAGACCTCCGCCACCATCAGCGCGTCCCCGTCCGTGTGGACGAGCACGTTGGTGGCCATCTCGGAGACCATCAGGACCGCCGAGTCGACCTGCTCGGGATCGCTCCAGTCGTGCAGCAGCTCGCGCACGAGCTGCCGGCCGACCGCGATCCGCTCGGGTTCGGCCTGCGCGATGGTCAGGACGCTGCGGCGCGGCGGCGTCTTCCGGGCGGTGGTGCTCCCGCGCCGCAGGACCAGGACCGCGATGTCGTCCTCCCGCCGGTCCGCGAGCGGCCCCGTCGTGTAGTGCGAGGCGGGACCGTGCACGGCCTGGACCAGAGCGTCGGCCAGTTCTTCCAGGTCCCCGGCAGGCTCCTCCAGGACGGGGCGCAGCCGGGTCCAGCCGGTGGCCATGTCGTGCCCGCCGGTCTCGATGAGGCCGTCCGTGCACAGCATGATCGTTTCGCCGGGTTCGAGGACCACCCGGGTGGTGGGGTAGTCGGAGTCCGTCTCGATTCCCAGCGGCAGCCCGCCCGCCGTCTGCCGGATCACCGCGGTCCCGTCGGCGCTGATCACCACCGGGTCGGGGTGGCCCGCGCGGGCGATGTCCAGGGTCCCGGTCTCCGGGTCCACCTCCGCGTACAGGCAGGTCGCGAAGCGCGGCGCCGCCGGTTCCGCGTCGCCCTCGACGCTCTCGTACGCGTCGGTGAGCCCGGACAGGAAGCGCGAGGCCCGGGAGAGCACCGCGTCCGGGCGGTGCCCCTCGGAGGCGTAGGCGCGCAGGGCGATGCGGAGCTGGCCCATCAGCCCGGCGGCCCGGACGTCGTGGCCCTGGACGTCGCCGATGACCAGGGCGATGCGGCCGTTGGGCAGCGGGATCATGTCGTACCAGTCGCCGCCGACCTGGAGCCCGCCGCCGGTCGGAACGTACCGCGCGGCCACCGTCATGCCGGGGATGTCCGGGCCCAGGGTCGGCATCATCGAGCGCTGGAGCCCGAGCGACAGCTCGCGTTCCGTCTCGGCCACCCCGGCGCGGGCAAGGGCCTGGGCGAGCATCCGGGCGACCGTCGAGAGCACCGCGCGCTCGTCCGGGGAGAACCCCACCGGATGCCGGAACCCGGCCATCCAGGCGCCCATCGTGCGGCCGGAGGACACCAGCGGCAGGAAGGCCCAGGACTGCCGTCCGAAGCGCCGGGCGAGCGGCCAGGTGGCCGGGTAGCGGCGGCGGTATTCCTCGGGGGAGGGGAGGTAGATCGCGCGGCCGGTGCGGACGACCTCGGCGGCCGGGTAGTCGGTTTCCAGGGGCATGTCGGTGAAGGGCTCCTCGTCCCCCGCGTTGTGGCCGTGGTGCCCGATGATCGTCAGCCGCTCCCCGGCGGAGCCGAAGACCGCGAGGCCGTCCGGGGAGAAGCCGGGCATGGACAGCGATCCGGCGACCCGCAGCACCTCCGCGGTGGACCGGGCCTCGGCCAGCGCGCGCCCGGCGTCCAGCAGGAACGCCTCCCGGGACCGGCGCCAGTCCCCGGTGATCGGCGTGTGGGCGGCGTCGGTGGAGCCGGGCTGCGGCTCGGCGACTTCCTGGAGCGTGCCGATGAGCACGTAGTTCCCGGTGTCCTGGCCCGGCGGGACGACCGGCTTGGAGCGGCTGCGCACCGTACGGAGGACCTGCCCGCGCTCGTCCACGATCCGCAGCCGCGCCTCGGCGAGGGTGCCCTCGGTGACCGCGAGGTTCACCACCCCGTAGATCTCGTTCCAGTCGACCGGGTGGAAACGGGAGCGCACCGCGGCCTCCCGGTAGCTGCCGGGCTCGGGCGGCAGGCCGAGCAGCCGGGCCGCCTCCGCGTCGAGCGTGACCGTGCCGGCTGCGTTGTCCCAGCGCCACAGGCCCGTCGCGATCGCGGCCAGGACTTCCTCGGTGCGCATTGCCCCACTTTAGGAAGATGTACTCCTTGGACGCCACCGAGGGGCCGCCACCTGCCCGGGTGCCCGGCGAGTGCGGCCGCGTAAAGGGAAATGAAGGCTCCCGGCCCCGGACGGTAGCCTGGGGGAGGCTCCAATCCACCCCCAGGGGGTGCCCGGCGGATCATGACCGGGGTCACGACGTCTGGCACGGCACCTCGCGGCGTTGCCGAAACGCCCGAATCGCTCCGCGATGAGGACGCTCCGGCGCCTTGCGATGCACCGCACCGGACGCCGCGCCCTGCCCGGCCCTGATCCACGGGATACCCCCCAAACCGCGAAGACTGGATGAACGACGATGCATCGGTACAGGTCCCACACCTGCGGCGAGCTCCGCGCCTCTGACGTCGGCACCGACGTCCGGCTGAGCGGCTGGCTGCACAATCGCCGAGACCTGGGTGGCATCCTCTTCATCGATCTGCGCGACCACTACGGTCTGGTGCAGCTCGTCGCCCGCCCCGGCACCCCCGGCAACGAGGCCCTGGCGAAGCTCACCAAGGAGACCGTCGTCCGGATCGACGGCAAGGTCTCCGCCCGCGGAGCCGACAACGTCAACCCGGAGCTGCCGACCGGCGAGATCGAGATCGAGGTCACCGAGGTCGAGGTGCTCGGCGAGGCCGGCCCGCTGCCCTTCACGATCAACACCGAGGACGGCGTCAACGAGGAGCGTCGCCTGGAGTACCGCTTCCTCGACCTGCGCCGCGAGCGCATGCACCGCAACATCATGCTGCGCTCGGCCGTGATCGCCTCCATCCGCTCCAAGATGGTGGCCCTCGGCTTCAACGAGATGGCGACCCCGATCCTCACCGCCACCTCCCCCGAGGGCGCTCGCGACTTCGTCGTCCCGTCCCGGCTGAACCCCGGCAAGTTCTACGCGCTGCCGCAGGCCCCGCAGCAGTTCAAGCAGCTGCTGATGATCTCGGGCTTCGACCGCTACTTCCAGATCGCACCCTGCTTCCGCGACGAGGACGCCCGCGCCGACCGCTCGCCGGGCGAGTTCTACCAGCTCGACGTCGAGATGTCCTTCGTCGAGCAGGAAGACGTCTTCCAGCCGATCGAGAAGCTGATGACCGAGCTCTTCACCGAGTTCGGCAACGGCCGCGAGGTCACCTCGCCGTTCCCGCGCATCCCGTTCCGCGAGTCGATGCTGAAGTACGGCAACGACAAGCCGGACCTGCGCGCCAAGCTGGAGCTCGTCGACATCTCGGACGTCTTCGCCGACTCCGGGTTCAAGGCGTTCGCCGGCAAGCACGTCCGCGCGCTGCCGGTCCCGGACACCGCGGGCCAGTCCCGGAAGTTCTTCGACGGCCTCGGTGACTACGCCGTCGAGCACGGCGCCAAGGGCCTGGCCTGGGTGCGCGTGGGCGAGGACGGGGCGCTGGCCGGTCCGATCGCGAAGTTCCTCACCGAGGCCGACGTCAAGACGCTCACCGAGCGCCTCTCGCTGGTCCCGGGCCATGCCGTCTTCTTCGGCGCGGGCGAGTTCGACGAGGTCTCCAAGATCATGTCGGTGGTGCGGGTCGAGGCCGCCAAGCGCGCCGGACACTTCGAGGAGGGCGTCTTCCGGTTCTGCTGGATCGTCGACTTCCCGATGTACGAGAAGGACGAGGAGACCGGCCGGATCGACTTCTCGCACAACCCCTTCTCGATGCCCCAGGGCGGCCTGGCCGACCTGGAGGAGAAGGACCCGCTGGACATCCTCGCCTGGCAGTACGACATCGTCTGCAACGGCACCGAGCTGTCCTCGGGCGCCATCCGTAACCACGAGCCCGAGCTGATGCTCAAGGCCTTCGAGATCGCCGGTTACGACCGCGAGACCGTCGAGCACGAGTTCGCGGGCATGCTCCGCGCGTTCCGCCTCGGCGCCCCGCCGCACGGCGGCATCGCCCCGGGCGTCGACCGCATCGTGATGCTGCTCGCCGACGAGCCGAACATCCGCGAGACGATCTCCTTCCCGCTCAACGGCAACGCCCAGGACCTGATGATGGGCGCGCCGACCGAGCTGGACGAGACCCGCCTGCGGGAGCTGAACATCCAGCTGCGCAAGCCGGTCGCCGCGAAGGGCGCGTCGGAGAAGCCGGCCTCGGAGAAGTAGTTTCGGAGAGGTAGCCCTCGCGGCTCCTCCCGCTCCGCGGATGTTTCACGTGAAACAGCCCCCGATCACCCGATCGGGGGCTGTTTCGTTGCACGTGACGGGGAGCCGGTGACGGCAGGGCGACGCGGTACAGCCGGATGGCCCCGGTTCGGGTTCGGCCGGGCAGGGCCCGGCAAGGACTGGCACCGAGACACCCCTCTCGCACCCCGCCTTTGCCGCGTCGCGCCGCCCGCCGCCACCCGAGGAGCCCGCCACCGTGTCCGTCCCGCGCCGCCCGCCCGCCCTGCTCGCCGCACCGCTCCTCGTCCTGGCCCTGCTGCTCACCGGCTGCGCCTCCGATGCCGCTCCCGCGAAGACTCCCGTGGGCGCCCCGGGGCAGGGCGCCGCGGGCCCGCAGTCCGACGCCGCGTCCGCGCTCGGGGCCTCACCCACCGCGGCGCCCGCCCCGCGCCCCGCCGAGATCCCGGACCTGGGACCGCGGACGCGCGCGGCGATCCCCGCCGAGGCCCGGCAGGCGTTCGTCGTGACCGGCGAGGAGACCGACTCCAACCGGTCCATCGCGGTCCTGTACAGCCGCGAGGACCCCGTGAAGGGCTGGCAGCCGGTCGCGGGTCCCTGGCCGGCGCACAACGGCATGGAGGGCTGGACCGACCACCATGTGGCGGGCGACCTGAGGTCCCCCACGGGCGTCTACCCGCTCACCGACGCGGGCGGCCGGCTCCCCGACCCGGGAGCGCTGCTGCCGTACGACGAGCACCCCCGGTTCGCGGTGGACGGCGAGGGCTTCTTCGGAGAGCCGCTGGAGGGCTCCTTCGACTACGTCGTCGCGATCAACTACAACCGCACGGAGGGCGTCAGCCCCCTGGACCGCACCCGCCCGCTCGGCCTCGAACGCGGCGGCGGCATCTGGATCCACGTCGACCACGGCGGCCCGACCCAGGGCTGCGTCTCCATCCCGGAGGAGCGCATGGAGGAGCTGCTGCGCACCCTGGACCCGGCCATGAGCCCGGTGATCGTGATGGGGGATGCGGAGACGCTGGGGCGGTGAGCAGGTGATCGGGCGTACGGGCGGGGATCGTGTCCGTAGGCTGGAGGCATTTCCCGATGACTCGGTGGCCCCGCACAGGAGGAGGCCGTTGTGAGCGTGGTCGAGCGCCGCGTCCTGACACAGGACGTCTTCGAGGATCTGGCCCGTCACGCCATGCGGGTCGAGGAGGCGCCATGGCTGGAGTTCGTGCACGGGAAACTGTGGGTCAAGGCTGTGCCGGACGGGACACGTGGGCGGATCATCGAGTGGCTGACGCGCCTGTGTGTGCGGGCGGATCCGAACCGGTGGCTCTATGCCTACCAGCGACTTCGGATCGAGAGCGGCCACGAGGGCAATGCTCGCCCCAACGCCGCGCTCGCCCCGACCGACGCCTTCGTCGGCCAGGGCGAATGGGCCGGCCCCGACGACGTCCTCATGGTCGTCGAGGTCACCTCGTACGACGAGGACACCGACCGTCGCGACCGCGTCGAGAAGCCGCGCGCGTACGCCGAGACCGGAATTCCCGTCTATCTGCTGATCGACCGGGACGCCTGCGAGGTGAAGGTCCACTCGGGGCCCGACGGCGTGCGCTACGAGCAGGTCGTGACGGTGCCGTATGGCAAGACCGTCACCCTCCCCGACCCGGTCGGGATCGAGCTGGACACCGAGCCGCTCAAGAGCTGGGTGCGCTGACCCCGCACCGGTGAGCGCCGGTACGCCAGGAGCCCGGGACCATCAGCGGTGGTCCCGGGCTCCTGACGTACGTACGAACCCGCTACGCCGGCTTCTGCTCCAGGCGTGGGAACAGCACCGCGCCCTTCGTCACCGTCGCGCCCGCGGGCAGAACACCCCAGGTGCCCGCGTCCTGGACCTTCTGGTCGGCCAGCGCGCCCAGGGACTCCTCGGCGCCCAGGGACTCCCAGAGCTGCTGCGAGGTCTCCGGCATCACGGCGTTCAGCAGGACCGCGACTCCGCGCAGCGCCTCGGCGGCCGTGTACAGGATGGTCGCGAGGCGGGCCTGGCCCTCGGGAGTGGTGTCCTTGGCCACCTTCCACGGCTCCTGCTCCGTGATGTAGCCGTTGACCTGCTTCACGAACTCGAAGACCGCCAGGATGCCGGACTGGAAGTCCAGCTCCTCACTGATCTTCTGATCGGCGGTCGCCACGGCCTTCGCGAGGCCTTCCTGTACGGCCCGCTCGGCGTCACCGGCGGCCGTCGCCTCCGGCAGCGCACCGCCGAAGTACTTGCCGACCATCGCCGCGACGCGCGAGGCGAGGTTGCCGTAGTCGTTGGCCAGCTCGGAGGTGTAGCGGGCGGTGAAGTCCTCCCAGGAGAACGATCCGTCGCTGCCGTACGCGATGGCCCGCAGGAAGTACCAGCGGTAGGCGTCCACGCCGAAGTGCGAGGTCAGGTCCTGCGGCTTGATGCCGGTCAGGTTCGACTTCGACATCTTCTCGCCGCCGACCATCAGCCAGCCGTTGGCGACGATCTTGCCGGGGAGCGGCAGGCCCTGGGCCATCAGCATCGCGGGCCAGATCACCGAGTGGAAGCGGAGGATGTCCTTGCCGATCAGGTGCACGTTCGCCGGGAACGTACCGTCGAACTTCTCCTGGTTGGCGCCGTAGCCGACGGCCGTCGCGTAGTTGAGCAGCGCGTCGATCCAGACGTAGATGACGTGCTGGTCGTCCCACGGCACCGGGACGCCCCAGTCGAAGGTCGAGCGCGAGATCGACAGGTCCTGGAGGCCCTGCTCGACGAAGTTCACGACCTCGTTGCGCGCCGACTCGGGCTGGATGAAGCCGGGGTTCGCCGCGTAGAACTCCAGCAGCTTCGGGCCGTACTCGCTCAGCTTGAAGAAGTAGTTCTCCTCCTTGAGGAGCTCCACCGGCTTCTTGTGGACCGGGCAGAGCTTCTGACCGGCGAACTCGCCCTCGCCGTCGATCAGATCGCCGGGGAGCTTGTACTCCTCGCAGCCCACGCAGTACGGGCCCTCGTACCCGCCCTTGTAGATCTCACCCTTGTCGTACAGGTCCTGCACGAACTCCTGCACACGGTCGGTGTGCCGCTTCTCCGTCGTCCGGATGAAGTCGTCGTTGGCGATGTTGAGGTGCTCCCAGAGGGGCTTCCACGCCTCCTCGACGAGCTTGTCGCACCAAGCCTGCGGAGTGACGTCGTTCGCCTCGGCCGTGCGCATGATCTTCTGACCGTGCTCGTCCGTGCCGGTGAGGTACCACACCTTCTCGCCGCGCTGGCGGTGCCAGCGCGTGAGCACGTCGCCTGCGACGGTCGTGTAGGCGTGGCCCAGGTGAGGAGCGTCGTTGACGTAGTAAATGGGGGTCGAGACGTAGTACGCCGTCGCCCCCTGCTTCTCGGATCCAGTGGCCGCCATGGTCGAAATCCTAACGGCCACAGCAAGATCCACTCACACGGCCACGGACGAGTGCGAGGCGGTCCGGCTCGATCAGGTGGTCAAGGAGGAGACGGCCCGGCATCCGGCGGTACGGGGCATGAGCGGCAGCCCGGAGGACCGGAGGGCGGGCGACGGCGCTGGTCCGGAGGACCGGATGGCGGGTGGCGGACCGGTCGTGAACGTCGCGGTGGCCGCCTGTTCCGTGCGCGGCAACCGGCTGCTGCTCGCCCAGCTGGTGGCGAACCTGCTGGCCAACGCGGTCACGTACAACGTGCCGGGCGGCTCGGTGGAGGTCTCGGTGACCGGGGAGGGCGCCCTGCTGGTGCGCAACACCGGTCCGGTGGTCTGCGCGTCCGACATCGCGGGGTTCTTCGAACCGTTCCGGCGGGGCGAGGGCCGGGACCGGATGGGCCCGGGGTCGGGCCTCGGTCTGTCGATCGTCCGGTCGATCGGGGTGGCCCGCGGCGGAACGGTCACGGCGGTACCGGGCCCGGAGGGCGGCGGTCTCGCCGTGACCGTACGGCTGCCGGTCGGTCAGGCCTCGGAACCGGCCGCG
This sequence comes from Streptomyces sp. NPDC048142, assembly GCF_043202835.1. Classification (NCBI taxonomy): domain Bacteria; kingdom Bacillati; phylum Actinomycetota; class Actinomycetes; order Kitasatosporales; family Streptomycetaceae; genus Streptomyces; species Streptomyces sp. NPDC048142. The sequence goes on from NZ_JBIDBC010000016.1 coordinate 13,411, forward strand.
CGCGCGGCGGTCCAGGCCGGCAGCCCGGCGAGGATCTCCCGGTAGAGCTCGGCGTCCGTGATCTCGCGGGGCACCGGGCCGGCGTGGAAGAAGCCGGTGTTCGGGGCGTCGAGCTTCCGCAGGAAGTCGAAGCCCTTCGCGTCCTGCTCGCCGAAGGCGACGAACTGGAAGAACAGCGGCAGCCGCGCCGCCTCGGCCAGGGCCTGGCGGGCGGCCTGCTTGACGTCCGGCGGGCCGTCCGTCTGGAAGATCACGAGGGCCGGACCGGTGGCCTCCGTCTTCTCGTAGTGCGCGACGACCTCCTCGACCGCGCGGTGGTAGTGCGTCCGGCCCAGCCGGCCGAGGCCCGCGTGCAGCTCGTCGACGCGGCCCTCGTGGCCGGAGAGCTCGATGGACCCGGTGCCGTCGATGTCGGTCGAGAAGAAGACGACCGGCACGGTGGCGTCCTCGTCCAGGTGTGCGGCGAGCGCGAGCGTCCGGTCGCCCAGGTGCTGGGCGCTGCCGTCCTTGTAGAACGGCCGCATCGAGCCGGAGCGGTCGAGCACCAGGTAGACGCGGGCGCGGAGCCCGGTCAGTCCGTGCGCCTTGAGCGCTGTCTGTGCCGCCTTGTACGGGGCGACGAGCTGCGGAGCGCGCGACTTGACCCGCGCGAGCGTGGTGGCGGGCTTGCCGGGGGCGGTCTCCGACGCGGCCGGGGCGGGCTCCGGCGCGGCGGGGGCGGGCTCCGATGTGGCGGGGGCGGGCTCCGATGTGGCGGGGGCCGCCGGGGTCTCTTCTGCGACGGCCGGTGTCTCTGTGGCTGCCGGTGCCGCTGAAGTGTCGGAGGCCTCGGGGGCCTTGGAGGTGGCCTTGGACGACTCGGGGGCGGCCTCCGGGACCTCTGCCACTGCCGGTGCGGCCTTCGCTGCCGGTTCCGGTGCGGTTTCCGGCACCGGGGTCTCGTCGAGGTCGATCGTGATCGGCTCCGGGGCCGATGCGGGCTTCTCCGCCTTGACGGGCTCCTCGGCCGCCACCGGCGTTTCGGCCGCCACCGGCTCCGGCTTCGGCTCCGCGGGCTTCTCCGCCTCGGCGGGCTTCTCCTCCTTCGCGGTCTCCTCCGGGGCCGACGCCTGCGCGGGTACGGTCGGAGACGGCTTGGCGCCGGCAGCCGCCTTGTCGAAGGCCTCCGCCACCAGGTCGGTGGCCGGCGAGCCGTCACGCCCGGCGGAGTCGGCGGCGGTGGACGCCTTGGACGCGGACGCCTTGGACACGGACGCCGTGGACGGTGCGTCGGCGGAGGACGGGACCGGCGACGAGGGCGAGGCCGCGGCCGGGGCCGGAATCGACGCCTTCGGCTCCGCCGCGGGCTCGGCCACCGAAGTGGTCTCCGGCTCCGGCTCCTTGGACTGAGTGCGCTCGGCCTGGGGCGGGACGGTGGCCGTGGTCGGCTCGTCCTGCTCCGTTCGGCCGAACACCTTACGCAGCAAGCTCCGAATGCCCATGGGCGAGGCCTTTCGTATGAGTTGGGTGCGGGGAATGTCCGACCTGGGTGAATTCATCCCTGGCCAGGACGGATACGTAAGGTTAGCGGCCGGATCCGGCCGCTCGCCGGTACGGCCCACCCCTGTGTCAACCGAGCCGAATCCGTTCCCGGACCGAGTCCACGGGCGTGTCCGCCATCGGCCCCCGAGGGAACAGCGGTGGTCGTCAGGGGAACAGCGGTGGCCCGGACTTCACTCGCCGTTCACCGAGAGTCCCTCAGGCCGCGTTGAGACGCACCTACCGTCACGCACGACACCAGACGGAGGGAATCCACGTGCGCAATCTGCTGCCGTTCATCAGCTCGCATCCGGGTGGGCGTTCCGCGCTGACCTGCCGCTTCCGCTGCGGGGACGCCTGTTTCCAGGAGACACCCAACAACAGCGACAACGAATACGCCGGTGACATCATCGCCGGTGCCGTGTCGCGCCGCTCGATGATGCGCGCCGCCGCCGTGGTCACCGTCGCCACCGCCGCCGGGGCCGCCGCCCTGACCGGCCCGAGCGCCCCGCAGGCCGAGGCCGCCGCGCTCGCCGGGCACGGGCATGGCCACAAACCGTGGCCGCCCCACAAACCGGGCCGGTCCGGTGCACGTGGCCTGCGGTTCTCGCCGGTCGCGCCCAACAGGGACGACAAGGTCACGATCCCCGACGGGTACGCCCAGAACGTGGTGATCCGCTGGGGCGAGCCGATCCTGCGCGGCGCGCCCGCCTTCGACCCGGAGAGCCAGACGGCGAAGGCGCAGGCGGGTCAGTTCGGTTACAACAACGACTTCCTCTCCCTGCTCCCGCTGCGTGGCGAGCGCGGTCGGCAGGTGATGGTCGCGAACCATGAGTACACGGACGAGATCCTCATGTTCCGCGGCTACGATCCGGCCAACCCGACCCGCGAACAGGTGGAGATCGCCTGGGCGGCGCACGGACTCTCCGTGGTCGTCGTGCAGGAGGAATACCGCACCGGCAGGCTGAGTCCGGTCAACAGGCACCCGCTGAACCGCCGCCTGACCGCGACGAGCGAGTTCCGTATGACGGGCCCGGCCGCGGGCAGCGCCCTGCTGCGCACGTCCGCCGACCGTACCGGCCGCAAGGTGCTCGGCACCCTCAACAACTGTGCGGGCGGCACCACCCCGTGGGGCACCACGCTGCACGGTGAGGAGAACTTCAACCAGTACTTCGCCAACGGCAGTACCGACATGCACAAGCGGTACGGGATCCGCACGAGCGGCTCCGGGCGCAAGTGGGAGCGGTTCGACGATCGGTTCGACCTGGCGAAGGAGCCCAACGAGGCCAACCGCTTCGGCTGGGTCGTCGAACTCGACCCGTACGACCCGGACTCCACCCCGCGCAAGCGGACCGCGCTGGGCCGGTTCAAGCACGAGGCGGCGGAGCCCCGGCTCACCTCCGACGGCCGCCCGGTCGTCTACATGGGCGACGACGAGAAGTTCGACTACCTCTACAAGTTCGTCTCCAGCAAGCGGATGAAGAAGGGGAACTCGCGTGCCGCCCGCGAGCACAACCTGACGCTGCTGGACGAGGGCACGCTGTACGTCGCCAAGCTGACCGGCGATTCGCCGGTCACCGAGATCGACGGCACCGGAAAGCTGCCCGCGGACGGGGAGTTCGACGGCAGCGGCGTCTGGATACCGCTGGCCACCGGTACCACCTCGCACGTGCCCGGCATGACCGCCGACGAGGTGTACGTCTACACGCGGCTGGCCGGTGACAAGGTCGGCGCGACCAAGATGGACCGCCCCGAGGACGTCGAGCCCTCGCCGCGCACCGGCCGGGTCTATGTGGCGCTCACCAACAACTCGGACCGCGGCAAGGAGGGCAAGCCCGGCGCGGACGAGGCGAACCCGCGCAACGGCAACAAGCACGGGCAGGTCCTGGAGCTCGCGGAGAACTGGGACGACCCGGCGGGCGACGGCTTCGCCTGGCGGCTGTTCCTCGTGGCGGGCGACCCGGACGATCCGTCGACGTACTACGCGGGCTTCCCCAAGGAGAACGTCAGTCCCATCTCCTGCCCGGACAACGTGGCGTTCGACGCCCACGGCAACCTGTGGATCTCCACGGACGGCAACAAGCTCGGCTCGCACGACGGGCTGTTCGGCGTGGCGACCCACGGTGACCGGCGCGGCGAACTGAAGCAGTTCCTCACCGTTCCGGCCGGGGCCGAGACCTGCGGCCCGGTCATCCAGGACCGCCGCGTCCTGGTCGCGGTCCAGCACCCGGGCGAGGTCGACGGGGCCTCCGTGGAGAATCCGGCGAGCGTCTGGCCCGACGGACCGGGGAAGATCGTCCGCCCCTCCGTCGTCGCCGTCTGGCGCAGGGACGGGCGCGACATCGGCGTATGAGGTCCGGTGGGCGGGAGGCCTTATTGCCTCCCGCCTGCCGCCCGGTCCGCATTACAGTCGGACCCATGGTTTCCGGTGACGCACCGCAGGCGGCAGGAAGCGTCCGGGTCGACGTGTGGCTCTGGTCGGTCCGGCTGACGAAGACCCGTGCCCAGGCGGCCGCCGCCTGCCGGGCAGGACATGTGAAGGTCGGCGGCGAGCGGGCCAAGCCCGCACAGGCCGTACGCGTCGGCGACGAGGTGCGGCTCCGGCACGCGGGGCGGGACCGGGTGGTCGTCGTTTCGAAGATGGTGAAGAAGCGGGTCGGCCCACCGGTGGCCGTGGAGTGCTTCGTCGACAACAGTCCGCCACCGCCGCCCCGCGAGATCGCGATCCAGGTACCGGTACGGGACCGGGGCACGGGCCGTCCGACCAAGCGTGACCGCCGGGAGATGGAACGTCTTCAGGGACGCCCGCCGGAGAACTGAGAGCAACGCCCGGTGTTTCACGTGAAACACCGGGCGGAGGCCGTGGGCACGCCGCGGTGACGCCGTGCGTACGCCGCGCAGACCCCTCTGATGCCTCAGCTCTGGTATCCCTCCACCTCGTCGGCGGGGCGGACCTTCGCCGTCGAGGGGTCCTCGCCGTACTCGCTGAGCGCCCGCCTCGTCGCACGTCGGCCTCATCGGACGCCGGCCGGGGACCTGCCGCGCCGCAGGAGCACCCGCGCCGACACCGCTCCCACGAGCAGGACCGCACCGACCGCCGTCACCGCCCACACCGTGGTCCTCAGCGAGGCGGTCAGGGCGTCGAACACCGCGGCGGCGGCGTCCCGGTCGCTGCCCGGCACCTCGTCCAGTACCCGGCTGCGGGCGACCGCGACCAGCACCCGGAGCACGATCGCGCCGAGCACGAACCCGGCGCCCACGGTCGCGGTGGCCCACAACCCGGCCCGCAGCCCACGCCGTACGGTCGCGAGGCCCACCACCAGGACGAGGAGCACCAGGGTGGCGACGGCCGGCCAGATGCTGCAGTAGCGAAGCCACCGGAACGAGTTCCTGAGGTCGTCGGCCTGACCGGGGCCGAGCACGGTGATCTCCGTCCGCTCGACCGGGATCTGGTCCGCGAACGGCACCCCGTCGCGGACCAGATCCTGTTTGGCCTGGTCGATCACCGGGGCCAGGTCGATCGTCACGGGCTGTCCGCTGTCGCCGTCCAGGGCGGCCGCCACCGCCTTGTGGGCGGCCCGGTTCGCGGTGTCCCAGGCGTTCTGGAAGGCCTCGGTGGTGGTGAAGGACCGCACGGTCCCGTGCAGGAACTCCCGGACCGTGTCCTGGAGCGGGCCGAGATCGATCTGCCGCATCGCCTCTTCGGTGACCAGGTCCGCGACGGTGTTCTGCACCGCCGGGTCGGAGGCGAGCGGGGACACGGCGGCGACGTACCGGTCGGTGTCGTCGATCTCCAGGTCGACCCAGGCGGAGAGCGCGCTGAACGGCACGAGGACGGTGAGCAGGACGAGAAGGACCGCCGAGAAGGCCGCTGAGGTCGCCGGGATCGCCGGGGAAGGGGTCCGCACCTCTCCAGGAGATCCCGTGCGGAGCCGGGCCGCTCCGGGCCGTACACCATTCGAGTTGCCGGGCGGCGCGGTCGGGTGTGCTCTGGAGGAACGGGGGCGTGAGACGGGGCGACGGAAGGAGCTGTCCGCGATGGCCACACACGCAGCCACGCCCGGCCGGAGGGGCGCACGCGCACACGCGCGAACCCGCCACCACACCCCGCTCGCCTGGGCACTGCCTCTGGTGCTCGGCGTGATCTACGGGTTCTACGCGGCGTTCATCCGTCGCGACGGCGGCCCCAGCACCGGCGGGCAGGTCCTGCTCGGGCTCGTCTCCGGTGTCGCTCTGGCGGCCCTCTGCTTCGCGCTGGGCCGGATCCAGCACTCGCTGCCGCGCGAGCTGCGGGCGGCCGCGTACGGTGCGCTGACCGCGTGCGCGATCGGCTTCCTGGTGAGCCTCACCGACACCAGTGTGCTGCGGTCGACCGTCCTGGGCCTGGCAGTCGGGGCGGGCGTTCTCTGCGTCTCGTTCTACATCTTCTACACACGGGAGACCTGAAGCCCGCCCGGCGTCCCGGGCCCGGAGTCCGGGCTTCTCCGGCCGCGTACGCGGCCGCCAGATCGAATCTGGCGGCCGCGCCCCCGCGTCTGGCGCCCAAGAGGTGAGGGAGCGGAGCGGCCCGGACGGGAGGCCCGGGAGGCGGCGGAGGACGCGGGGGGAGGAGCGAGCGATGACGACGGACGGCAGCACCGGCGAGAACCGGTTCGGCGAGGACCCGGTCGGCGAGGACAGGGAATCCCGGACGGTGACTGCGCGGGGCGTCGGAAGCGGCCTTCCGCTGCGTGTCGCGGTGATCATCGGCAGCACCCGTGAAGGCCGCATCGGCGATGCGGTCGGCCGCTGGTTCATGGAGCGGGCCCAGGACCGGAGCGAGCTGGAACTCGCCGTGCTGGACCTCGCCGGCTTCGACTTCCCCGTGCACTACCCGGAGCGGGCGACCGGGCAGATGGCGGAGTTCACCGAGGAGATCGCCAGGGCCGAGGCCTTTGTCGTGGTCACCCCGGAGTACAACCGCTCGTTTCCCGCCTCCCTGAAGCAGGCCATCGACTTCGCCTACGAGGAGTGGCAGACCAAGCCGGTCGCCTTCGTGAGCTACGGACACGGCTCCGCCGGGCTGTACGCCGTGGAGCAGCTGCGCTCGGTCTTCACCGAGCTGCACACGGTGACCCTGAGAAACGGGGTCGCGCTCGACCTCCTCCGGCAGCCGCTGGAGGGCCACCCCGGCGACACCGGCCGGGACCGGTCCGTGGGCCTGATGCTCGACCAGCTCGGCTGGTGGGGCTGGGCCCTGCGCGAGGCGCGCGCCGTCCGCCCGTATGTCTCGTGAACTCCCGGCCCGGCGCGGATCGCAGACTCCCACCGACGACCCACAAGGAAATGGATCATGAGCACTGAACTGGCCATCGAGACCACGGGGCTGGTGAAGGTCTTCGGCGACAACCGTGCGGTGGACGGCATCGACCTCGCCGTCCCCACCGGCACCGTCTACGGCGTCCTCGGACCCAACGGCGCCGGCAAGACCACCGCCGTCCGCATGCTCGCGACCCTGCTGCGCCCCGACGGCGGCACGGCCAGGGTGTTCGGCAAGGACGTCGTGAAGGACGCCGACGCGGTCCGCAGCCGGGTCAGCCTGACCGGGCAGTACGCCTCGGTGGACGAGGACCTGACCGGCTCGGAGAACCTCCTCCTGCTCGGCCGGCTGCTCGGCCACTCCAAGCGGGCGGCCCGCGACCGGGCGGCCCAGCTGCTCGAAGGGTTCGGGCTGAGCGAGGCGGCGGGCAAGCAGGTGAAGAACTACTCGGGAGGCATGCGGCGGCGCATCGACATCGCCGCGTCCATCCTGAACACCCCGGACGTGCTGTTCCTGGACGAGCCGACCACCGGACTCGACCCCCGCAGCCGCAACCAGGTGTGGGACATCGTGCGGGCGGTCGTCGCCCACGGCACCACGGTCCTGCTGACCACGCAGTATCTGGACGAGGCCGACCAGCTGGCCTCCCGTATCGCGGTGATCGACCACGGCAAGGTCATCGCCGAGGGAACCAAGGGCGAGCTCAAGGCCTCCGTCGGCGCCGGCACCGTCCATCTGCGGCTGCGGGACGCCGAACAGCGGGCCGAGGCGCAGCAGGTGCTGGCGCTCGCGCTGAACGCTGAGGTCCAGCTGGAAGCGGACCCGGTGGCGCTGACCGCCCGGGTCGACGGCCAGAGCACCGATCAGGGCGCGGCGGAACAGGCCGGGCGTGCCCTGGCCGAGCTGGCCCGGTCCGGCATCACGGTCGACAACTTCTCGCTGGGACAGCCCAGCCTCGACGAGGTCTTCCTCGCACTCACGGACAAGAAGGGAGTGGCGGCATGAGCACCGCTACCGCCAAGACGGAGCTGGAGGGCGTCGCGCTCGCCGCACCGGACCAGGAACGCCTCTCGGCGCTCCTGGTGGGCCAGGAGCGCCCGCCGAGGCCCAGTGCCCTGTCGGCATCGATGACCTTCGGCTGGCGCGCCATGCTGAAGATCAAGCATGTGCCGGAACAGCTCTTCGATGTGACGGCTTTCCCGATCATGCTGGTCCTGATGTACACGTACCTCTTCGGAGGGGCACTGGCCGATTCCACGGAGGAGTACATCCAGTTCCTGCTGCCCGGCATCATGGTGATGAGCGTCGTGATGATCACGATGTACACGGGTGTCGCGGTGAACACGGACATCGCCAAGGGCGTCTTCGACCGGTTCCGCACGCTGCCGATCTGGCGGCCCGCCCCGATGGTCGGCTATCTGCTCGGTGATGTCCTGCGCTATCTGCTGGCGTCGGTGGTGATGCTCGCCGTCGGCATGCTCATCGGGTTCCGTCCGGACGGCGGTTTGCTCGGCGTGCTGGCCGGCGTCGCTCTGCTGGTCGTGTTCTCGTTCGCGTTCTCCTGGATCTGGACGATGTTCGGGCTGCTGCTGCGTTCCGAGAAGTCGGTGATGGGCGTCAGCATGATGGTGATCTTCCCGCTGACGTTCCTCAGCAATGTCTTCGTCGATCCGAAGACGATGCCGGGCTGGCTCCAGGCCTTCGTGAACAACAGTCCGGTCACCCACCTCGCCACGGCGGTACGTGAGTTGATGGCGGGCAACTGGCCGGCCGCCGACATCGCCTGGACGCTGGGCTGGTCCGGGGGGCTCCTGGTGGTCTTCGGCGTGGTGACGATGCGGCTCTACAACCGGAAGTGACGGACCGGTGACCGACGGCGGGGGTACCCGCCGCGTGCGTCGGGGACGTATCCGTCCCGGGCATCCTTGACCTTCCCCGCAGGGGAAGCCCCAGCATCGGTGGGGCCGGGCGGGAAGCGCCCGGTACGAGGAGGTACGGGGTGGAACGCGAAGGCCGCGCGGTGGGCGCCGGGGGCGGGGAGCTGGTGACGATCGGCGAGTTCGCCCGGTTGTCCCGGCTCTCCGCCAAGGCGCTCCGGCGCTACGACGAGCTGGGCCTGCTCCGGCCCGCTCGGGTCGACCCGGTGAACGGCTACCGGTACTACGACCCGGTGCAGGCGGAGGGGGCCCGGCTCGTGGCGTGGCTGCGCAGGATCGGCATGCCGCTGAGCCGGATCGGCCGGGTCGTGGCGCTCGACGCGGGTGCGGCGGCCGTGGAGATCCGGGCCTACTGGGTGCGGGTGGAGGCCGAGACGGCGGCCCGGCGCGATCTGGCGGTGTACCTCGTCGACCATCTGTCAGCGGAAGGCAGGGGAATGTCGCGGATACCGGGCAATGCGGGGAGCACGGACAGCGCGGGCAACACGGGCAGCGTGGGGAGCAGGGGAAGCGCGGGCACCACGGGAAGCCGGGGCGGCCGGGGGAGCTCGGGTTCGGGGGTGCCGGGCGGGCCCGGGGCGTCGGACGGTCCGGGGACGGCGCCGCTCGCGATCCGGTGTGCGGCGCTGACCGATACCGGGGCGGTGCGTACGGCGAACCAGGACGCGGCGTTCGCGGGGCCCCGGCTCCTGGCGGTCGCCGACGGTTTCGGGGAGGGCGGCGCCGAGGCGAGTGCTGCGGCGATCGAGGCGCTCAAGCCCCCCGTGTGGGGTGCCCGGGAGCGTGCGCTGTCCGCCGCGGATCTGCTGAACGCCCTGGAGGACAAGGCGGATTCCGCCTCGCGGGCGGTCCGGGACGCGGTCGCGCACTGTGCGGCCCCGGACGGTTCGGGGACCACGCTCACCGCGATGCTGTGGACCGGGTCGCGGCTCGGGCTCGTGCACATCGGGGACTCGCGGGCGTATCTGCTGCGGGGCGGGGAGCTGTTCCGGATCACGCACGACCACAGCCTGGTCCGGTCGATGATCGACGACGGTTCGCTGAGCCAGGAGGAGGCCGCGTCCCATCCGGAGCGCGCACTGCTGCTGAAGGCCCTGGTCGGCGGGGCGCGGTCCGCCCCGGTGGCCGTGGCGTGCCGCCCCGACGTCCGCTTGCGGGAGGTGGTGGCCGGGGACCGCTATCTGCTCTGCTCGGACGGACTGTCGGCGGTGGTGGACGAGGCGGATCTGAGGGCGGCGGTCATCGCGGCGGACGACCCGGAGGAGGCCGTACGCCGGTTGGCCGGCCTGGCCCGTGAGGCGGGCGGACCCGACAACGTGGCGTGTGCCGTCGCCGATGTCCTCGTCGAGGAGTAGCGGCGCGGGAGCGGGCGGGCCCCAGCGTTCCGGGAGGCCCGGAGCGGACGGAGCCGGGCACTCCGCACCGCCCCAGCGTTCCGGAACGCTGGGGCGGTGCGGGTCAGAGCCGCCAGTCGGGGGAGTGTCCGGGCCGGTAGGCGCAGGTGGTCCCGGTCGTCACGGAGGCCTTCAGGTGGGCCGCCAGCGCGGGGTGCAGGGTGTCCAGCTTGCGCAGGGTGTCGCGGATCCGGGCGGTGACCGTCTTGCGGGCCCGTTCGGTCTGGTCGCCCAGCCGGCGGGACCGGCCGCCGAGCCCGGCCGCGGTGCGGAGCTCGTCGAGGAGGGCCTGCCGCTCCCGGTCGTACTTCTCGGCCAGCCCGGCGTCGTCCCGGGCGGCGGCTCGGTCTATCTCGGCGTCCAGCCGGGCCAGGTGTTCCTTGTAGCGGCGCTTGGCCTCCTCGTCGAGTACCGGATCGCCGCCGAGCTGCCCGGCGGCGACGACGAGGTCCCCGCCCTCGGGCGCGAGGAGCTGGACGGCCGGCACGTCGGCGCCGGGCAGTCCCAGCAGGCTGTGCAGGTCCCGCAGACCCTTGGCGTCCGGGACGTGCACGGTCACCCCGTCCCAGCGCAGCTGCCACACCGGCCCGATCCGCCGGAACTCGGCGGACAGCACGGCCCCGGTCCCGGCCCCGGTCCTGGCGGCGGTCCCGGCAGTGACAGGAGCGGTGGTGGCAGCAGCGGGGGTGGGCGGTGCCGTACGGAGGGCCGAGGCCTCGGCCTCCACATGGTCCAGGCCCAACTCGCCGGCCTCCCGCGCCACTTCACCGAGCAGCCGACGAGCCCGCCCGGCGTCACCGGCACCGGCATCGCCGGCCGCACCTGCGCGGGCGAGGAGGGAGCGGGCCAGGCACAGCCGGGCCCGTACGGCCCAGGGGCGGGCGCCGAGGCGGTCCGAGGAGGCGGCGGCCCCGGTGAGCGCCGCCACCGCCGCGTCCTGGTCGTCGCGCGCGGCGGCGAGCATCCCGAGCCAGAGATCGACGGGGCCGCCGATGTCGCACCCGTACAGCGAGACGATCCACTGGCCCGTGTACGGGGTCAGCTCGTCCTCCGCCCGGGAGATGAGCCGTGGGTCGCCCGTCACCGCGGCCGTCTGGGCCAGCAGCCGGAACCACAGCGGCATGAACGCCCGCGGATAAGGGGCGGCGCGGTCCGCCTGCTCGGCGATCAGGCGCAGCGCGGGCGTCGCGTCGCCCTGCTCCACCGCCGTGACCGACTCCAGGAGCCCGGGGTAGGGGTACCCGGTGCCCGGCAGCCTGCCGAGGATCTCCTCGGCCTCGGCGAAGTGCCCCTGGAGCAGTTGCAGCGCCCAGTGCAGGTGGTGCCCCATGAAGCCGAAGTCCACATGGTCGCTGCTCTCGGGGTCGAGTGAGTCGTCCCGCAGTGCGGTGGTCGCCTCGGCGAACCGGCCCCGCAGCGAGGCGATCAGGCTGGTGTCGACGGCGATGCCCAGGGCGAACCGGGGCAGCTCGGTCTGCTCGGCGAGCCGGACGAACGTACGGAACTGGTCGATGAAGGCCGGGTCGCCCAGCTCCAGCAGTGCCACCCACCGCATGGACGTCGCGTGCAGCTCCATGTCCTGCTGCTGAGTGCGCCGGCCGAAGACGGTCATCTCGTCGGTCAGCCCGAGCCGCTCCACCGCCGAGCCGAGCCCCCACACGGAGTCGTGGCGCGCCCAGAGCGAGAAGGCGAGTGCCTCGTCGTCCGAGCCGCTCCGGGCCAGCGCCATGATGTGGATGGCCAGCTCCTGGGCGAGCCGGTCGTCGGAGAGGCTCTCCTGGCCCTCCTTGCCGGTGATCCGGCGGTGCGCCTCGGCGAGGAGGCCCGTCGGGGGCGCGTCGTGGCCGCCGAAGGAGCCGTCGCGGTGGAGGGTGATCGCCACCCGGGCGAGCAGCTCCGGTTCGTCCTGCTCCCGGGCCAGGGCGACCGACCGGTCCAGCAGGCGCTGCGCCTCGGCCGTCTCCCCCGCGTGCCGGAGCTGTCCGGCGAGGTCGAGACCGATCAGCGCGGCACGCCGGAGGTCCGGACCCCGGTCCGCCGGTCCGCCCGGCTCCCCCGTCTCGCCGGAGGCCGCCGCGAGGGCGCGTCGGTAGTGGCCGACGGCCTCCTCGTCGGCCAGGCGTCCCGAGGCGTCCCGGGCGGCTGCCAGCAGCAGGTCGATCCGGCGGTCGCGCTCCAGGGCACCGCCGGCGAGGTGGGCGTGCCGGGCGAGGGCGCCGGGCCGCACCGCGTCGCCGAGGCCGCCGTGCGCGTCCAGGGCCCGTACGGCGGCGGCATGGCGTTCGCGGGCCTCGGAGTCGTCCAGCGAGGCGTACAGCGTCTCGCGCAGCAGGTCGTGGGCGAAGGCGTACTGCCCGGACAGGCGGGGGACGACGACCCGGGCGACGACGGCCGCCTCCAGGAGCCGGTCCACGTGGGGGACCGGCGAGCCGTGCACCACGGCCAGGACCTGCCGGCGGAATTCCCGGCCGAGCAGGGCGGCGCTGGTCAGCAGGGAGACGACCGGCTCGGGCAGCAGGGCGAGCCGCTGCCGGACCGCTTCCCGTACACCGGGCGGAATGGTGGAGACCGGGCTTCCGCTGTGCCAGAGCCGGGCGGTCTGCTCCACGAAGAAGGGGTTGCCGCCGGTACGCCGGTGGACCTCGTCGACCAGCCGCGGTGCGGGCTCGCGGCCCGTCGTCACCGTCATCAGCGCGCCCACCTCGTCCCGGCCGAGGCCGGTCAGGGTGAGGGTCGCGGTGGCGCGCGAGACCAGCGGCAGGATCAGCTGCTGGAGCGGGTGTCCGGGGGCCTCCACCTCGACGTCCCGGTAGGTGCCGATCAGCAGCAGCCGCTCGAACCAGGCGTGCTGGGCGACGAATTCGAGCAGTCGCAGCGAGGCCGGGTCGGAGCTGTGCAGATCGTCGAGGACGACCACCAGCGGCCGGCTCTGGGAGACCGTGACGAGGGCCGTGGTCACCGCGTCGAAGAGCCCGAAGGCCTCGGCGCCCTCCTGCGAACCGCTGCCCTGCGAACCGCTGCCCTGCGAACCGCTGCCCTGCGAACTGCCGCCCTGCGAGCTGCTGCCTTGCGAACCGGTGCCTTGCGGGCTGCTGCCCTGCGAACTGCCGCTCTGCGAGCCGCCGCCCGGCGGACTCGTGCCCGTTTCCTTGCCGGGCTCGCCGCCGTGTGCGCCTTCGGAACCCGGGCTCCCGGCGGTTCCCGGAGCCGGAAGAGTCCTGGGCCCCGGAGCCGGAAGCGTGCTGGGTCCCGGACCGTCCGCTCCGCCCGTGGCGACGGTGACCGGGTCTCCGAGGAGCACGGCGAGCCGGCCGTCCGACGCCTCCTGGGCCGCCGCCCATTCCGCCGCCGAGGCGGACCGGCGCAGGCCGCGCAGGACCTGCACCCAGGGCCAGTAGCCGGGGGTGTTGTCGGAGTCCCAGCAGGAGCCGCCGACCACCAGCGCCCCGCGACGCCGCGCCTCGTGCGCGGCGTCGGTGACGAGAGTGCTCTTGCCGATCCCGGCCTCGCCGGTGACCAGTACGAGACCGCCGTGGCTGTCCGTGGCGCGGGCGATCTCCGCGCGGAGAACGCCGACGGGATGGTCGCGCCCGAAGAGAGCATGGGTCATGACCACACGATAGGAGCACCCACTGACAACGGCCCCTCGAATTCGCCGTCTCCGCGCGGCCGTTCTCTGCGGGGCCGTCAGTCGCGTACGACCGTCACCGGGCACGGCGCGTGCTGGGTGACATGGAGGCTGACCGAGCCGAGCAGGGTGGCCTTGAGGCCGGTGTGGCCACGGGCCCCCACCACGAGCAGGTCGGCGCCCTGGGCGCGGTCCAGCAGGGCCTGGGCCGGATTGCCGATGACCACGACCTTGCTGACCGCGGCGGCTCCCGCGGCGCCCAGGGCCTCCTCCAGCGCCTCGGTCAGGGAGACGGTGGCCAGGGCCTGCGGGTCGAAGTCCTCCGGCATGCCGGGCATCATCGACGCCCAGCTGGTGGTGGGGTACTCCCAGCTGTTCACGGCCTCCACCGTGGCGCCGGTCAGCTCGGCCTGGCGCACGGCCCAGTGCAGTGCCTTGACCGAGGAGTCGGAGCCGTCGACGCCCACAACGATCCTGCCCATATCTGCCTCCAGCTAGGTACAGCCCAGTACCGAGCGAGGTGCAGCCCCGTACGGCCCGGTACAGCGCCGTACAGCGCCGTACAGCGTCTGCTCTCACTGTAATCACATCGGACAACAAGGGCGGGCTGGTGTAGCCCGCCCTCGTCTGCCTCAGGCCGGCCGCAGGTCCGCGAGCTGCTGCTCGAAGGGGACGACCGCGTCCTCCCCGTCGTCCAGGCCCGGGGCCCGCGAGGCCCCGGAGACCGTACGGCCCAGGATCGCGGAGGCCAGCTCGCCGCCCGCGCGCCGGATCCGGGACGGCAGGCCCTCGGTGTACTCGTCGCCCGATGAGCCCCAGTCCTCCGACGCCGCGTAGACGGAGGTGGGCACCGTGACGGCCCGCAGATAGGCGAAGAGCGGGCGCAGCGCGTGCTCCAGGACCAGCGAGTGCCGGGCCGTGCCGCCCGGCGCGGCGATCACGACGGGCCTGCCGGTCAGCGCGGTGTTGTCGATCAGGTCGAAGAACGACTTGAACAGGCCGCTGTACGAGGCGGTGAACACCGGCGTCACGGCGATCAGCCCGTCGGCCTCCGTCACCGCGTCGATCGCTTCCCGCAGCGCGGCCGAGGGGAAGCCGCTGAGCAGGTGGTGGGCGATGTCCACGGCGAGGTCGCGTAGCTCGACGACCTGGACCTCGACGTTGCGGTCCTGCTCGGCCGCGAGGCGCTCGCGGGCGGCGGCGGCCAGCCGGTCGGCCAGCAGCCGGGTGGAGGACGGCCGGCCGAGTCCGGCCGAGACGGCGACGATGCGCAGGGGCGTGGTGGCGAACATCGGGGTCAGGTCCCCTTCCTGGCTGCTCGGGCGGCGGCGACCGCCGGGTGGACGGGCGCGGACTCCGGCACTCCGGCCGGCCGCAGGTCGGCGAACTCCTTGCGCAGCACCGGCACGACCTCCTCGCCGAGGATGTCGAGCTGCTCCAGGACGGTCTTCAGCGGGAGCCCCGCGTGGTCCATCAGGAACAGCTGGCGCTGGTAGTCGCCGACCTCCTTCCGGAACGTCAGCGTCCGCTCGATGACCTCCTGCGGGGAGCCCACCGTCAGCGGGGTCTCGCGGGTGAAGTCCTCCAGGGACGGGCCGTGGCCGTAGACCGGCGCGTTGTCGAAGTACGGGCGGAACTCCCGTACCGCGTCCTGCGAGTTCCTGCGCATGAACACCTGTCCGCCGAGCCCGACGATGGCCTGTTCGGCGGTGCCGTGCCCGTAGTGGGCGTAGCGGCGGCGGTAGAGGTCGACCATCTTCTTCGTGTGCTCCATGGGCCAGAAGATGTTGTTGTGGAAGAAGCCGTCGCCGTAGTACGCGGCCTGCTCGGCGATCTCGGGGGAGCGGATGGAGCCGTGCCAGACGAACGGCGGGACGCCGTCCAGCGGGCGCGGGGTGGCGGTGAAGGACTGGAGCGGCGTACGGAACTTGCCCTCCCAGTCCACGACGTCCTCGCGCCACAGCTTGTGCAGCAGGGCGTAGTTCTCGATGGCCATCGGGATGCCCTGGCGGATGTCCTTGCCGAACCACGGATAGACCGGTCCGGTGTTGCCCCGGCCCATCATCAGGTCGACGCGGCCGTCCGCGAGGTGCTGGAGGGTGGCGTAGTCCTCGGCGATCTTCACCGGGTCGTTGGTGGTGATCAGCGTGGTGGAGGTGGACAGGATCAGGTTCTCGGTGCGGGCGGCGATGTAGCCGAGGGTCGTCGTCGGGGAGGACGGGACGAACGGCGGGTTGTGGTGCTCGCCGGTCGCGAAGACGTCCAGGCCGACCTCCTCGGCCTTCTGCGCGATGGCCAGGGTCGCCTTGATCCGGTCGTTCTCCGTGGGGGTGCGGCCGGTGGTCGGGTCGGTCGTGACGTCCCCGACGGTGAAGATCCCGAACTGCATGGCGTCCGCCTTCCTGGTCCCGGCCGGGAATCCGGAGACCCTGACCGATTTAGTTGAACGTTGAACTACACCCTACAACGGGACCCCCCTCCGTCCTATTCCACCTGTTCCACGCGGCTGGGGCGTCCATCCGGGGCGCACGTACTCTGGAACGGTGAGCGAGCGGGAGAGCGACAACGAGGAGTGGAAAGCGCGCGGAGTGTTCCTGCGCGTCTTCGTCTATGTCTTCGCGACGCACCTGTTCGCCGGCTTCATCTGGCTTCTCTTCTACGTGGGCGGGCACGCCCCGAAGTGACGCGGACGGCCTCCGCGCCGGACGGCCTCCGCGCCGGACGGCCTCCGCGCCGGATTCGCTCCGCGCCGGACTGGCTCCGCGCCGGGCCGGGCTCGTACACTGAGGCCATGATCTCCGTCCCGTGCCGACGCTGGTGGCGCTCCTCATAGGAGCGGCCGCAGCATCTGCACGGAACCAGGGCCGTTCGACATGGACGGCCCTTTTCGCTGCCCTTGTACGGCACCTCGTACGGCACCTCGTACGGCACCTCGTACGGCGCGGACACGGAGACCGAGCGCAGCGGCGCACCGGCGGGGCCGTCCTCCACGCATCCACCCACGCGAGGAGAGACCAGACCCCATGAGCACCGCACCCACAACCACATCCACCTCCGTACCCACAACCACCACCACCCCCGCCGAGCGCCGCAGCGCCGAGCTGGAGCAGCGGCTGACCCGGGACCCCGCCCGCTTCCGGGTCCTCACCGGGGACCGCCCCACCGGCCGCCTGCACCTCGGGCACTACTTCGGCACCCTGCGCAACCGGGTCCGCCTCCAGGGCCTCGGCCTGGACGTGTTCGTCCTGATCGCCGACTACCAGGTGCTCACCGACCGGGACACCGCCGAGCGGCTCCAGGAGTACACCGACGGGCTGCTGCTCGACTACCTGGCCCTCGGCATCGACCCGGCACGGAGCACCGTCTTCAACCACAGTGCCGTCCCCGCGCTCAACCAGCTCCTGCTGCCCTTCCTGAGCCTCGTCTCCGTCGCGGAGCTGGGCCGCAACCCCACGGTCAAGGACGAGATCGCGCACGCGCGGCAGTCTTCGGTCAGCGGACTGATGTACACCTACCCGGCGCACCAGGCCGCCGACATCCTCTTCTGCAAGGGCGACGTGGTCCCCGTGGGCCAGGACCAGCTGCCGCACCTGGAACTCACCCGGACGATCGCCCGCCGCTTCAACGAGCGGTACGGGCACGTCTTCCCGGAACCGGACGCCCTGCTCTCCGCCGCGCCCCTGCTGCTGGGCACCGACGGCGGCAAGATGAGCAAGAGCCGCGGCAACTCCGTCCCGCTCTCCGCCACCGCCGACGAGACGGCCCGCCTGATCAAGGGGGCGACGACGGACGCCGACCGGCACATCACCTACGACCCCGAGCGCCGGCCCGGCGTCTCCTCGCTCGTCCTGCTGGCCGCCCTCTGCCTGGACCGGGACCCGCACGAGGTCGCGGCGGAGATCGGCGACGGCGGTTCGGCCGCGCTGAAGCGGACGGTGACCGAGGCGGTCAACGCCCACCTCGCCCCCGTACGCGCCCGCCGGGCGGAGTTCGCGGCGGACCTGACGTACGTACGGTCCGTGCTGCGGGAGGGCAACGAACGGGCGAACGCGGTCGCGGAGCGGACCCTGGGGGAGGTGCGGGAGGCGATGGGCACGTTCCGGTAGGTACGCGCGTCAGCCGCGACGGCCTCCTACTGCCTCGGCACCACCGTCCGCCGCCGCAGCAGCTCCGCGAGTCCCCGGCGGGTGGCGGCGATCACCACCCGGTCCTGGGCGCGCAGGACATAGCCGGGGTGCAGGTCCCAGACCAGGCCGGAGGGCGGCGGCGGCGTCGCGTCGCCGTCCGGGTGGTACGGCGGGATCGCGGCGAGGTCGGGGTTGCGGTCGGCGGGCGGGGTGGCGTCGATGGCCAGGACCCGCCAGGCGCCCGCCCGGAACGCCTGCTCGACCGTGCGGCCCTCCAACTGCGGGTGCCCCGCGATCTCCAGGGCCGCGAACAGCATCACCTTCCGCTCGACCGGGATCGCGCCGAGGATCTGCCGGCCCATCATGGCGCCGGCGAAGGCGGGGGCGGCGAGATGGGAGACCGAACGGGAGCGGGTCAGGGCCTGGGGGTGCGCGGTGCGCAGGGTGCGGTAGACGGCGGTCGCGAACTCGTCGTCGTACAGCCGCAGCGCCACCCTCAGGTCCGGCTTCACCGAGCGCGCGTACAGCGCCGCTTCCAGGTTCGTGGTGTCGTTGCTGGTGAGGGCGAGGAGGGCGCGGGCGCGGCGGATCTTGGCCGCTTCGAGGACGCCCTCCTGGGTGACGTCGCCGATGACGGTCGGCACGTGCATGGAGCGGGCCAGCGGGATGCCGCGCGCGTCGGGGTCCTCCTCGACGACGACCACGGGGATGTCGAGCTCGCGGAGCCGTACGAGGACCCGCGTGCCGATCTTGCCGAGCCCCAGCAGCACCACATGCCCCGACAGACCGCGCGGCGGGCGGCGCAGCGAGGAGGCGGTGCGCAGGGTGCCGAACGCCTCCAGGACGGCGGCGAGCAGCAGCGGGAGCAGGAGCAGCCCGGCGACGCCGGAGAGGATCTGGATGATCTGCCGGGCCGGCGGCGCCCCCTCCGCCGGGTCGTTCATGCCCAGCAGGTCGAGCAGGGTCAGATAGGTGGAGTGGATCGCGGTGTCCTCGGTGGTCAGGAGCGAGGCGACCACCAGGGCGAGCGCGGAGGCCGCGACGCCGAGGGCCGACCAGCGCAGCCTGCTGGAGAACACCTGGGAGAGCGGGGCGCCCCTGCCGCCCATGCGGGTGGCCGGACGGTCCGGGGCGGCCCGGCTGACCGCTTCGAGGACCACCGTGCCCCGGCCGGTCGCGGCGGCGACGGCGCTCTCGTCGGGCAGCAGTTGCGGGG
This sequence comes from Streptomyces sp. NPDC048142, assembly GCF_043202835.1. Lineage (NCBI taxonomy): Bacteria > Bacillati > Actinomycetota > Actinomycetes > Kitasatosporales > Streptomycetaceae > Streptomyces > Streptomyces sp. NPDC048142. Next base: position 32,530 of record NZ_JBIDBC010000016.1, read on the forward strand.
CCTCGTCGCCGCTGCTGTCCGAACCCTCCGCGCCCGCCGGGTCGTTGGTGGTGGAGGAGAGCAGGGCGAGGGTGCACAGACCGGGGTCGGCCGTCTCGCCGGGGCGGGGCGGGGGGCGTTCGGCGGCGCGCAGGAGCAGGCCCTCGGCCTGGATGACCTTGCTGCTGCCGGTCAGGGCGGTGGCGGCGAGGGCCGGGGCGGCGGTGTCGGCGTCGGACAGGACAGTGGTGGAGGCATCCAGCAGCGCCGGGTCGATGCCGGGCATGGCGACGGCCGCCGCCTGGTCGAGCAGCTCCTCCAGGTGGAGCCCGAGCTTGCGGTTGTAGAGCCGGATCACCAGCCGCAGACGGGGGTTGAGGCGTCGGGCGGTCAGGGCGGCGCGGATGTTGCGCTCGTCGTCGTCGTAGACGAGCGCGAGGGCGGCGGCCCGGTCGACGCCCGCCTCCTCCAGGACGTCGTCGGAGGGTTCGGGCGCCTCCATGATGCGGACGGCCTCGACCCCGGCGTTGGTGTCGCCGCTGCCGCCGCCGTTGCCCGCGCGGTTCATCGCCGCCGACATCCGGCCGAACAGGGCGGCCGCCCGCCCCCGTTGGGTCAGCGGCGTCTCGGGGCCGCTCGGGTCCCGGCCCGGCGGCAGGAGCAGGGTGACCCGTTCCCCGTAGACGTAGCGCAGCTCCACGGCGAGTCGGCGCGCCAGGGCGTCGTCACCGCAGACGATCATGTGGCCGGTGGACGGCGGGCGTCCCGGCTGCTGAGGAAGTGGGGGCATGAAACCCAGCATGCCGTGACCCTCCCGGCTCGGTCTTCCCGATCAGTGTGGAGTGTTGGTGATCTTCGCACGGTGGTCGGGCGTGGCCTGATGGTTCACCGCGCCGGGCGGGTTCGCCGGGGCCGGCGGCCCCGTCAGCAGGTGCCGGGGATCCGCCGCCCGCTGGATCGCGCTCTCCACCGCCGCGATCCGGTCCGCGAGCAGTCCGAGCGCGGCCACCGCCCGGGTCATCGGGTCGCCGTCCGGGCCGCCGAGCGCCTGTGTGCGGACGTAGGAGGCGGTGATCGCCGCCCACCGCCCGGCCTGTTCGGCGGTGAGCGTGCCGCGCAGGGCGGCCAGCTTGAGGAGGTTCGCCTCGGCCCCGGTGGTGAGGGTCTGGGCCTCGCCCGCGTAGTGGTCGACGACGACGGCGGACAGCTCGTCGTCGTTCATGACCGGCACGATCCGCTCCGCGATCTTGTTCATGTTGCGGTAGGAGCCCTGGAGCCGGAACGGCGGTTCGGTGCGCGTGGCGTCGGTCTGCGCGGCCGAGGCGATGTACGCCGCGTTCACCGCGAGCACGGTGTCCCGGGCCGTGAGCAGATGACGCAGCACGGCCAGGATCCCGTCCAACTCGGTGGCGCTGTACGGGTGTTCCAGGTGCTCCGCACGCGCCGCCGGGTCGGTGCCGCCCGCCAGCCGCACCAGCAGCGCCAGGTCGTCCCGGGAGCGGGCGGCCAGCGGGGCGAGGACCGGGTTGGCGGTCAGCGCGTTCTCCACGAAGCTCAGTGCGAAGACGTCGTCCCGGCCGCTGAGGACCTCGCCGAGGTTCCAGACGTCGGCCCGGTTGGCGAGCATGTCGGGGATCCGGAACTGCTCACCCGACTCGGTGTACGGGTTGCCCGCCATGCACACCGCGAACCGCTTGCCCCGCAGGTCGTAGCTGCGCGGCTCGCCGTTCCGCACGCCCTCGATCCGGCGCGTGGCGTCGCACAACGGGATGAACTTCTGGAGCAGTTCGGGCGAGGTGTGCTGGATGTCGTCGAGGTAGAGGAGGGTGTTGTTGCCCGCCTCCAGCGCGAAGTTGATCTTCTCGATCTCCTGCCGGGCGGTGGCGCTCGGGGCCCCGTCCGGGTCGAGGGAGGTCACGTCGTGGCCGAGGTTGGGTCCGCTGATCTTGACGAGGACCATGCCGAGCCGGTCCGCGACGTACTCCATCAGCGTCGTCTTGCCGTAGCCGGGCGGCGAGACGAGCAGCAGCAGGCCCTGCGAGTCGGTGCGCCGGTCGGCGTCGGCGGTGCCGAGCTGCTTGGCCAGGCTGTCGCCGATCAGCGGCAGGTACACCTCGTCGAGCAGCCGGTTGCGGACGAACGCCGACATCACGCGCGGCCGGTGGTCGTCCAGCCGCAGCCGCCCGCGCTCGGCGGTCACCAGGGAGGTGCGCAGCCGCTGGTAGGCGCGGAAGCCGGGCACGGTGTCCGCGCGGAACGCGGCGGTACGGGCGAGGAGTTCGTCGATCCGTACGGTCAGGGCCCCGCCGCCCGCGATGCGCGGGTGGTCGCCGAGGAGGCCCTCCAGCCGCTCGGTGAGCGGCGCGTCGCACGCGTACCGCTCCAGCTCCGGGCAGAGTTCCACCGCCACGGCCTCCGCCAGGTCGCCGCCGCCGAGGTCCGCCCCGGTGGCCTCGGCGTACGGGACGAGCCAGCCCTCCACGAGCTGCCGGCGGGCGGCCAGGTCGTCGCCGAGGGCCGCCAGGTCCTGCGTGTACACGTCGGGCCCGGCGGCCCGGTGGAAGCCGTCGAGGAACGCCCGGGCCGCGGCGGACCGGACGAACCCGGCAGGTCCGCTCGTCAGCTCCTCGAAGAGGTACGCGGCGACGGCCCCGGGCCGGGCCCCGCCGGACGCGGCGGGGGAGTCCGCGATGGCCGCCGCCCACTCCTCCTGGAGCACCGCGATGGCCGGGGCCAGGCCGAAGGTGTCGCGGGCGCGGGCCAGCGACACCGCCCGCCGCTGCCAGGCCGTGCGCCCCGCGGCGTCCACGCCGTACGCCCAGAACAGCTGGGCGGCCGCCCGCGTCCCGGGCTCGTGGCGCAGCAGCCCGGCGTCCGCGTGCAGGCGCAGCAGGGCGGCCAGGATCGCGGTGGCGTCCTCGTCGTGGACGCCCCGCGTGTACCCCTCGTCGTACGCCTCGGCCGCCGACTCCCGTACCAACAAGGCCAGTTCGGCGTCCGTGAGCGAGGTGAGGCGGCTCGCCCCGTGCTCGTCGAGGAGCCGGGCGGCCAGGTGCTCGGCGCGGTAGACGGCGGCGTTCTCCGAGGGGAGCAGCTGCTCCCAGTACGGCCGGGCCGCCGTGAACGCCGGATCGGTGACCGGGGCCCGGTAGTCGGTCCCGGTCAGCGCGAAGGCGAGGCTCTCCCCGGCGGGCACCAGCGTCAGGTCGAACGGCTGGGTGTTCACGGCGAACCGGTGGCGGCCCAGCTTGATCACGGACCCGCCGTCCGCGTACAGCTCGGTGCGGTCGCGCAGGGCGCGGCCCGCCTCCTGGCGGGCCGCCTTCAGCCGCCCGTCCAGCTCCTCCGCCCGTACGGGGTCGCCCAGTTCGCGCAGCTCGCCGGCCGTACGGCGGACCTTGGCGACCATCGGGTCGGAGGCGAAGTAGGTGTGGACGGCGTCGAGGTCCGCCAGCGTGGCCACCCGCCGGGCGATGGTCTCCAGCACCCGTTCCGCCGACCCGGCCAGCCGCTCCGCGCGCCGCGCCCGCTCGTCCTGGAGGGTCTGCTTGCGCGCCGAGAACGCCTCGTACACCTCGGTGCGGCGCTCGGACAGCTCGGCGAGGAAGTCGTCGAACTCCGCGAACCGCGACTCCAGGTTCTCCAACTGGAGCAACAGGCGCGCCAGTTGGTCATCGCAGGTCTCCGGGGTGCCGGCGGCGGCCAGCGCACCCGTCACCGCCTGCCCGAGCAGCGCGAACTCGGCGGCGAACTCGGCCCGCCCCTCCTTCGACAGCAGCTCCCGGCGGCGCGCGTCCAGCGTGGCGCGGGCCCGGTTCGCGCCGCCCAGCACCTCGGCGATCCGCTCCAGGATCGAGGTACGCACGGTGGCGTCGCCGATCTCCAGGCCGGCGACCACGTCCGTGACGGTGGCCAGCCCCTGCGTCATCGCGGACAGCCGGTCGGTCACGGCGGAGGCGTCCCGCACGGTCTCCAGCGCACCCGCGTCGGCCACGAGCCCCGCGATGTCCTCGTGATACCCGTCGAACGCGTCCTCGCGGGCCAGGAACGACACGGCCCGCTGGGCGGCGGACGCGATGTCGTCCTCGGTCCGGGCCGACAGCTCCGCGATCCGCTCGACGTCGGCGTACCGCATCTCGCCCACGGTCGCCAAGTGGCCGTGCGCCTGGCGCAGTTCGGTCAGCCGCTCGACCCAGACGGCCGCCGACCCGGGCACCTCGCCGCGCACCCGACGCACCAGCGCGGTGATCCGTGCGGCGGTCTCCTCCAGCGCGTCGGCGGCCCGCCGGGTCAGCTCCTGTACGGCGGTGAACTCGGCCAGCACCTGCTGTGCGGTGGCCCGCAGCTCCCCCAACGGCTCGGCGAGCGAACCCAGTTCGGAATCCGACAGCCAGTGGTAGCGGTCCTGGGCGCGGGCGCAGTCGGCGGCGAGCTGCCCGTACACGGCGGTCGTCGGCGTCATGTCCCGTACGCCGTGGGCCAGGGCGAGGCAGTCGGAGATCCCGCGCACCAGGTCGGCGTTGCCGGTCCGGGCGAGCGGCCCGGTCCCGGCGGGGCGGGCGGCGGCGTAGGTGTCGGAGACGTACGGGGTCTGCCAGCGCTGCAAGGGGTGCACCCGGGCGGGCCCGTCCGGGTTGTCCCGGAGCAGGATCAGCGTCCCGTCGTCCAGGAGCGCGTGCCCGCGCCCGGTGAGCGGGGTCGCGACCTCCTGGCGGATCAGGTTGTAGGGGAGGAGAAGGCTGCGGAGGCCGTCGCGGGAACGGAAGACGTAGAGCACGTCCTCCCCGTTGGGCGAGCGGACCGCGCCCTCGAAGACCGGCTCGGTCAGCTCCTCGGCGGTGTCGAAGGTCTTCGCGGTGCCGGTGGTGAGGTAGTAGCCGCCGGGGAAGATGATCCCCTGGTCCTCGGGCAGCCGGTGGCAGGCGGGCCCGATGCCGTCCAGCCGCTGGACGGTCGAGAGCAGCGAGTTGAAGACCAGGTGCCGCCAGGCGTCCTCCTTGTAGGGCCGCACCCGCAGCAGCACCAGCGGCCCCACCTCGGCGTACTCGACGTCGGCGTCGGCCAGCGACTGCAACGGCTCGTCGACGGGCTCCTCGTAGATCCCGTCGGGCGACTCGGTGTCGTCGGTGACCTTGACGGTCAGGGTGCCGCCGAGCGTGTCGACGAAGAGCCCGCCGCCCTTGCCGATGGCGATGTGCGGATGCCGCCCCGGGACGTGGGCCTCCCGCCCCGCCACGGTCCACTCGAAGTCGTGGGAGGCCGGGAAGACGTGGTCGCGCTCGCCCTGCGCGTCCAGGAACGCCCCCGGCGACCCGTCCGCGCCCAGGGCCCACCGCAGGACCCGGATGTCCTCGGCGTTCTCCCCGGTGCGGAAGACGGCCAGCAGCTTGCCGTTGACGCGGCGCAGCCGCAGGAGGCGGGCGTCGCGGAAGTAGCGGTGCAGGGAGGAGAACTCGCGCCGGAAGTCCTCGCCGTCGAGGAGGGTGCCTTCCGCTCCCGGGGCGTCCGGCCCCGGGGTGTCCGGTCCAGTGGCGCCTGTTCCAGCGGCGCCTGTTCCAGTGGTGCCGTCCTCGGGCCCGTCGCCCTTCGCGCCGGAGTCCCGGACGAGGAGGACGTCCTCGACCCCGGCCTCCCCGCGCGCGCCCGGCCCCCGCTCGAAGCCGAAGAGCAGCTTCCCGCCCACGGCGATGAGATCACGCGGCACGGAGGCCCGCTCGGTGCGCACCTGTTCGGTGGCCAGCAGCCGCAGCCCGGTCGACCCGAACTCCTCGGTCCGCCGTGCGTTGAGCGCCTCGGCCCGCCGCACGAGCTCCCCGGCCTGCGCCGAGAGCCGCCGCCGCAGCACCTCGTAGGCACCGGCATCCACATCGCCCTCCCCGCCCTGCGGCGCGGTGGCGGTGGCGGTGATGTCGCTGTCCATGCGTACGGCTCCCTACGTGCGTGTCTCTTCCTGCGTACAGCCGGTCCGGCCCGCCCGGGGCCGTGGTCGGCCTGCCCGGGGCCGTGGTCGGCCTGCCCGGGGCCGTGGTCGGCCTGCCCGGGGCCGTGGTCGGCCTGCCCGGGGTCCTGGCCGGCCCGCCCCGGACCCTGGCCGGCCCGCCCCGGACCCTGGTCGGCCGCCCCGGACCCTGGTCGGCCGCCCCGGACCCTGGTCGGCCGGTCCGGGCCGGGGTCGGCCGGTCCGGCGTTCGAGGGTGGACCCCCGGGCCGTGGGCCCGCCTCCCGGCGTGCGGGGGCGGGCCCGGAAACCCGGCCCGTCCGGCGCTGGAGGACGAAACCCCCGGGCCGGTGGGCCCGCCCCTGCCGGGCAGGCCGGGCCCGGGTGCGCCCACCCCCGTGGGACGCGCACCGGACCGCCGGGCCCGCCGGCCGGGGGTTCCGTTCTCCAACGCCGGACGGGCCGGAGATATCGGGCTACCCGAGCGCCCCGGCCCCGTTGCGGGCCGTGACGTCAGCGGCCGGAGCCACCTTCGTACCGCCCCCCGCGGCACCGGTCAGCGAGGACACCGGCAGATCCGCGAGACCCAGCTCCTTCGCCGCCGCCAGCAGCTGCTGCACCTGCCCCGACGCCGCCCCCGAGGACCCCGGACCCATCAGCTTCATCAGCAGCGCCGACACCGTCAGGTTCTGCACATCGCCCGTGGAGAACGAGCCCAGCACCCGGCTGATGTCGTCCGTGAAGGACGACGAACCGTCCAGCCACGGCCCCGCCAGCGCCTGCGCGGTCTGCGAGTTGTCGACGAACCCGTCGACGGCCTTGCCGAGCGAGACCGACGAGACGAGCCGGTCGAAGAAGACCGAGTCGCCGCCGACGATGTCGATGTCGGCGTTCTCCAGACCCGTCGCCAGGACCGTGGCCTGCGCCTCGGCGACCTGCCGCTGCACTTCCAGGCCGGCCAGCCGGATCTCCTTCTCCGCCTCCAGCCGCAGCCGGTACTCCTCGTGCCCGCGCGAAGCCTCGTCCAGCGCCGCCATCGCGGCCGCCTTCTCCGTGAGCCCCGCGGCCTCCGCCTTCAGCTTCTCGCCGATGACCGCCGCGTCGGCGGTCGCCTGCGCCTGGGTGCCCTCCGCCGTGGCGAGTGCCTTGAGCCGCGAGCCCTCCGCCTCGGCCTTGAGCCGGGCCGCCGTCGCCTCCGCCTCCGCGAGACCGGCCTTCTCGGTGACGTCCGCCTCCGCGTCGCGCACCTGTACGGCGGCGAGCCCGGGTGCGGCCGTCTCGGCCTGGATGCCCTCGGCGAGCCGCAGCTTGGCCTGCGCGTCGAGGTCCGCGGTCTTGAGCCGGGCCTCGGCGAGTGTGAGCTGCTCGGCCGCCAGGTGCGTGGACGCCGCCTCGGCCGCCTCCGCCGCCTTGATGTCCTTGACCAGCTTCTCCTGGGCCTCCGCCTCGGCCGCGATGATGACCGACTTGCGGGACCGCTCGGCGTCCTCGACGGCGCGCAGGGTGAGGATCGACTCCTCCTGCTCGGCGACCGTACGGTCCACCGCGATCCGCTCCCGGATGACGTCGGCGACCTCGCGGCGCTCGGCCTCGACCTCCTTCGTGGCGGCGATCCGGTTCAGCTCGGTCTCGCGCTCGCGCCCGATGACCTCCAGCATCCGGTCCTTCTCGATGCGCTCGCTCTCGACGGCGATGACGCGCTCGCGGTTCTTCTGCGCGACGGCGACCTCCCGCGCCTGGTTCTCGCGCTGGATGCCGAGCTGCTCCTCGGTCTTGATGAACGCGGTCTGCGAGCCGAGCCGCTCCTCCTCCTGCACCCGGGCGGTGGCCGCCTCCTCGCGGGCCCGCAGGACCTCGACCTCCCGGCGCTGCTTGATCTCCGCCTCGGCCTGCCGGCGCTCCAGCTCCAGGATCGTCTCGCGGGCGTCGACGTCCTGCCGGGTGATCTCCTTCTGCTCGGTGCGCTGGAACTCGTTGGTGCGCACGTGCTCGATCGCGGTCAGCTCGGTGATCTTCCGGATGCCCTGGGCGTCCAGGATGTTGGCCCCGTCGAGCTGGGCCATCGGGGTCTGTTCCAGGAAGTCGATCGCGGCGTCGTCGAGGTGGTAGCCGTTCAGGTCGGTGCCGATGACCTGGATGATCCGGTCCCGGAACTCCTCGCGCTTGGTGTACAGGTCGACGAAGTCGAGCTGCTTGCCGACGGTCTTGAGCGCCTCGGAGAACTTCGCGGAGAAGAACTCCTGGATGGCGGCCTTGTCGCTGGCCCGGCCCGTACCGATGGCCTGCGCGACCTTGATGACGTCCTCGCGGGTCTTGTTGACCCGGACGAAGAAGGTGATCTGGATGTCGGCGCGGATGTTGTCCTGGCAGATGAGGCCTTCGCGTCCGGCACGGCGGATCTCGATCGTCTTCACCGAGATGTCCATCGTCTCGGCCTTGTGGAGCACGGGCAGGACGACGGCACCGGTGAAGGTGACATCGACCTTCTTGGTCTTGGAGATGATCAGCGCCTTGCCCTGCTCGACCTTGCGGAACAGCCGGGTGATGACGAAGGCGATGGCGATGACGACGAGCAGGACAACGGCGATGAGCACGCCGATGCCCAAGGAGATGGCATCCATAGAAGAGTCCTTGGCGGCTTGTTGGTAGGGAAGTGGCACAAGCGAAGTCGGGGTGGCCGGCCCGCACGGAGACGGGCGGCCGGACAGCGGCCGACGGCGGACGAGGCTTACGGGTGTGTCCGCCGGGGAGGGCGGGAGCCCCGGTGACCCGCCCGGTGTTTCGGTGTTCCGATGGCCCGGTGGCCCGCCCGGGTCAGCCGTTCGTCCCGTCAGGTAGCCGGTGCGGTCGGGTGTCCGGGCCCGGATCGAGCGCCGCGTCGTAGGGCGAGACCCAGAAGAACTCGCCGTCCTCGTCGTACGCGTAGAGGAGTCCGGAGCCGCCCATGACGAGCGGCGCTTCCTCGGCGCTCGGCGCGGACGGCCGGGCGGGGGACGGGAACGGCTCGGCCCGGCGGACCTGCACGATGGCCGTCGATCCGTCGTGGGACACGACCTCGGCCTGGCCGAACGTCGCGGTGACGGAACCGGTGCGGATCGTGCAGAGACTCCCGACGAAGTCCAGCCGCGATGGTGGAGGTTCCGCCGGGAAGTACCGGCGGAAGCGGTGGAGGAGGAGACGGACGGCCGCCCAGGCGAGGAACAGCGACCCGGCGAGCACGGCGACGGCGAGTACGGCGCGGGTGGCGGTGCCGGTGTCGCTCCGGTGCAGCAGGACCGTACCGGTCAGACTCCCGAACCAGGCGAAGACGACCAGCAGCGAGACGGATACGGAGACGGGGACACCGCCGAGACCGGCCGGGCCGGTGTCGAGGTCCGCGTCGAAGGAGTCGTGGCCGGCGGCCCCGGCCAGCACCAGCAGCCAGAAGCAGACGACGACCACCAGTGCGGCGCCGAAGATGACGGCGGGGAATCCGAGTGCCGCGCCCAGGAACTCGTCCATCGGTCCCACCCCCCTGCGGTTCTGCGCACGGGCCCTGTGGCGGTGCGCGTCCAAGATGCCGGTACGGGGGCGGCGAGCGGCCGGCGGGCGCCGGGGCCCGGCGCTGCGGCGTTGTCGTAACCTGCCGCAACGGCCGGGTGGTTCCCCCGTGAGCCCCCTCGGCGGGCCCCGGACCATCCCCGGTCCCCCGTGGACGATCCGGGATCCGAGACCCGGGAAGGGCTCCCGTTCCCCCGTTCCCCGTGCTCCCCCGTGTGTGCTTCCCCCGTGTTGTTGCTGATCTGATCCTGACATTCGGGGCCGGTGCGACGCACTGCCGGATCCCGGCAATCTTTAGGCTTGGCTCATGCCGGGCACCGGCATCGCCCCCTGTGCGTTGGGGAAATGGCAGGACTGTTTGGAAGGCCGGAGGAAAGTGCGTGGCCGAGCCGAGGATCCCCGAGGAAGTGCTGGGTAATTATGCTCATATTCTGGGTGAAGTCGCCCTGACCGGACGTCGTCTGACGCGTAACGAGCTGGAGGAGAGCCGCGCGCTGGGCCGTGCTGCGGCGGACGCGGGGCATCAGCTGCGTGCCCTGGTGGCGATGCATCTGGCGCGGACGCGTGAGGCCTGGCCGCACGCCGCTGCCGGAAACTCCCCTGCTGTGGCCGACGCCGTCCTGGCCGCGGTGGAGCAGGCGGTCGACGCGTTCGCCGAGGGCTTCGAGCGCGCCCAGCGGCTCACCGTACGGCGGGAGGAGGCGGCGCGCCGGGAGTTCATCGACGATCTGCTCTACGGGCGCAGCGATCTGGTCCGGCTCGCGGAGCGGGCGACCCGCTTCGGCCTGCGGCTTTCCCGGGCGCACGCGGTCGCGGTGGCGTCGGGCCCGGAGGCGTACACGGAGACGGACGCGGTGCCGCGCAGTGTGGAGACGGCGCTGCTGGCACGGTTCAGCGGCCGCAAGATCCTGCTGACGACGAAGGACGGCCGGATCGTCTGCATCGCCCCGGGCAGCCAGCCCGACGTCCTGCGCTACTTCGCCAAGCAGGCGCACGCGGCGACGGACGGCGGCCGGGTCGCGATCGGCCGCCCGCACAAGGGTCCTGGCGGGGTGGTCCACTCGTACGACGAGGCGCTCGAAGCCCTCGGTCTGGCGGACCGGATGGGGATGGACGACCCCGTGCTGTACGCCGCGGATCTCTTGGTCTACCCGGTGCTGACCCGGGACCGGCAGGCGATGTCCGACCTGGTGCGCAGCGAGCTGGGCCCGCTCCAGAAGGCGAGGGGCGGCGCGGAACCGCTGCTGAACACGCTGGCGGTCTACTTCGACGCGGGCTGTGTCGCCGCCGAGACGGCCCGCCGGCTGGCCCTGAGCGTACGGGCGCTGACGTACCGACTGGAGCGCATCCATCAGCTGACCGGGTCCGACCCCTCGGACCCGGTACACCGCTACAGCCTGCAGACGGCGGTGATCGGAGCCCGGCTGCTGGACTGGCCGGCCAAGGAGCTGTGACGCGCCCCGGCCGGCCCGTGGGGCTTGCCCCGCGCGGTTCTCTAGAGGTCGAACTCGTGCGGCGGCAGGTCGAGCGCGAAGCACGCCTCCCGCACGACGGACTGCTCGGACGCGTCGAAGTCGCCGTCGGCGCCGCCGATGACGATGCCGATCTGGATCACGGCCCGAGCCTCGGCCGGCTTCTTCTTCGCCTTGGCGATCTCCTGGAGCACGCTGACCTTGCCGAGGGCGAAGTCGGCGGTGAGCTGGTCGACGTACGTGTTGAAGCGCCGCTGCAGATCGTCCGCGGGGAAGTTCTGCAGGACGTCGTTGGTCGCGATGAGCGACGCGACGCGCTGGCGCTCGGACGGGTCGATGGAGCCGTCGGCGGCGGAGACCAGCGCGCACATGGCCATGCTCGCATCCCGGAACGACCCCGACTTCAGCTCGTTCTTCTTCGCCTCCAACTGCGTCTGCATCGACGAAGCGGATTCCTTGATGCGATCCCACAGAGCCATGACATCTCCCTACATTGCGGTGCGAAGGCGGGGCTGGGAAAACTCTACAAACGTGTAGAGGTTAGCAGTTGGGGCCGCTCCGGGCCCTGGATTCGAGCGGCTCCGCGGCCTTGGGGAAGAGACGAACGGAAACGCGCCGAGACGTACTGACGCCTGCGACGACGAAGCCCCCGGACGCGCCGCGGTTGTCGCCGCGATGGTCCGGGGGCTTCGTCGTGGGCCGCGAGCGGCAGGGCAGAGGCAGCGGCTGGGGCTGCGGCAGGGACGCGGCTACTCGCGCGTCTCGCCTACTCGCGCCCCTCGCCGACCGGCTCCGGGGTGAGGTCGGCGTGCGCCGGCAGCCGGTGCTCGGCGCCGGACGGCGCGACGGGCTCCTTCTCCGCCGCCGCGCCGCTCGTGTCCTTGCCGCCGCCGCGACGGGCCTCGATCCTCGCCACGACGGGCTGCGTCCACCGGGCGGTGAGCGGGCCGACGATGACGAGGATCAGGACGTACGCGGTGGCGATGGGACCGATGCGCGGCTCGGTGGCCACGGCCAGACCGGCGATGACGATGGAGAACTCACCGCGCGCCACGAGGGTGCCGCCCGCCCGCCAGCGGCCGCGCGAGCCGATTCCGGCGCGCCGGGCCGCGTAGTAGCCGGTGGCGATCTTGGTGAAGAGGGTGACGATGGCCAGCAGGGCCGCGGGCAGCAGCACCGGCGGGATGTCGGCCGGGTTCGTGGAGAGTCCGAAGAAGACGAAGAACACGGCGGCGAACAGGTCCCGCAGCGGCGTGAGCAGCTTGCGGGCGCCCTCGGCGACCTCGCCGGAGAGCGCGATGCCGACGAGGAACGCGCCGACGGCCGCGGACACCTGGAGCTGCTGGGCGATGCCGGCGACCAGGACGGTGAGGCCGAGGACGACCAGGAGCAGCATCTCGGGGTTGTCGGAGGAGACCGCGCGGCTGATCAGACGGCCGTGGCGGAGCGCCAGGTAGAGGACGAGTCCGACGGCCCCGAGCGCGATCAGGAGCGCGAGGCTGCCGCCGGCCAGGCTGACCCCGGCGAGCATGGCGGTGAGCAGCGGCAGGTACACCGCCATCGCCAGGTCCTCCATGACGAGGACGCCGAGGATGACCGGGGTTTCGCGGTTGCCGAGCCGGCCGAGATCCGTCATGACCTTCGCGATCACGCCGGACGAGGAGATCCAGGTGACCCCGGCGAGCGCGACGGCGCCCACGGGACCCCAGCCGAGGATCAGGGCGGCGACGGCGCCGGGCGTCGCGTTGAGCACGAAGTCGACGACACCGGACGGATACTGCGTCTTCAGACTGGTGACCAGCTCGGACGCGCTGTATTCCAGGCCCAGCAGCAGAAGGAGCAGGATGACGCCGATCTCGGCGCCCACCATGGTGAACTCTTCGCTGGCCTTGAGCGGAATCAGGCCTCCGTGGCCGAAAGCCAGCCCGGCGAGGAGGTAGAGCGGGATGGGAGAGAGCCCTATCCGGCCGGCGAACCGCCCGACGAGCCCCAGCCCGAGGATGACGGCCCCCAGCTCCACCAGCAACGCAGTCGTGTCATGCACGGTCAGCCCTCCGCAATGATCTCGGAGAGCGCGTCGACGCCCTCACGCGTTCCGACGGCGACGAGCGTGTCCCCGATGGCCAGTCGAAAATCCGGTTCCGGCGACGGATGCGCGCTGTGGGTGCGCAGCACCGCCACGATGGACGCCCCGGTCCGGGTCCGCGCCCGCGTCTCCCCCAGCAGCCGCCCGCCGTACGGGGAGCGGGACCCCAGCGGGATGTGCTCGGTGACGAGGTCGATGCCCTCGGTCCGTACGGCGTCGATGGGCGCCGGGTCGATGAGGTGCGCGAGTGCGGTGGCCTCGGACGTCGTCAGCGGGACGGAGAGCCGGCACGCATCAGGGTCGTCCTGTTCGTAGAACCCGATGAACCGGCGACCGTCGTTGTGGACGACGACCGAGATGTGCTGCCCCGTCACAGTCGTGAAGTCGTACTGGGCACCCACTCCGGGCAGTGACGTGCGGCGGGTTCCCATGGCTTCCTCCCGGGACGCGCGGCGGCGCGCTTGGCGATCTCTTTATCCGGCCATTACCTTATCGGGCGGCGAATTTCCGGCGAGGGGCCGCAGCCGGGCGCGGGAAGCGGCGGGCCGGGGTCGGTGCCTGGCGGCACGCGAACGCCCTCCCGGACTGCGTTTCCGCAGTCCGGGAGGGCGTCGATGGCGGTAGCGGTGGGATTTGAACCCACGGTGACGGGTTACGCCACACTCGCTTTCGAGGCGAGCTCCTTCGGCCGCTCGGACACGCTACCGAGAGAGAGCTTAGACCATCCCGGGGCGTGGACAGAAATCGGTTCCCGGCGGCCCGGAGGTACGGGGTCAGAGCGCACGGAAGAAGGCGGTGAGCTGCTCGGCGCACTCGTCCTCCAGGACGCCGCCGATCACCTCCGGGCGGTGGTTGAGGCGGCGGTCGCGGACGACGTCCCAGAGGGAGCCCGCCGCGCCGGCCTTCTCGTCGCGGGCCCCGTGGACGACCCGATCCACCCGGGACTGGACCAGGGCGCCCGCGCACATCGTGCAGGGCTCCAGCGTGACCACGAGTGTGCAGCCGGTCAGGCGCCACTCGCCGTGGGCCTCGGCCGCCCGCCGCAGGGCCAGGATCTCGGCGTGCGCGGTCGGGTCGCCGGTGGCCTCGCGTTCGTTGTGGGCGGCGGCCAGCTCGGTGCCGTCGGGGCCGAGGACGACGGCGCCGACCGGCACATCGCCGGCCGACGCCGCCCGCGCGGCCTCGGCCAGGGCGCGGCGCATCGGTGCCTGCCAGGGATCGCGTACGGGATCGGGTACGGGATCGGGTACGGGATCCGGGGCGGGCTCTGGTGAGGGGATCGGCGGTCGTGCGGTCACCCGCGGACCCTAGCGGACGGGACAGGACGGGACGGGACAGGTGGTGAAGGGACGGCGTACGGGAAGCTGCCCCGCAGGGAACCGGCCCGGATGCCGGAGCGCCCTCAGCGGACCGACTCCAGGATCTCCGCCGCTCCCACGGCCTCCGCGATCTCCGCGAGTGCGTCGGTCTGCAGGGTGAGCAGCTCCTTCTCGGACATCCCGAGGTCGGCGAGGACCCCGAGTTCACCGATCGGCCCCGCAGGCACGGCGTCCGGGTCGGCGGCGTCGTCCGGGTCGACGGCCGCGGAGGCGGACCGTTCCGGCTCGCCGTCCTCGGTGCCGTCGAGGTCGACGAGCTCCTCCAGAGCGGCGATCTCGTCCTCGGCCCCTGGTTCGCGGCCGAGCATTTCGTCGGTGAGCAGGATCTCCCCGTACGAGGAGCGGGCGGCGGCGGACGCGTCCGAGACGTAGATTCGGGGGTCCTCCTCACCGTCCACCCGGACGACGCCGAACCAGGCGTCCTCCTGCTCGATGTAGACCAGGACCGTGTCCTCGTCCACCGAGATCTCCCGGGCCAGATCCGTCAGATCGGACAGGGTCTCCACATCGTCGAGCTCTGTATCGCTCGCTTTCCACCCGTCTTCGGTGCGCGCGAGCAGTGCGGCGAAGTACACCGTGACTCTCCCACTGGTCATAGGCGAATCGGTCCGGCGGGAGGGCGAACGGTCATCCGTCCGTCCTGTGCCCCGCTCCATCGGCATCGTGGCAGAAACAAGCGCCGTGCGAGACCTCTTCGGCCGTTGCGTCGGCCATCAGTTCCAGGAGTGCCTGGTCGGCCCTCTCCCTGACGAGCCGGTCGGCGAGGGAGTGCGCCGGTGGTACAGGAGGGGGTACGGAAGGGCTGGTGGTCCGGCCTCACCAGCGGAAAGTGCGCATCCGCATCTGCTGCCGCATCCGGGCGGCACGGGCCCGGCGCGGCTGCACCCGGTCGCGCAGCTGCTTGGCCTCGTGGAGCTCACGGAGGAACTGGGCGCGTCGGCGGCGGCGGGCCGTGTCACTCTCCTGCCCGCCCTCGGCGTCACCCGCCGCGTCTTCGGCGTCACCTGCCGCGCCCTCGGCGTCGCGCCCGTCGCGCGGCCCGCGCGAGGCCGGGTTGCGCCGCAGTTCCCCGTCAGCCATCGACACACCACCCCAGTGCTGGGTCCGTATGCCCCCACCTTCCCTCCGAACAGGTGGTTGATGCCAGCGCAGAGTGCCGGGCGGCGCGGTTACTGTTGACGCATGCGGATCCACGTCGTCGACCACCCGCTGGTGGCGCACAAACTCACCACGCTGCGCGACAAGCGCACCGACTCCCCGACCTTCCGGCGGCTCGCCGACGAGCTGGTCACCCTCCTCGCCTACGAGGCCACCAGGGATGTGCGCACCGAGCAGGTCGACATCGAGACCCCGGTGACGCCCACGACCGGGGTGAAGCTCTCGCATCCCCGGCCCCTCGTCGTCCCGATCCTGCGCGCCGGCCTCGGCATGCTGGACGGCATGGTGCGGCTGCTGCCGACCGCCGAAGTGGGCTTCCTCGGCATGATCCGTAACGAGGAGACGCTCCAGGCGGAGACGTACGCGACCCGGATGCCCGAGGACCTCTCCGGCCGCCAGGTCTACGTCCTGGACCCGATGCTGGCCACCGGCGGCACCCTCGTCGCGGCCATCCGCGAGCTGATCAAGCGCGGCGCCGACGATGTCACCGCCGTCGTCCTCCTCGCGGCGCCCGAGGGCGTCGAGGTCATGGAGCGCGAGCTGGCCGGGGCCCCGGTCACCGTCGTCACCGCCTCCGTCGACGAGCGGCTCAACGAGAACGGCTACATCGTGCCGGGCCTCGGGGACGCGGGCGACCGGATGTACGGCACGGCCGAATAGCTGATTGGCCGAACAGCCGAACAGCCGAACAGGCGGCGGAACGGCCGAACGGGGGCGGGCCGGGTCCTGACCCTCCCGGTGTCGCGCTCCGTTCCGGCGTCGTACGGTCTCGTACGGTGCCGGGGCGGGGCGCGCTTCCGTGTGCGGGGTCAGCAGGGGTTCAGGTGCGGGGGCTCAGCAGGAGGAGGACGGGGCCGGGGCCGGCTTCGTCAGGGCCGCCATCGCCGCGGTGGCCTCCTGCGGGGTGCTGAACGCCTTGAACTTCGCCCCCAGGATCAGGTCGACCTCGGCCGTCTTGCGGGTGTCGGTCTTGTGCACCGTGCCCGCCAGCTGGGTGTCGAGCACCGTGAAGCTGCTGTTCGTCGCGCTCGGTGCGCCGAGCAGCACGCCCGCGCCCGGCACCTTCTTGTCGTACTCCTTGGACGCGTTGGCCACCTCGCCGATGGTGAAGCCGCGCTTCTTGAGTTCCTCCGCGGCGGATTTGGCCAGCCCGCTGCGCGTCGTCGCGTTGTAGACGTTGACCTTGATGGCGGCCGGTTTCGGCAGCGCCTTGACGGGGGCCGCCGACGGCTTCGGGGTGGGGCAGTTCCGCTCGTGGGCGGCCGCGCGGGCGCTCTTGTCGCCGCCGGTGAAGACGTCGATGAGCTGCAGGGTGCCCCAGCCGGCCAGGCCGAGGGCCACGACGGCCCCGATGCCCGCGAGGACCAGCCTGCGGCGATGCCGGGGGCGGCGCATGCGGGGGTAGGCGTCGCCCGTGATGCGGTACTTTCCGCCCATGCCGGGGGGAGTGAGCATGCTCATGGACGCAGCGTAGTGCGACCCGGTGATGATGCGTACTAAATGATCAACGCAGGGCACCCGGATGAGCGTGAAAGCACCCGAAAGGCCCGAATCGGGTCTCGGCGGGGTGCGGAAACCGGGTGAGGTGTGCGGGTGCCTCGCGGCGGGGTGCGCGGGCGGCGGGAGGCGTCAGCCCAGGTCGAGGACGCGGGCGTGCAGCACCTGGCGCTGCTGGAGCGCGGCGCGGACCGCCCGGTGCAGCCCGTCCTCCAGATAGAGGTCGCCCTGCCACTTCACGACGTGCGCGAACAGGTCGCCGTAGAACGTGGAGTCCTCGGCGAGGAGGGTCTCCAGGTCCAGCTGGCCCTTGGTGGTCACGAGCTGGTCCAGGCGAACCGGACGCGGCGCGACATCCGCCCACTGGCGGGTGCTTTCCCGGCCGTGGTCGGGGTATGGCTTCCCATTTCCGATGCGCTTGAAGATCACACGGAAAGCCTACCGGGCAAGGGCCACCGGGCGCAGCCAGGGAAGCTCGCCTCGGTGCAGGCACAAAGGGCGTATAGCGCCGAATAGGGCGGGATACCGGGACAGGGGTTGCCGGGATCAGCGGGAGCGGCAGCGCGAATACGGGGCTGGACGTCGGGGCGGGCGTCCATGCGGAGGGGGACGTGAGTGAGCCCGGTACGGGATCCGTACCGGGCTCACTCACGGTTCACGTGCTCGGGGTCCGCCGCCTACGGGCTCCGGCGGTGGCCGCTACTCCGTGTCCCGGCCGTGGCCCTCGCGCAGGCCGCCGCCGCTGCCGGGCGTTCCGGTGCCGGTGCCGGTCTCGGGGGTGACCGGGCGGGTCAGGGAGCGCAGGTCATGGGCGTACGTCCCGACGGCGTTGGCGATCACGTCGATGTTGGTGTCGAAGTGGCCCATGTCGATGTTGTCCAGATCGTCGCAGGCCGCGTGGTAGCAGGGGTCGTACGCGATCCCCGCCTCGCCGCCGAACACCTCGGCCTGGGCCGCCGTCTTGATGCCCTCCGCCCCGGTGTCCGTACCGCCGGAGGGGATGCCGGCCTCGATGAACGGCCCGTAGTCCGAGCGGCCGGTGAAGTCCGTGCCCTCGTGCGGCTTGCCCTTGCCGTCGAGGAACTCGTTGATGTCGCGCTCCAGTTGGGCCGAGCCCTCCGGGCCGGGGCCCTCGCCGGTCTGATCGGAGTCGTCGCCGTCGAAGACGAACTGGGCGCCGTTCGGCGAGGCGATCATGTCGAAGTTCAGGTAGAGCGCGATCTGCTCGCGCTGCTCCTCGGAGAGTGCCGCGACGTACTTCTCCGAGCCGATCAGACCGTTCTCCTCGGCCGACCACCAGGCGAACCGGACCTTGTTGGCGGGGTTGCTCTTCGACTTCGCCAGTTGCAGGGCGACTTCGAGCAGACCGGCGGATCCGGAGCCGTTGTCGTTGATGCCGGGACCCTCGGTCACCGAGTCGAGGTGGGCGCCGAGCATCACGGTCCGCGCCGCGTTGCCGCCGGGCGTCTCGGCGATGACGTTGCGGGTGGCGCGGTCCTCCTGGAGCTCGCGGATCTCGAAGGAGACCGTGACCTCACCGTCCGCGAGGTCGGCGAGGAGCTTCTCGCCCTCCGCCTTGGTCAGACCGCCGGTCGGGATCCGGCCGGCGGCGACGTCGCCGAGCGTGCCGGACAGGGTGCCATCGACGTGGTTGTGGATGACCGCTCCGACCGCGCCCGCGTCGGCGGCGGCCGCCTGCTTCGCGGCGAAGGAGCAGCCGCCGCGCTTGATCAGCGCGATCTTGCCGGTGAAGTTCGCGGAAGCGTAGTCGGCCGCCTCGCAGCCCGGAGTCTCGTCGTCGGGCACCGCGATGAGCCCTGCCGTCAGCCCGCCGGTCTTCGTCGACGGCGTGTACGTCATGGCCTTGATCGTGACGTCCCGGGGCGTCGGCGTCACCACGGAGAGCTTTTCGGCCAGCGTCTCCGTGTAGGTGAAGCGGAAGCTCTCGTACGAGACCTTGTACCCGGCCCGCTGGAGCTGGCGGTAGACGTACGCCGCCGAGGCGTCGTGGCCCAGTGAGCCGGCGGCACGGTGACCTTCGGCGGAGTCGGCTATCGCCTGGAACTGCCGGAGGTGGCGGTGGGCGTCGCGTGCGGACGCCTTCCTCACCAACTCCCGTGACAGCTTGGCTGCTTCCTTGCCGGGGTCGTGCGGTGCGGGGCGCCCGGGGTGCGGGGACGCGGCCAGCAGGAGCGGTGTGGCCAGGGCGGTGGCGGCCACGACAGCCATGGCTCTGCGACGTGTTGCGTGCACAGGAGTCCTTCCGGTCCGAAACGGCTGGTGCTCTGAGCGGCCGGTGCTCCGAACGGCTCAGTATCTGAACGGCTCGGCATCCGAACGGCTCAGCATCTGAACGGCTGAACGAATGTGCTGCGAAAGTTAGCGAGTGGCGTGACGCCTGTGAACCGTTGTGGCTGGTTCTGATCGGTAGGGCGTAGGTGTCGGCCTGTTCCGGTGCATGGCCGCGTCACTTCTTCCGCGAGGCGCCGGGCTTCTTCGGCGACGACGCGCCTGCCTTCCCGGGCGATGTCCCGGAGCCCTTCGCCGCTTTGGCCGCCTTCGCCGCCGCTTTGGCCTCCTGCTTGTACGCGCGCACCTCGACGAGCGACTCCGGGCCCGTGATGTCGGCGACCGAACGGTGCGATCCGGCCTCCCCGTACGGTCCCGCCGCCTCCCGCCAGCCCGTCGGCCGTACGCCGAACTGCTTGCCGAGCAGCGCCAGGAAGATCCGGGCCTTCTGGGCGCCGAAGCCGGGCAGCGCGTTGAGGCGTTCCAGCAACTCGTCGCCGGTCGCGGCGGTCCGCCACACCGCGCTCGCGTCGCCGTCGTACTCCGCCACCAGGAACTGGCACAGCTGCTGCACCCGCTGGGCCATCGAGCCGGGATAGCGGTGCAGGGCCGGTTTGGCGGTGAACAGTTCGGTGAAGGCGTCGGGGTCGTAGGCGGCGATCCGCCCCGCGTCCAGGTCGTCGGACCCCATCCGTTCCGCGAGGGTGTACGGGCCGGTGAACGCCCACTCCATCGGTACCTGCTGGTCCAGCAGCATGCCGACCAGGGCGGCCAGCGGGCTGCGGCCGAGGAGTTCGTCGGCCGCCGGATTCTGGGCGATCCGCAGGGTGATGTCCTTGCCGCTGTCGCTGGTGGTCATGCCGCCGATCATCGCGAGCCCGGCGGACGACGGCGACCGGGACTGCGCCGATGGCCTCTTCCCTGTCGGCCGAAGGGAGTAAGACCCGCCGGTGGGTCCACCCGCCGGTGGGTCCAAGGGGAGCGGGCCGGCCGTCGTGTGCGCGTCCGTCCGTGCCGCCGCGCTGCCCGATGAGGCAGTTCCGGATGCCCCGGTCCGGCCGGGGCGCGGGCTGGACGGTCCGGGGGGCGCGCCGCCATCGTGGAGTGCCGAGGGCGGTGCGGTCAGGGAGATGAGCATGGACGCGCACGACATCGAGCAGGAACACCACGAGCACCACGGACACGGCGGGCATGGCGGAGGCGCCGGGTGGGAACAGGCCCACGAGCGCGATGAGCAGCGCGGTGAGCAGCGCGGTGAAACCGCTGCGGAGGCACCCGGGGAGCAGGCCCACCATGTCTTCCGGGCAGCCGCCGCGGGCCGGGCCGATGTGGTCGGGGCGGCCGGGATGGGACTGCTCCAGCGGACGGCCGGCAACGGCGCACTCGGGGCGATGGTCCAGCGGGCCCGGTCCGGGACCGCGGAAGCCGCCGCCGAGCGGGCCGGGCGGCCGGAGGAAGAGGGGAAGGCGGAGGAGGCGGCGGAGCAGCGGTCGCCGGTGCATGACGTGGTCTCCTCCGGCGGCTCGCCCCTGGACACCGACACCCGTACGGACATGGAGAGCCGCATGGGCGCGGACTTCTCCGACGTGCGCGTGCACCACGACTCCGCCGCGCACGAGTCGGCGAAGGGCGTCGGCGCGCACGCGTACACCGTCGGCAACAACGTGGTGTTCCAGCGCGACGCCTACGACCCCGCATCGCCGCAGGGCCGCACCACGCTGGCCCATGAGCTGACCCATGTGATCCAGCAGCGCAACGGCCCGGTGGAGGGCACCGAGGCCCCGGGCGGCATCCGGGTCAGCGACCCTTCGGACCGGTTCGAGCGCGAAGCCGTCGCGAACGCGGACCGGGTCCTGGCCGATCCCACGCCGGAGGCGGCCCCGGCCGCCGCCACCCCCGTATCCGCGCCCGTATCCACCCCCGCGCCCGCCGCCGGTGCTGCCGTGCAGCGGTCGGCCACGGAGGACGAGGACGAGCAACCCGCCGACGTGCAGGGGGCGTTCGTGCAGCGTGTGGCGGAGAAGAAGCCGGGGGAGGAAGAGGAGGAGGAGACGCCCCCGGCCTGACGGGAGTGCGGGACGTCTCCTGCCCTACCGGAGTGCGAGACGCCTCCTGTCCTACGGAAGTGCGGTCCGCCCCCGGCCCTACGGGAGCGCGAGACGCCCCCGGCCCGGCACAGTCCGCGTCGGCCGGCCTGGCACCGTCCGCGTCGGTTCGGCCCGCAACAGTCTGGCTGCGTCGGCCGACGGGCCGGCGGAGTTCGCGTCGGCCGGCGGGTCTGGTGGGTTACGCGTCGGCCGGCCGGCGACGCGGGGATCAGCCTGCCGTGTCCGGGCGCATCGTCCCGCCCAGGAACATCGAGGACGAGCACCGTGAGGGGGCCGGGGCGCCCACCGGCCTGCCGACCCGCCTGCAGTCGATCGTCATCGTGACCTTGCCGCCCGCGGGCACCAGGATCGGCGTCACGAAGTGGTAGTCGGAGTCGCGGAAGTTCTCAAGACCGAGGCTCAGGACCCGGGTGTCCTCGCCGGCCGTGACGGTGACCGTGCCCGCGTCGCCCTGCGGGTTCTGCACCACGATGTCGGTGAGCTGGAAGGTGTGGCCGGCCGGTACCTCCAGGGCCGTCCCGGTGTTCGGGCCGCCGCCCACCGCGTCCTGTACCCGGGCCTGCGCACTGGTCGGGGTGCCCGGCGCCGCGTCGCCGCCACCGCTGTCGCCCGGGGCGGAAGGGCCGGGTGACGGAGTGGGCCCGGCCGAACCGCCGCCCGTGCCCGCACCGGCGGAGTCGCCGCCCCCGGAGTCCGCGCCGCCCTCGTCCGGGGCCGTGCTCCGGTCGGCCGCCGCGGCCGACCGTACCGCCTCGGGAGTGACCGCCTCCCGGGCCGCGGACTTCACCGCCGGGCGCAGCAGCGCGTACCAGAGGCCCACCAGGACCAGGAGCAGCAGAGCCGCGGTGAGCAGGGCCCGGGGCAGCCAGCGCGGCAGGATGGGTTCCTGCTGGTAGGAGCCGTCCACCAGCACCGGGGCCGGCGGCTCCTCGCCCTCGGGCGGCTGCGGGGCGGCGAACACCTGGAAGGCGTGCGTCACCGGTGTGCCGCGCCACATCCGCTTCGCCGGGCGGACCCGCAGCTTCGCGAACTCGGCGTGCCCCGGCTCGATGCGGAGCTCGGAGGCGGCGAACACCACCCGCGCCTGCTCCGTACCGGGCTGGGCTCCGAGCCGCACCGTCACCGGGACGTTGCCCCGGTTGTCGACGGCGAACTGGTGCCGTCCGTTCCGCGAACCGTTCGAGCTGCGCGGGACCAGTTCGGCGGTCGTCTCGGTGAACGGCAGGACGGTCACCCGGCCCTCGGGCACCACTGTGTCGCCCTGGTCGCCGGTCGGTATCACCCGGATCCCGAACGTCGTCCCGCCCGCGGGGACCGTCGCGTCGCGCGGCGGGCGCAGGACCAGCGAGACGGTTCCGGAGTCGCCCGGGTACAGGGAGAGGACCGCGGGCTCCACCGCCGACCAGGCGGCACACGCGCCGACCACCTCGAAGCGGTATTCCTCGACGGTCCGGCCGGAGTTGAGGATCTGCAGGGGAAGGGTCGCCTCCTCGCCCGGTGCGACGGTGGCGGACGACGCGTCGAGGCTTGCGGTAAGACTCATACGGCGGACCGTAGAACCGGGCCGGGGGGCGGGCACCGGTCACGGAGGAACACTTTCGGGCAGATTTGATGCCCGTAGCAACCTTTCAGTTTCCTCGCGGGGAGGAACGGGAATCTTCAGACCGCCTCACAACGGATGGGGCGGACGACTACAGCTGTGGAGCTTGTGCCTGCTGTGTGACGCTTCCGGCTGGTGCCCAGGGGGAGCATTCGCATGGAGCGCATCACTGTCGTTTTACGGGCGCAGGACCCGATTTCCCAGGCCGGAGTGGCCAGTCAGCTGCGCGCCCGCCCCGAGGTCAGTGTCGTCGAGCGGGACGGCGAGGCGGCGCCCCAGGTCGTGGTCATGGTGGTGGACGCCGTGGACGACGAAGTCCTGCGCGTCCTCCGTAACATCCAGCGCACCAGCACCTGCCGCACGGTGCTGGTGACCACGGACATCGACGAGCAGAAGCTGGTGAGCGCGGCGGAGTGCGGGGTCGCGGGGGTCGTCAGGCGGTCCGATTCGACCCCGGAACATCTGGTGCAGGTCATCGGCACGGTGGCCCGGGGCGAGGGGCATCTGCCCTCCGACCTGCTCGGACGCCTCCTCGAAGAGGTCGGCAGGCTCCAGGGCCAGGTGCTCGGCCCGCGCGGTCTGCACTTCACCGGCCTGGCCTCCCGCGAGGTGGACGTGCTGCGCCTGGTAGCCGAGGGGTACGACACGGCGGACATCGCGACGAAGCTGGCGTACTCCGAGCGCACGATCAAGAACGTGCTGCACTCGGTGATGACCCGTCTGCAACTGCGCAATCGCTCCCACGCGGTGGCGTACGCGATGCGTCAGGGCCTGATCTGACGGGCCGCTTCCCGAACGCCCTTGCCCCATAGGGCAGCTGAGGCTACCCGAGGGAGTGGCTCGCCCAACTCGGTACGGGGGCGGCCGGCGCGCGACGGTGGTCTCCGGGTACCGGGCGGGACGTGGCAGGACGCGGGAGGGGAACGCTGTGCGGTGGTTTCAGCCAAGCACCGGGCCGGGAGCGCGGGAGGCCCGCCGCACCGGCCCAGGAACGCGGGAGGCCCGCCGCACCGGGCCGGGAACGTGGGCGGGCAGTCGCACCGGGATGCGCCGCCGGTCGGCCGCGTTCGTCCTGCTCCTGCTGGCCGCCGGACTCGCCCCCGCCTCGGGCGTGAGCGGCGTCGCGTCCGCCGTGCCCGTGCCGCCGGAGCCGTGGGTCACCCCGGCGACGCTGGAGGAGGCGCTCGACCCGGGCGGTTCGACGGGCGTGGACAAGCAGGTGCGGACCCCGGCGATCCCGCCCCGGCCCGATGTGATCCTGCTGGTGGACGGTACGGCGAGCATGGCCGAACCGATCCGGAGCGTCCGGGAGAACCTGCCCGCCATCACCGGCAAGATCCTCGCCGAGCAGCCCGACTCGCATTTCGCGGTGGCCACGTTCGGCGACCAGGAGGGCGATGTCGACGCGGGATTCCAGGTGCTCACAGGGCTGACGGACGACCTGGAGAAGGTGCAGGAGGGCGTCGACCAGCTCAGGACCGACCTCGGCGGTGCGAGCCGTGGCCCTTCGGAGGACTGGATCAACGGGCTGTGGCAGATCGCCGACGGCGCGGGCGGCACAACGGTGTTCCGCGACGGGGCGAGCCCGGTCGTGGTGCTCGTCGGGGACGCCTCCAGCCACTCGCCCAGCAACGGCCACACCATCGACGACACGATCTTCGCGCTCCAGGACAAGGGCGTCCGGGTGATCGGCGTCGATGTGGAGAGCACGATCGGCGACGGCCTCAACGGCAACGGCGACGCCGGAAACCCGGACTACGTCGAGGACCCGCCCACCACACCGGGCCAGGCCACCCGCATCATCGAGGCCACCGGCGGCCGGCTGCTCGAAGGCATCGACGGGGACCGGGTCGCCGAGGCGATCGTCGACGGCTTCGACAACCTCCCCACCTCCGTGGGCTACCGCCTCGAAGTCTGCGACCCCCATCTGACCGTCGCCCTCGACCCGCCCACCCGGCAGCTCACCAGCGGCGGGACCGCGCACTTCGCGGAGACCGTCGATGTGTCGGAGGACGCCCCGCAGGGCACGACGCTCACCTGCACCGTGCAGTTCCTGCTCGGGACGCAGGTGCCGGGGACGGACACGATCGGGCCCGCCGCGGTGCCCGATCCGGACTTCCAGCAGCAGATCAGCATCGCCGTGAACGACGTCGACGTCCCGGTCGTCACCGTGGACGACCGTACGGCCAGGGCCACCGACGACGACGGCGTACGCATCGACTACACGGCCACGGCGACGGACCCGCAGGACGGGGTGCTGCCGGTGACCTGCGCCCCGCCGTCCGGATCGCTCTTCCCGGTCGGTACGACGACGGTCACCTGTTCCGCCACGGACTCGGCGGGCAACACGGGGGCGGACACGGCGCGGTTCGAGGTCCTGGAACCTGTCGTCCCGCCGGACCCGCCCGCGCCGCCGCCACCCCCGCCGCCGGCCTCCGACCTCGCGGTACGGGCCGATGTCAGCCCGGACCGTACGTACGTGGGGCGGCCCGCCGCCGCCCGGTTCACGATCACCAACGCGGGCCCGGACACGGCGACCGGCGTCGTCCTCGGGACTGCCTGGCCGAGGACGACCGAGGCGAAGGACCGGAGCCTGTCCGGCCCGATCCGGTGCACGGCGGCGCGGCCCTGCACGATCCCCGCCGGGGGCCGGGTCGAGGTGACGCGGACGGCGACCTACCGGTCGGCGGTCACCGGTGACGTACGGGCCACCGTGCGCGGCACCCTGCCCGACCTGCGGGCGGCGAACAACCGGGACGTGGACCGGCTGAGGGTCCTCGAACCCTCGCTGACGGTCACCCCGCAGGTCGCGAAGCCGGGGCAGCCGGTACTGGCCCGGGGCAAGGACTATCCGCCGGGCGAGACCGTACGTTTCACGTGGAACATCGGCATCACCGCGGACCGGTCCGGCATACGTGTCGGCCGGGACGGCACCTTCGAGGTGCAGGTGCTGGTCCTGCGCAAGGACGTGCTGGGCCCGCGCATCCTGAGGGCGGAGGCCCGGGATCTCCCCCGTCTCCAGGAACCGGTCCTGGTCGTTCAGCACAACCTCCAGCCCCCGGACTTCGCGGGCCGGTCATGAGTGCGCCCTTCGTATGGGAGGCGGTCACCGGATGATCCATGAGGTGGACGATGTCCTGCGGGCCCTGATCCGGGCCGAGGTGCTGGAGGGCCGGCAGATCGCGGTGGTCTTCGACGCCCCGACCCGGGAGTGGGCGGCCAAGGTCAACGCCCCGATGGTCAACCTCTACCTCTACGACATCCGCGAGGACATGCGGCGGCGGGGGCGTGGCCTGCACAACGAGTACGACGAGCGCGGCGCGATCGTCGCGCGCCGCCGGCCGCCCCGTTTCTTCAAGCTGTCGTACCTGATCACGGCGTGGACGAAGCGCCCGGAGGACGAACACCGGCTGCTGTCCTCCCTGCTGGCCTGTCTGCTGCGGTACGAGGCGCTGCCGCCGGAGCGGCTGGCGGGCTCGCTCGCCGAGGTCGGGGCCGCCGTCCCGATGTCGATCGCGCTGCCGCCGCCGGAGGACCGGTCGTTCGCGGATGTGTGGAGCGCGCTCGGGGGCGAGCTGAAGCCCTCCCTCGACCTGGTGATCAGCGTTCCGGTGACGGCCTCACCGGTCTACGAGGCGGGCCCGCCGGTGGGCGGCGAGGGGCTGCGGGCGCAGTTCGGGGACGTACCCGCGCCCGGGGAGGGCGCGACGGAGGCGCAGCCGGGCCGGCCGGGGCTGCCGGTGTACGGGTCGCGTCCGGGCCGGCCGGCCCGGGACCCGGCGGCGCGGGGTTCCGGCGGCGAACGGGGGCGGGCGGTGTCGTTGCGGATCACGGAGCGGCGGGGGAGGCCGGCGGAGGAGAGCGGTGCTCCCACGCCTCCTGCGGGACGGGACGCATGAGCGGGCAGGCTGCCGACGGGGGCGCGGAGCGCGGGACCTCGCGGGACGTCATCGACCCGGACCTCCGCCACCTGCTCGCCCGTGCGGCGGCCGTGGAGCGGCGTATCCGGCACGCGGTGGAGCTGCGGCGGAGCACCGATCCGGACCCGGACGACGACTTCCGGGGGCTGTATCTGACGGACGAGAGCATCGTGCGGCTGCTGGACGAGGAGGGGGCGAGGGGGTTCCCGGCGCTGGAGCAGCCTCTGGCCGGGGGCGAGCCGAGTGCTTCTCCGGCCGAGGAGGAGGCGGGTTCCCGACTGGCCGGCCTCGCACAGGAGTTCGGCCTCACCGTGCTCGATACGGAGATCCTGCTCATCGCGCTCGTACCGGATCTGGACGACCGCTTCGAGGCGTTCTACGGCTATCTCAACGACGACGTGTCCCGTCGCCGTCCGTCCATCGGGCTGGCTCTGGGCCTGTGCGGCGCGGCCCTCTCGGATCCTGCGGCCCGTGCCCGGCTGGCTGCGGGGGCGCCGCTCCGGGCCGGCGGCCTGCTGCTGGCGGAGGACCTGAACCGCCCGTTCCTGAGCCGTGCGCTGCGGGTGCCGGACCGGGTGGCCGCGCACCTGCTGGGCGACGACACGCCGGACCTGTGGCTGGCGGAGCTGCTGGCCCCGTGGCAGGCCGTGCCCGGGGTGGGCGACCCGGCCCCGCTCGCCGGGGTCCTGGCCGACGGGGTCGCGCTGGCCTACCTGAGCGAGGAGCAGGGCGGTGCGGGCACGGCGCTGGCCGCGTCGGCGCTGACGCGGGCGGGCCGGGGCGTCCTGGGCCTGGACCTGGCCCGGCTGGCGGAGGACCCGTCGCCCGCCGAGGCGGTACGCGCCCTGGTCCGGGAGGCGCGCCTGACCGGGGCGGGCCTGGTCTGCGCGCCGCTGGACGCGGTGTCCAGGGAGCGCCCCGGGCTGCTCAGGCTCCTCACGGCCACCCCGGTCCCGACGGTCCTGGTGGGCCGGGCGCCCTGGGACGCGTCCTGGTCGGCCGCCCCGCCGCTGCTGCTGCACGCGCCCCGGGTGGAGCCGTCGGCGCGGGGGGCGCTGTGGCGGGACGCGTACCGGCTCCGGGAGGACGCGCCGCTCCCGGCCGCCATCGCCCCGGACCAGCTGCTGGCTCCCTTCCTCCTCACCCCGGAACAGATCACCGGAGCCGCCCGTTCCGCCGCCCAGGCAGCCCGGCTGGCGGGCGGCGTACTCACCGCGGACCACGTACGCCGGGGGGCCCGCGCCCAGAACGCGGCGGGCCTGGACCGCCTGGCCCGCCGCATCGAACCCACGGTGACCTGGGACGACCTGGTCCTCCCGCCCGACACCCACACCCAGCTCCGTGAACTCACGGCCCGCGCCCGGCACCGCGACCGGGTGCTGGGGGAGTGGGGCATGCGGCCGGGCGGGGGCCGGGGCCGGGGAGTCTCGGCGCTGTTCGCGGGCGACTCCGGCACGGGCAAGACGATGTCGGCGGAGGTGATCGCCGCGGACCTGGGCCTGGACCTGTACACGGTCGACCTGGCGACGGTGATCGACAAGTACGTGGGCGAGACGGAGAAGAACCTGGAGCGGATCTTCACGGAAGCGGCGGGCGTGAACGGCGTACTCCTCTTCGACGAGGCGGACGCGATCTTCGGCAAACGCTCGGACGTGAAGGACGCCCACGACCGTTACGCCAACGTGGAGAGCGCGTACCTCCTCCAGCGCATGGAGTCCTTCGACGGCCTGGCCATCCTCGCCACCAACCTCCGCGCCAACCTGGACGACGCCTTCACCCGCCGTCTGGACCTGGTCATCGACTTCCCCGTCCCGGACCCCGAACAACGCCTGCTCCTCTGGGACCGCTGCCTGGGCCCGACGCTCCCGCGCGGCACGGACCTGGACCTGCCCTTCTGCGCCGAGAACTTCGAGCTGGCGGGCGGCAACATCCGCTCGATCGCGGTGACTTCGGCGTACCTGGCGGCGGAGGCGGGGGGCGCGGTGACGATGGAGACGGTGATCCACGCGATCCAGCGGGAGTACCAGAAGCTGGGGCGGCTGACGCTGGCTTCGGAGTTCGGGCCGTATCTGGGGCTGGTGACCTGAGGGCGGGAATCAGGAGGTGGAGGCGGCCCTGAGCACTGGGTTCAGACCTTGACGATGCGCACGCGGTTGCCGCAGAGCATGGTCAGGTCCTCGGGATCGGAGGTCAGGACGACGGCCGGCTTCGGAGCGTGGAGTGCGGTGGCCGCGACCACGGAGTCGATGGCGTACTTGTGCCCGTGAAGGCCCGTGTCGACGAGCAGGGCCATCGCCGTACGCCCGATCTCCTCGGTGACCGGCTCCACGTTCAGCCGGGACACGGCCCAGTTGAAGCGGGCGGAGTTCACCCGCGCGTGGTGCGCCTCGATGAGGGTGAGGATGCTGGTCACGACCCGCATGTCCTCCTGCTCGGCCCCGCGTACCAGGGCCATGACCCGGCGGTCGTCGGCGACCACCTTCGACAGTCCTTCGCTGTCCAGGACGAGGGTGCCCGACCGGTTCATCAAGCCGCGCTCCCCACGCCGCCGTCGGCGTCTCCGCGCAGCAGCGCACGGGCGGCGTCGATCTCCGCCGGGCTGAACTCACCGTGCTCCGCCTCGTGCGCGGCGGTCAGCTCGGCGAGGTTGTCCCGCTCGATCTGGCGCTGCACGGCGGCGTCCACGTAGGCGGAGAACCCCCGCTTCCCGACGCGCGCGCGGACGGCGGCGATGTTGCCGGAGTGCAGGCTGACGGAGACGTTGGCGGTGGGGCCTTCGCCGGGTCTGTAGGTGACGTCGTCGCTCATGGCCCCATTCTAATATCTCTTCTAGTAGAGAGGGGGGTGGCGCGCATATCCGGCGGCGGAGGCAGGGGACGCGGTGACGGATGGGGACGGCGATCCACGCGAACCAGGGGAGTACCGGAAGCTGGGGCGGCTGACGCCGGCTTCGGAGTTCAGGCGGCCGGTGGGGCGGGGTGACGCATCGGGCCCGTGTACCTCGTCGGCAGACCGGGTCGTGCTCCGGTATGAGGATTCTCCGCGGGTCACATATTCGCCGCCTGCACTATTTCGCCGTTTGGTGCCTTGAATTGGTATAAACGGGAAAGCATTCTCGGATACGAGCTGAATACTGCATCCGGATATGATGATTCGCCGATCATCCGGGAATCGGCGAGATCTTCTCTCGCGAACTCGTAAATGTTTCGGTCCTGTGGATCCTCCAGGCTGATGGCAAGGTAGGAGCGATCATTTTCCACCCAGGATCCGATGGGGTAAATTTTTGCGTATTCCACGAACAGGGGCACGTCGTCCTCGCCCATGTCTCCCAGTGAAAACGTGTACCAGATCTTATGTGCGATGTCGAACCTTGCGCAGTCCTCGTCGTAGGCGATAAACCGGGCGGGCATGGAATCCGCGAATCCGGCAAAAATCTTCCGAAGGTCGCGGAACCATGGGGGCAGAGTCACGCCGTGCTCGGATTCGCTGGCATCGAGATACTCGTCCGACTCCCGGATGAAGGTCAGTGAGGGGAAGTTCATGATGAATTTCAGGAGATTCGATTTGGATTTCTCGTCCAGGCCGGAGCCATTCACCCACTCCATGGCTTCCGTGCTGGTTCCAAGCTCTGAAGTTGCGTTTCCTTCGCCTTCGTTCACGCTTCCTCCGCTTCAGGACAGATCCTTTTCTATCTGCGCGAAGTTCTCTTTCTGTTTTTCTCCGTCCAGCGGATCTCCGGATTTGTCCATTACTTTGGGGTGGATTTCTGGAGTGAAGTCGTCTCCCCGCCAGATCCAGGCGCGCGCGGTTGCCAGTGCCGCCTCCTTCGCCTTCTGGGTCGTGGTCGAAGAAGTGAAGGAGGACCGTAATTCGTTATGAAAGTCCCCTTGGTGTTTGATTCTCTGATTGTTTTTTGTCGGCTTGTTGAGGAATACGGCGCCCGAATGCCCGTAGGGGCCGCTGTACTGCCGCTCCGGCCTGCCGTCAACGGCTTCAGTAATGATCTGAGGAGGCGCCTTCGCGGCACTGAAAACGACACGGAACGTATCGGATCGAAGGCTGTGCTGTAGGTCGATCCACTTGGGGCCCTCGCCCGCGGCGAGGGAAGCGCGTTCGGTGACCTCCAGGATGAAATTGGTTGGAATCCATTCGTGATTATTCGGTGTGGCGTCGCGAAGTTTGTCCTTCAGCATCTCGCGTGCTTTTGATTGAGGTCGCTCCCACGCTTCCTTGAACTTTCCCATATCTACATCGGTGGAAACCTCCGCGACCGTGACTGATATGGAGTCCCCGTCCGCCATTTTCTTGAGGAACTCGACTATGCCGCCGGCCGCATTTACGGCAAGCCGCATCATTTTGCGCTCATTTTTTCGGAGCAGCAGCTCAGTTGCAGACAGGCGGGAAGGGTTGACCTTGCCGTAGATATCCCATTTCTGATCGCCTGCCACTGGGCGCAACTCGGTGAGGCCGTAGCGAACTCGGATGCCCGCAAATATGCGGCGGAGCAGTGCCTCGGACACCAGGCGGCCTCTGTGTCTATTGGCAGCAGCTGTGGCTGCTGCGAGCCCCTTGGTGAGCCGCTTATCTTTTGCGGCAACTGTTTCGGGCTTTCCGGGTCCCGTTCTCCTTGGGTCTCCCTTGTTTCCCTTGAGCTTCGCCCAGAGCGCCTTGCCCTTCTTCGCGATGAAGTCGACGATCTTGTCGATAGCCCGGGTCACCGGCCGTGACACCGACTGGAAGACCGACTTGACCTTGTTGGCCAGGCCGCCGATGCCCAGCAGCGCGGCCAGGAAGCCGATCAGGAGGGGGACGCTCGTGGCGAGGGCGGCCTCGATGAGCTTGGGGACGCCGGCCTGGCCGCCGTTCGCTACGGCGATGACCGCGTCCAGGACCGCGTTGACGAAGTCCACGATCTGGGCGCCCTGGGTCACGATGAACGTGACGATGTCGATGATTCCCTTGACCGCGCGGACGAACGCCGAGGCGGGGTTGAGCAGGGAGATGATCCAGGTGATGCCCGCGATGAGGACGGTGGGGATCAGGTAGGTCGTCAGCTTGCCGAGGATCGTGGCCTTGAGGTCGCCCGTCTCCGCCTGGATTTCCTTGACCGCGCCGGCCGGGCCCTCGCGGGCGAGGGAGCCGGCCACCGGGACGGACGTCTCGACCGCGCTCATCGCTTCGTCGGGGACGCCCTTGCGGGTGACGCGGGTGCGGATGCCGTCCCAGGTCAGGCCCAGCATCGAACCGATGAGCTGGATGATTCCCTTGAGGTCGAACTTCGCCGGGAGGTCCAGGCCCGCCTTCACCGCCGTACCCAGCAGCCAGGAGACGACGCCCGTTCTGAGGTGGTCGGCGATGTTCGTGATGAAGAGGTTCAGGCCCGCGCCGACCGCTTTCACCAGGTTGCCCAGGAAGCCGATCGGGTCCTTGATAATCTTCATGATCGCGGAGGCGGCCTTGGCGAGGATGCCGAGGAGCAGGTTCTTCAGCTCGTTGATCGTCTTGATGGCCCCGACGATGGCGTCCTTCGCCTTGTCGATCAGGCCCCTGTTGGCCTCCTGGAGCTTCTTGATCTCCTCGTCGATCTTGTTGAGGGCCGCTGTGTACTTCTGGGCGAGGTCCTGGACCAGTTGCTCGGACTTCTCGTTGACCGTGGACTCCAGGTCGTCGAACTTTCCCGCGAAGTCCTTCGCCGCCTCCTCGCCGAACTGCTGGAGATCGGCGGGGAGTTTGTCGACCTCCGCCTTCAGCTCCGTGCGGCCCTTGGCGATACGGGCCTTCGCCCTGCCGAGTTCGGCGCCGATGATGTCGGCGACCGAGGAGATGACCGTCCGCATGCGGGAGACGTAGAGCTTGCGGGACTCCTGGTAGAGGTCGTTCGCCGCCTTCGGCAGGCCGGCGAACTTGTCCTTGACCCAGCGGCCCTTGCCCACGAGGCCCGAGTACCGCTTGTCCTTGTACTTCTTCATCCGGCTCTTGTGGTCGGCCGTGAACGCGTCCCGCGCTGATTTCTCGCCCGCTGTGAACGCCGTGTCCACCTTTTTGTCCAGGCCGGACAGGGTGTCCTCGACGTCCTTCTTCGTGCTGTCGTAGACCTTCTGGAGTTTTGCCGTGACCTCGGCGCGCTTCTTCTCGTCCTTCGACTTCGTGTCGTTCTTCCCGCCGTCCACCTGTTTCCCGGCGGCGGCACGGGTGGAGGTGAGGCCCGCCATGGCCTGGGCCCCGGAGGCCGCCGCGTTCTCCTTGGCGGTGGAAAGCTGCTGGTTCTCCGCCGCCTTCCCCTTCGCCGGGGCTTTCGCCGCGTCCGCCTCGGAGGTCCTCTTCGCCGACAGGGCCTCGGTGAACTGCGGTTCGTTGCCCTTGGCCAGCTGCTCCTCGGTGACCTCGGCGTCCGCCATCGCCTTGTCGTTCTCGGCCGGCCCCTCGGAGAAGTCCGTCACGGCCGCGGGCTGCTTCTCGGGCACCGCGTCCGTGGCGGACGGCGCGCCCGGGTTGGCCGGGGCCTGGTCGGGGGAGAGCGGGGTGACCTCCTTGTCCTTGGCGGCCGAGGTGTCGGGCGGGGCCTTGGTGGCGGTGTCGATGTCCTTGGCGGAGGACTCCTTGCCGTCGCCGACCTTCCCGTCGACCTCCGCCTTGACCTGGTCCGCCTTGCCGGACTTGGCGAACTTGTCCGCCTCGTCGAGGTTCTTGGGGGCCTGCGCGTCGATCGCCTTGTTCACCGCGTCGATGAACGCCTTCTTGTCGAACTCCCCGGGCTTCGCCGCGTTCATCTTCTCGGCGTTCGCCGCCTTGCCCTGGGCCTCCTTGTCATCCGGCGGGGCCACCGCCGCGTCCTGCGACGCCTTCGACTCACTCGCCGCCGGGGCGTGCGCCGCGATCCGGGTCCTCTTCGCCGCCACGTCGGTCTTCACGCTGCGGAAGCGGGGCGACTGCGCCGGGGACGGCTTGACCGGCGCGGTGTACCGCTGGGCGACCAGCCGGGACACCGCCCCGTTCCCGGCCAGGCGCTGCAACCGTTGGACGGAGCGGCGGTCGGGGGGCGGGGTGGTGGTTGCCCGCTCCTCCGTTCGCTGTGCGTCCGGGCGGGAGCGTTCAAAGCCCGGAGCGCCTACGGAGGAGTCGGGATGCGGGGCGCGTACGGAGTCCGGGTGCGGGGCGCGTACGGAGTCGGAGTGCGGGGCGCGGTCCCGGGCGCGTACCGGGTCGTGATGCGGCTGCGTGGCGGAAGGCTTCTCCGGAACCGCCTTCATCCGCCCCTCCGCTCCCGCCGCCCGGGGCCCGCCCGGATGTGGTGCATGCGTGGTGGCCGCCAGCGTGCCGGGGAAGCCGGGGGCGTACGCAGAACGGGCGGGCCGCGTACGGGGCAGGGCGGGGCGGCACCCCCGGCGCGGACGCGTTGCCTCATCGGGCAGCCCTCGATGCGCGGCAGGGCGGCCGACCGTCCGTTCCCGGTGATCGCCCCCGTGACGAGAATGGCCCGCATCACCCGGTCGGCCCGTCACCTGGTCGACCCGCATCACCCGGTCGAGCAGTGCGTTCAGGAGTGTGTCGAGGAGAGGCCCTTATGCCGTCGTACCTGTCCCCCGGCGTCTACGTCGAAGAGGTCGAGTCCGGATCCCGGCCGATCGAAGGGGTGGGCACCTCGGTCGCCGCCTTCGTCGGCTTCGCCCAGAAGGGCCCGTTCGACGAGCCGACGCTGATCACCAACTGGAGTCAGTTCGTCGCCACGTTCGGTGACTTCGTCGACGGCGCCTACCTCGCGTCCTCCGTCTACGGGTTCTTCGCCAACGGCGGCGGCGTCTGCTACATCGTGCGGGTCGGTGACGGCACGGCGGAAGCGGGTGCGGACGCGGGTGTGGACGCGGATGCGGAAGACGGTGAGCCGGGCGGCGGCGCCACCGGGGGGAGTGGGCAGGCCGGGCAGGCCGGTGGACTGCCTGCCGGCGCGGAGGTCCCGGTCGGGCCCTACGCCGTACGCCCCCGGCCGGGGGTGAGCGGCGAGATCAGTGTGGAGGTCGCCCCGGTGGAGGCCGACGATCCGCCCGCCGACGTCTTCCGGTTCCTCGTGAAGCGCGACGGCCAGGTCGTGGAGACGTACCCCTCCGTCACCACCAAGCGCAGCAAGGACAACATCGCCACCCGCGTCAACGCCACGTCCGAGCTGATCGAGGTACGGGAGTCGGGTCGCGGCGCCGCACCCGCCCCGCCCGAGCCGCAGACGGTGATCCTCGCCCCGGCCGCCCCCGCCCCCGTCGGCAGTTCCGGTGCGATGGCCCCCGAGGTGTACGTCGGTGACGCCGACCGCCGTACGGGGCTCGGCGGCCTCGAAGCGGTCGACGAGGTCACCATGGTCGCCGTGCCCGACCTGATGAGCGCGTACGAACGCGGGCTGCTGGACCTGGAGTCGGTCATCGCCGTCCAGCAAGGCCTCATCGCCCACTGCGAGTTGATGGGGGACCGGGTGGCTGTGCTCGACCCGCCGCCCGGCCTCACCCCGCAGCAGATCCGCGGCTGGCGCACCGGGCAGGCCAACTTCGACTCCAAGTACGCCACGCTCTACTACCCGTGGATCAGCGTCGCCGACCCCGCGTCCGGCCGCGCCACCCTCGTACCGCCCAGTGGGCACATCGCCGGGATCTGGGCGCGCAACGACGACACGCGCGGGGTGCACAAGGCCCCGGCGAACGAGGTCGTACGCGGAGCCGTCGCGCTGGCGACCCAGCTCACCAAGGGCGAGCACGACCTGCTCAACCCGATCGGGCTGAACTGCATCCGGTCCTTCCCCGGGCGGGGCATCCGGGTGTGGGGCGCGCGGACGCTGGCGTCCGATCCGGCCTGGCGGTATCTGAACGTCCGGCGGCTCTTCAACTACCTGGAGGAGTCGATCCTCGCCGGTACGCAGTGGGTCGTCTTCGAACCGAACGACGACGCCCTGTGGGCCCGTGTCCGGCGCACGGTCTCGGCGTTCCTGGTCAACGAGTGGCGCAAGGGTTCGCTGTTCGGGCTGACCCCCGAGGAGGCGTTCTACGTGAAGTGCGACCGCGAGACGAACCCGCCGGAGAGCGTCGACGCGGGCCAGGTCATCTGCGAGATCGGGGTCGCCCCCGTCAAACCGGCCGAGTTCGTGGTGTTCCGGCTCTCCCAGCTGACCGGCGGCAGCGGTGGCGTCGACGAATGACCGGCTGCCACAGGCCCGTTGACCCGTTGACCCGTTGACAGCCCGTTCCTGAGACCGGCGTTAAGGAGTCTGCTGTGCCACTTCCCGATCTCGACAGTTCCGTCGGGCATTCCTTCGGCCTCGAATTCGACAGCGTCATCATCAAGCAGATCACCGAGGTCAGTGGTCTGAAGATGGAGCAGGACGTCATCGAGCTGAAGCAGAACACCGCCGACGGCAAGTACGCCATCAAGAAGCTGCCCGGCCGCCCCAAGGCCGGTGAGGTCACCGTGACGCGCGGGCTCACCGAGGACAACAGCTTCGAGCGGTGGATCAAGGACTCGCGGTTCGGCCGCATGACGAACGCCCGCCGCAACGGCGCCGTCATCGTCTACGACTACGAGGGCCTGCCGATCAAGCGCTACAAACTCATCAACGCCTGGCCGAAGTCCCTGGAGATCGGCACGCTCAAGGCCGGTGACACGTCGGTGCTGACGGAGAAACTGGCGATCACCTACGAGAGCATGGAACTCGACTGATGCGCCGCTCGGTCCCGTTCCAGAGTCCGGAGCAGGTCGAGGCGGGGGTGGGCGGGGGGCGGCGAGGTGGCTCCGCGCACCAACAGGAGCCGCTGCGTACGGAGTTCGGCTTCGAGCTGCCTCGCGGTTACGTCGACGAGTCGGGCGCGGTCCACCGCGCCGGGGTGATGCGCCTGGCCACCGCCCGCGACGAGCTGGTCCCCCTGCGGGACGATCGCGTGCGGGAGAACTCGGCCTATCTGTCGGTCGTCCTCATCTCCCGGGTCGTCACGCGCATCGGCACGGTCGAGGACATCCATCCCGGCGTCATCGAGGACCTGTTCGCCTCCGACCTGGCCTTTCTCCAGGACTTCTACCGGCGGATCAACGCCGAGGGACATACTCGCGCCGCCGTCACGTGCCCGTCCTGCGACGAGGAGTTCGCGGTGAATCTCGCCGGTGGCCGCCTGGGGGAATCGTGACGTACGCGGCCGACCTGCTCTACGAGGAGGTCGCGTACCTCGCCTACCACTTCCACTGGCCGCTGGACGACCTGCTGGACCTGGAACATCCGGAACGCCTGAAGTTCGTCGCGCAGGTCGCCCGCCTCAACGGGCAGTAGTCGGAGAGGACGAAGGTTCATGGGGCTGATGTCCTGGCTGCGGGGTGACCGCGGCGGTTCCCGCACCGGCGATGCACCCGCCCCGGCGGTGGCCGACCGTGGCGACCGTGTTGATGTGAACCGGCTGGAGCCGCTCCAGCGGGTGGTTTCCGGGCAGCAACTGACGGTGGGTCCCGCGGAGTTCGAGGCCTCACTCACCACGCGCCAGGACACCGCACTCGGGACCCCGCTGGGGCATGTGGTGAGTCCTGATGCTCCGGCTGGACTCGTGCGTGGGGTCGGTGTTGCGGAGTCCGCCCCGCCGTCGTCGCAGCCGTCGTCGTCGGTCGCGGCTCAGCGGTCTGTGGAGATGCCGTTGCGGGCGGCTGCCGCGAGGCCGCGCCCGGGTGCGGTGGCCGGGCCCGGACCCGTGGCCCTAACGGAATCCGTACCCGCGCCAGTGTCCGTACCCGTACCCGTACAGCGTCTGTACGGGTACGGGTACGGGTACGGGGGTGAGAGCCCCGCCATGACGTCCGCCTCCGGGGCGGGAAGTGGTGCCGGAGACGGTGAGCAGTTGCCCGTACGGCGTCTGGTGGGTGAGCGGGCCGTCGTGGCGGAGCCCTCCGCGCCGGACCCACCGTCCGCTCCGGCCGCCCCGCCCTCCGGAAGCGTCGGTGTTCAGCGGGCTGCGATGCCGCCGGCCGGGGAGCGGCCCCGGCGGGCGGCCGGGCTCGGTGCGCCGCTGCCCGGTCTGCCGCCGACCGCTCAGCGTCGGGCCGCGTCCGTTCCGGAGACCTCCGGGAGTCAGGTTCCGCCTGCTGCCCCTGTTGCCCCTGCTGACTCAGGTCCTTCCGAGGCCGGTCGGGCGGGGGAGGCCGACCAGCCGGTCGCTCCCTTGATCGGTGAGGATCCGCTGGTGGGGGAGGTGCTCCCGAGCCGGTCCGATGACCACGAGGTGGGCGCGCCTGCTTCAGTCGGTGGCGTCGGTGGCGTCGGTGGCGTCGGTGGCGTCGGTGGCGTCAGTGGTGCCGTTGGTTCCGTCCAGCGGTCGGTCAGCCCGTCCGCCGCCCCGCCGCACCCGTCCCCGCCCGTCGCCGGGCAGCCCGTCGCCCCCCTCCTGGGCGACCGCCCCCTGGTTCCGCGGAACGTTGACGTACAGCGTGCTGCGGGGCCGGATCCGGAGCACGCCGGGGGGTCCGCGCCGGCCCCGGCCGGGCCCGCTGCCCCTCCCCCCGAGGGCGTTCCGGTCCGGTGGACCGAAGCGGCGGACATCGGTACGGGGCGGAGCGCGGGCGCAGGCCCCGGCCCCGGTGTCTCCCTGGGCCCCGCCCCTCCCCGGCCCCCCGCCGGCACGCCCCCAGCGCCCCTTCAGCGGCAGGCAGCCGGAGGGCCTCCGGTGCCGGGCTCGGTGGCGCGTCTCCTGCCGGGTTCCGGCAGTGCGCGGGGACTGCCCTCGGCCGGTGCCGTGGCGGTGGCCGCCGGGGTGGCGCAGCGGATGGCCGATGGCAGTGTGGTCTTCGGGGGCGCGCCGGCCTCCGGTACCTCGCGGCCGGTCGTCCAGCGGGCCGCCGGGATCGCCGAAGCCGCCGAGGAACCGCCGCCCCCCGAGCCCGACCCCGTAACGGAACCGGAGGACGCCACGGAGCCGGAGTCCGAGGCGGAGCCCGACACCGTAACGGAAGCGGCTGAGGCGAAGGACGGCAAGGGGGCTCCCGCCGTCACGGACGAGCTGGTCCGCGCTCTGTACGCCCCGCTGAGCCGGCTCCTCAAGAACGATCTCCGGCTGGAGCGCGAGCGCGCCGGTCATCTCATCAACACCCGCCACTGAAGCACCTGGCACTGAAGCACCTGGCACTGAAGCACCGGCCACTGAAACACCGGCCAGTGAACTCCGAAACTCCGAACGACCGGCTGTTCGACCGAACTGAGAGGTACGTGTCATGGCCACCGCCCAGGACAGCGACCCCGCCGTCAGCGTCTGTTTCGTCGTGACCATCGATGACATCGAGCTCGGGTCGTTCAACACCTGCGAGGGCCTCGGCTGCGAAGTGGTCCTCGAAACCCGCGAGGAGGGCGGCAACAACGGGCATCTGTGGCAGCTGCCGACCCGGCTGAAGTACTCCAACGTGAAGCTGTCGCGGCCGCTGACCCGGGAGACGGAGAAGGTGGCGCGCTGGTTCGCCACGATGACGACCGGGTTCAGCCGGAAGACCGCGCACATCGAGGCACGTACGGGCGATGGTCAAAAGGTGGCCCAGTGGGGGCTGTTGGAGGTCGTGCCCGTGCGGTGGACCGGTCCTTCGTTCACGCCCGAGTCGCCGAAGGTCGCGATGGAGACCATCGAGATCGCCCACCACGGTTACGTGATGGAGGGCTGAGCGCGATGAGCGGTGCGGGTCCCATCGCGTTCAGCGCGGCCGGTACGTCAGGGGTGGCGTCGGCGGCGAAGGGCGGCTCGGCGCGGCCCAAGCTGGAGCACGCCTACCTGGAGCTGCGGACCCCGCCGACCGGGGGCGGGCTGACGCCGGGCGGGCCGTGCGGGCGGATCGACTTCCAGTTCAACCCCAAGGAGCTGAGCCTGACCAAGGCGGCCTCCTGGAAGCGGAGTCCGGCGAAGGGGGCGAAGAGTTCGGGGCCGCCGGAGTACCAGGGCTCGCAGCCCAGCAAGCTCACGGTGGAGATGTTCTTCGACGCCAGCGACACCCAGGACACCCGGGTCGTCACCTCGGTGGAGCAGCTCTTCGCGTGCTGCGTGCCGACGGACGAGACCCGGCAGCAGCAGCGGTCGTCCCCGCCTTGGGTCGTCTTCCACTGGGGCGGGCTGACCGGCTTTCCGGGTTACGTCAGCCAAGTCGCCGCGAAATACACGCTGTTCACGACGTCCGGTGTGCCGATCCGGGCGGTCTGCCAGGTCACCATGGAGGAGATCAGCGGCGAGACGCCGGGCCAGAACCCGACCTCGGGCGCGCTGGCCGCCCGGCGCGTCCACCGGGTCGGCGCGGGCGACTCGCTGCCCTCGCTGGCCCACCGGGAGTACGGGGATCCCGGGGCCTGGCGGGTGATCGCCGAGGCCAACGGGATCGACGACCCGATGCGGCTCGCGCCCGGCACCCAGCTCCTGCTGCCCGCCCTCGACGAGCTGGCACGGCTCGGGGACTCCTCGGACCGGGACGCCACCAGGGCCGCCCGGGGCAGGGGGCGGGGCTGATGGCGCAGCAGGGGGTTTCCACGGCGCTGACGGTGGAGTTCGGCGGCGTGCCGCTGCCCGCGAAGTTCGTGAACACGCTGGTCGAGGGCTATGTCGACGACAGCCGTACGCTCCCCGACCTGTTCCTGCTGCGGTTCCGGGACCCCGACCGGGTGCTGCTGGAGCAGGCCGGGCTGAAGATCGGCACCGAGGCCCGGCTGCTGGCCCGCGCGGGCGGCGACACCGCCCCGAAGCCGCTGCTGGAGGGGGTCGTCACCGCGCTGGAGGTGGAGCTCGACGAGTCCGGCACGTTCACCGTGGTCCGGGGTTTCGACGAGTCGCACCGGCTGTTCCGGGGGCGGCGCGTGGCCAGCTACCAGAACATGACCCTCGCCGACATCTGCGGCCAGGTCGCCCGGCGCGCCGGGCTGAAGCCGGGCCCGGTCGACATCGCCGGGCCGGTACTGGAACACATCGCCCAGCCCAACGTCACCGACTGGGAGTTCGTGCGCGGGCTGGCCGAGGAGGCGGGAGCGCAGGCGTACGTACGGGACGGGCAGCTCCACATCACGAAGCCGGCCGAGGCGGGCGGCGCGCCCGACTCCTCGGCGCGCGCCGAACGCGATCCGCTCGTCCTGGAGCTGGGCAGCAACCTGCTGCGCTGCCGGGCCGGGGTGTCGGCCGCCGAGCAGGTCTCCGAGGTGGAGGTGCGCGGCTGGGACGTCCAGGCGAAGCAGCCGCTGGTGGGCCGGGCCCCGGCGGGCACGTCCCCGACGCTGGAGCTGGGGGTGACGGCGGCGGAGGTGTCGGCCCGGTTCGGCGAGGCCCGGTTCGTGGTGACCGACGCGGCGTACGGGGCGCAGGACCAGGTCGACCAGGCGGCGAAGGCGCTGGCGGAGCGGATCGCCGGGTCGTTCGCGGAGCTGGAGGCGGTGATCCGGGGGAATCCGGAGGTGCGGGCGGGCAGCGCGGTGGCGCTGAACGCGGTGGGCGCGCCGTTCGAGGGCCGGTACACGGTGACGACCTCACGCCATGTCTTCGACGCCGTACGCGGGTACGAGACTTGGATCACCGTGTCGGGGCAGCAGGAGCGGTCGCTGTTCGGGCTGACGGGAGGCACGCCGGTCGCGGGTGGTTCGCGGTGTGCGGGGCTGGTCAGCGGGACGGTGACGGACACGCAGGATCCGGAGGGGTCGGGGCGGGTCAAGGTGCGCTTCCCGTGGCTGTCCGACGAGTACGCGAGCGACTGGGCGCGTACGGCGCAGTCCGGCGGTACGGGGGGCGGCGAGGCGTTCATCCCGGAGGTGGGCGACGAGGTGCTGGTCGGCTTCGAGCACGGGCATCTGGACCGTCCGTACGTCCTGGCGGGTCTGTACAACGGGCAGGACCGGCCGGGCGGCGGCGGGGGCCCATCCGCCGGTGCTCCCGGTGCTCCCGGTGCTTCCGGTGCTTCCGGTGCTTCCGGCGCTCCCGGTGCATCCAGTGCTTCCGTCGCTTCTGGAGGTGCAGGTGGCAGCGGAGGCTCAGGAGGTACCAGTGGCGGGGGCGAACTCGTCGATCCCACCAGCGGTGCGGTGAACCGCCGTGCCTTCGCGTCGAGGAGCGGAAACCAGCTGGAGCTGCTGGACGCCGCCAACGGCCCGCAGGGCGTCCGGCTCCGCACCGGTGACGGCAAGCTCACGATCGACCTCGACCGCAAGGGCACCGCCATCGTCATCGGCAGCGACGGCAGCGTGACGATCGAGGCCAAGGAGCAGGTCTCCATCCGGGCGGCCGACGGCGTCGCCCTGGACGCGGGGCGCGGGGCGCTCGAACTGGCCGGTGAGAGCGTCACGTTGACCTCGCGCAACGGGATCTCCGTGGACGGCGGCAACGGGAAGGTCGCCATCGCGGCCGGCGGCTCGGTGGAGGTGCGGGGCGGTGAGGTCACGGTCGACGGCAGCCGTCGTACGGAGATCAAGAGCGGCGGCTCGGTGACGGTCAACGCGCCCATGGTCAAGCTCAACTGACATCTGACCAGCCAGGCGACGAGAGGAGTGCACAGCATGCCCGGAGCAACAGCCGCCCCGGCAGCCCGGGTCGGCGACCCCACGGGCCATCCCGGCACGGTCGGGCCGCCCGGAGTCCGGTCCGTGCTCATCGGCGGGAAGCCCGCCGCCACCGTCGGGACCGCTCACCTGTGTTCCTCGCCCGCCGCCCATCCGCCGACGGTCCTCGCGCCGCCCGGCAGCTCGACGGTGTTCATCGGCGGGCAGCCGGCCGCCCGCGCCGGGGACCTGGCGGGCTGCGGCTCTCCGGTGCTCTCCGGCTGTCCGACCGTACTGATCGGCGGGTGAACCGGACCCATGGGACAGCAGTTCATCGG
Source organism: Streptomyces sp. NPDC048142 (assembly GCF_043202835.1). Classification (NCBI taxonomy): domain Bacteria; kingdom Bacillati; phylum Actinomycetota; class Actinomycetes; order Kitasatosporales; family Streptomycetaceae; genus Streptomyces; species Streptomyces sp. NPDC048142. Next base: position 75,327 of record NZ_JBIDBC010000016.1, read on the forward strand.
CGCGGGCTGGGCGTTCCCGCCGCGTACGGACGCCACCGGGTCCATCGCCCTGGTGCGCGGCGAGCACGAGCTGGAGGAGTCGATCCGGCTGATCCTGGCGACCTCGCCGGGCGAGCGGCCCATGCGGCCCGAGTTCGGCTGCGCGGTCAACGACTACGTGTTCGCCCCGGCGGACGCGGGAACCGCCGGGCAGCTGGCGTACGAGGTGCGGCTCGCGCTGGAGCGCTGGGAGCCCCGGATCGAGGTGACCGAGGTCGTCGTCCGGTTCGACGAGGCGGACAACGGCGTCCTCTACATCGACATCGGCTACACCGTGCGCGGCGCGAACGATCCCCGCAACCTCGTCTTCCCGTTCTACGTGATCCCGCAGCACGCCGAGGCGACCGAGGGACCGGCCGACGAGGAGGGGGCGGGCGCATGAGCTTGACCATCGCGTACGACGAGGAGGCGGGCGCATGGACCCTGCCCGGCCCGCAGGAGGATGGCGAGGCATGGCTCTGCCCGGCCCGCTTGAGGAGGCGAGGGCATGACCCTGCCCGGCTCGCATGAGGAGGTGAGGGCATGACCCTGCCCAGCCCGCATCTGGACGACCGCACCTTCCAGGGCCTGGTCGACGAGGCGAAACGCCTGGTGCAGCAGCGCTGCCCGGAGTGGACCGACCACAACGTCTCCGACCCCGGGGTGACGCTGATCGAGGCGTTCGCGACCATGGTCGACCAGCTCGTCTACCGGGTGAACCGGGTCCCGGAGAAGAGCTATCTCACCTTCCTCGACCTGATCGGGGTACAGCTCCACCCGCCGACCGCCGCCCGCACCGAGGTGACGTTCCGGCTCTCCGCGCCCCGGCCCGAACCGGTGCTGGTGCGCGCCGGCACGGAGGTCGCGACCGTCCGTACGGAGACGGAGGAGGCGGTCGTGTTCACCACCTCCGAACCGCTCTCCATCGTGCCGTGCACCTTCGCCCACCTGGCCACCTGGCCCTCGCCAGGGGAGGCCGTCGACCGGACCGAGGAGCTGACGCTCGGCCGGGACGTGCCCGTGTTCGGGGCGACGCCCGCCCCCGGCGACTGCCTGTACGTCGGCCTGTCGGCCGCCGTGCCCGCAGGCGTACTGGTGTTACGCCTGGACTGCACGGTGGACGGCGTCGGCGTCGACCCGGCCCGGCCGCCGATCCTCTGGGAGGCCTGGGACGGGACGAGTTGGGCGGTCTGCGAGGTGGAGAAGGACGACACCGGCGGCTTCAACCGGTCCGGCGAGCTGATCCTCCACCTGCCGGGAACCCATGTCCCGGCGGCCGTCGTCCGCCGCACCGGGGGCTGGCTGCGCTGCCGCCTGATCGAGGCGGAGCCGGGCCGGCCGACGTACGTGGCCCCGCCCGTCGTGCGCGGGATCAGCGCGTTCACCATCGGCTCGACGGTGGCGGCCGAGCATGCCGAGACCGTCACCGACGAGGTGCTGGGCCAGGCGGAGGGCGTCCCCGGGCAGGTGTTCCGGCTGGCCCGGCCGCCGGTGGTGCCGGGGGAGTTCGTGGTCGAGGTGACCGACCCGGCCGCCGCCGACACCACGGGCCCAGGCTCGGACGTCACCCGCTGGAGCCGGGTCGACGACTTCGCGCACTCCGGCCCCGAGGACCGGCACGTCACGCTCGACCCGAACGCGGGGCGCGTCGAGTTCGGTCCCGCCGTACGCGAACGGGACGGCTCCGTACGCCATTACGGCCGGGTCCCGGTCAAGGGCGCCACCGTCCGGGTCCGTTCCTACCGCACGGGCGGCGGGCTGCGCGGCAACGTCGCCCGCTCCACGCTCCGCGTCCTGCGCAGCGCGATCCCGTACGTCGCCCGGGTCGAGAACCGCCGGCCGGCGCTCGGGGGCGTGGACGGCGAGAGCGTCGACAGCGCCCGGGTGCGCGGACCCATGACCCTGCGCACCCTGCACCGGGCGGTGGTCCCGCACGACTACGAACTGCTCGCCCGCGAGATCGCCCCGGACGCGGCCCGGGTCCACTGCATCCGGGCCGGTACGGAGGGCGGCCCGGAGGCCTCCGACGCGGGCGGGGTGCGGCTGCTCGTCGTCCCCGCCGGGCGCAGCGACGAGCAGGGCCGGATCGGGTTCGACGAGCTGATCCCGCCCGCGAACACGCTCGCCCTGATCGCCGGACACCTGGACGCCCGGCGGCCGGTCGGGGCCCGGCTGGTCGTCGAGCCGCCGTTCTACCAGGGCGTCACCGTCGTCGCCCTGGTCCAGGCGGAGCGCGGGGCGCTCGCGGAGAAGGTCCGCGAGAGCGCGCTGGCCGCGCTGTACGGGTATTTCAACCCGCTCACCGGCGGGCCTGCCGGGGACGGCTGGCCGTTCGGCCGACCCGTCCAGTCCGGGGAGGCGTTCGCCGTGCTCCAGCGGGTGCCGGGGGTCGACCTGGTGGAGGACGTACGGCTGTACCGCGCCGACCCGGTCACCGGCGAACGCACCGACGCCACCGCGAAGATCCCGCTGGACCCGCACGCGCTGGTCTTCAGCTACGAGCACCAGCTCCGGGTGAGGGGGGCCTGAGCCGATGCGCAGCGGAATCCCGGGGCTGCCGACCCCGCACCCCCTGATCGACCGGCTGCCCGCCGTCTACCTCGAACAGGACTTCCTCCAGCGCTTCCTGGCCGCGCTGGACGACGTCCTCGCCCCCGTCCTCCTCTCCATCGACAACCTGCCCGCGCACCTGGACCCGCGCAGTGCCCCCGACGACTTCCTCGACTGGCTGGCCCAGTGGGTGGCCGTCGACGCTCATGCGGACAGCCCGCCGGAGCTGCGCCGGGCGGCGGTGCGCGGCGCGGTCGCCCGGCATGCCCGGCGCGGCACGGTGAGCGGTCTGGCGGAGGCGCTCCGGCTGGAGACCGGCACGGAACCGGAGATCGTCGAGAGCGGCGGCACGGCCTGGTCGACCCGTCCTGGCACCCCGCTGCCCGGCCAGGACCGCCCCTGGGTGACCATCCGGATCCGGGCGGCGGCCGGGGGCACCGGGGACCGGGGCGGTGTGCGGCAGCCGGACCGGGTGCGGCTGGAGGAGCTGATCGGCGCGGAGGTCCCGGCGCACGTCGGATTCACTCTGGAGCTGCTGTGATCTGCGACGAGTGCGGGCACCGGAACGCGTCGGGGCGGGAGTTCTGTGTGGCGTGCGAGGCGTTCTTGCGGTGGGAGGAGGAGAGGGAGGCTCCGCCCGCGCCGCCGGTCCCCGCGCCGCCTGTTTCCGCATCGCCGGTCCCTGCGCCGCCTGTTCCCGCGCCGCCTGTTCCCGCGCCGCCCGTCCCCGCGCCGCCGGTTCCCGTAACACCGTCCGAGTCTCCGTCCGCGTCCCCTCACGTAACACCGCCCGAGTCCCCTCCCGCAACGCGGCCCGCGCCTGACCTCGGGACACCGCCCGCGCCGGCGCCCGCGCCCGTTCCCGTAACGGATCCGCTGCCTCCACAGCCTGTGCCGCCGGCCCCCGTACCGCCGATGTCACCACCTCCGCGCCGGCCCCACGCGCCACCGGAGGCGGCAGCCCCCCGGCGTCCGGGCGAGGGCCCGCCCGGTCCGGCTCCGGGTCCCGACGCGTGGCCGGACGGCGGGCAGCGGGCGTCAGCCACCGGTCCGGCCCGCCCGGAACCCGTCGGCGCGCCGGTGGTCTGTCCCAACTGCCGTACGGAGAACGCCCCGGGCCGCACGCTGTGCATCCGCTGCGCCCTGCTCCTGGACCCCGGGCCCGCCCCCGAGGGACGGCCGCCGTGGTGGCGGCGGATCCTGCGCCGCCGCCCCCGGCAGGCACGCGTGGCGGGGGCGCGTCCGGGAAGCGGGTGGCGGCGTCCGAGGGTCGGGCTGCCCATCGTGCTGATCCTGCTGGCGGTGGGGGTGTGGTTCGCGCTGCCGCATCTCTCGGGTCTGTTCGGCCTCGCCAAGGAGGAGACCGGAACTCCGGAGTCCGTGCCACCGGCCGCCTGCCGGGGCTCCAGCGAGGCGGACGGACACCCGGCGTCGGCCGCGTTCGACGGCTTCAACAACCGTTACTGGGCACCGGAGAAGACCGGCGAAGGCGTCGGGGAGCACCTGGAGTGCGACTTCGCCCAGCCGGTACGGATGATGAAGATCGTGGTGTTCTCCGGGACGTCGGCACGCCAGGACGAGTTCCTGAAGCAGGGCCGCCCGGCGCGGCTCACGGTGGAGCTGACGTCGAAGGACGGCGAGAAGACCGACCGCACGATCCGGCTGCGCGACGAGGCGGGCCAGCAGACGTTCGACTTACGGGGATCGGACACGGTACGGGCCCGGCTCACGGTCGACGCGGCGTACGGCTCCGGGGATGACCGGCGCACGGCGGTGGCGGAGATCGAGTTCTTCGGCAGGCGGGAGTGAACGGGCCTGCCCAGGCAGCCGGTTACGGGGTCAGCCGGTCCGCGCGCCCGCGCAGATAGCGGGCTTCCGGTTCGCTGAGGGTGGAGTCGGCGGCCGCGCGGTAGGCGGTGCGGGCGGCGGCCGGCTCCCCGGCCCGCTCCAGGAGATGGGCGCGTACGGCGTCGAGGCGGAAGTGCGGCTCCACCGTCCCCGCCAGCGCGTCGACCTCCGCCAGTCCCGCCCGGGGCCCGTGCACCATGGCCACGGCGACCGCCCGGCCCAGTGCGGCGGCGGGGTCGGGGGTGCGCCGCACGAGGAGGTCGTAGAGGGCGAGGATCTGCGGCCAGTCGGTGTCCTCGGCGCGCTCCGCCTCGTCGTGCAGGGCGGCGACGGCGGCCTGGAGCTGGTAGTCCCCGGCGGGCCCCTGGGTGAGGGCCTCCTCGGCGAGCGCGGTGCCTTCGGCGATGGCCGTACGGTCCCAGAGGGCGCGGTCCTGTTCGTCGAGCGGGATCAGCTCACCGTCCGGCCCGGTGCGCGCCGGGGTGCGTGCCTCGGTGAGGACCATCAGCGCCAGCAGCCCGGTCACCCGCCCCTCGTGCGGCAGCAGCCGGCGGACGGCGCGGGTCAGCCGGATCGCCTCGCGCGCCAGGTCCGTGCGGTGGAGGTCGGGGCCCGCGGTGGCGGTGTAGCCCTCGTTGTAGATCAGGTAGAGGACCTGGAGCGCGGCGGCGAGCCGCTGGTCGCGGTCCTGGGCGCCCGGCTGCCGGAACCGTGTACCGCGCACCGTCCGCTTGGCCCGGCTGATCCGCTGCGCCATCGTCGCCTCCGGCACCAGATGGGCGCGGGCGATCTCCGCCGTGGTGAGGCCGCCGACCGCGCGGAGGGTCAGCGCGATCTGCGCGGCGGGGGAGAGCGCGGGGTGGCAGCAGAGGAAGAGCAGGGTGAGGGTGTCGTCCTCGGAGGGGGCCCGGCCCGGCCCGGAGGGATCTTCCCCGGGCGGCGGCGCGACGAACGCGTCCGCAGGGGTGAGGGCCGCCGCGGTCTCCTCGCGCCGCCGCCGGGCCTCGTCGCTGCGCAGCCGGTCGGTGAGGCGGCGGGAGGCGACCCGGATCAGCCAGCCGCGCGGGTTGTCGGGGATCCCGTCCCGCGGCCACTGCTCGGCGGCCGCGATCAGGGCCTCCTGGACGGAGTCCTCGGCCGGGTCGAAATGCCCGTACCGGCGTACGAGCGCGCCGAGGACCTGCGGCGCGTGGCGGCGCAGCAGGTCCTCGATGATGACGTCGGTCGTACGGTCCATGCGCGTCCTTGGGGGAGTCCGGTCGGGCTGGGCCGGTCCGGGGGGCCGGTCCGGGCCGGACCGCCTGGCTCGCCCCGGCTTGGCCCGCCTCGGCTCGGCCCGGTCCGGCTTCGCCCGGCTCGTCCAGGCCCGGCCCGGCTTCGCTAGGCCCGGCCCGCCCAGCTCAGCCGTCTCGACCGGCTCGTCCGGCTCAGTCGTCGATCCCGCCGTCGATGGGCCGGATGAGCACCGGGTAGTCGGGTGCCCCGGCCGGCTGCGGACAGCGTGCCACGCGGGCGGCGATCTCCGTCACCCTTTCCAGGCTCTCGCAGTCGAGTACCCAGAACCCGGCGAGCAGCTCCTTCGTCTCGCTGTACGGCCCGTCCGAGACCACCGGGCGCCCCTCGGCGTCGAGGCTGACGGCCCGGCCCGAGGCGGGCTCCCGCAGCCCGTACCCGGTCACCAGTTCGCCCGACTCGGCGAGGTCGTCGTTGATGCTGCCCATGTGGGCGAACATCTCCCGCATGGCCTTCTCGTCCCAGGCCGGGCTGTCGGCGTTCCCCTTGCCGGTCTGCGCGTCGTAGTCCGCCTGGCTGCCCTGGACCATCACCAGATACTTCATGACCGTCGCCTCCTGGTCGCTCGTTCGCTCCGCGTTCTTTCTTCCTCTTGCACAGGGGACGTCGGGGCCGGTGCGGTCTTCTCGACACCACGCGCGGTTCCTTTTCGGATTCACTCCGGACGCGCCCCCGGATTCACCCGCTGGAGGGGTCGGAACGGGGCGTTCAGTAAAGTTCGGCTGCGCCTCGTTTCCGCTCGTCGCGTCTGCTGCCCTCCTTCTCTCCTCCCGCTCCGAACGACGAGGTCCCGGCCCGTGTCCCCAGCTCCAGCCCCGCTTCCCCACCCCGTCTCCGTCGTGGGGATCGGCGCGGACGGCTGGTCCGGCCTGTCCGGTACGGCACGGGAGGCGCTGCGGGACGCCGAGGTGCTGATCGGCGGGGCGCGCCAGCTGGATCTGCTCCCGCCGGAGTGCGCCGGTGCCCGGGTGGGCTGGCCGTCCCCGCTGAGGCCGGCCGTCCCCCGGCTGCTCGCCGAGCACCGGGGGAGCCGGATCGCGGTGCTGGCCAGTGGCGACCCGATGTTCTACGGGATCGGGCGGGCGCTCGCCCAGGAGCTGGGGCCGCGGGGGCTGCACGTGCTGCCGCACCCGTCCTCCGTCTCGTACGCCTGTGCGCGCCTGGGCTGGCCGCTGGAGGACACGGAGGTCGTGACGCTGGTGGGCCGCCCGGCGGCGAGGCTGGCGGCGTCCCTGTACGAGGGCCGCCGGCTGCTGGTCCTGAGCGCGGACGCGAGCACGCCCGCCACGGTCGCCGCGCTCCTCACGGCCCACGGCTTCGGCCCGAGCCGGCTGCGGGTGCTGGAACAGCTGGGCGCCGAGGACGAGGCGCACGTCGAGGGCATCGCGCAGAGCTGGGCACACCCCCCGGGGGACCGGCTGAACGTGATCGCGATCGAATGCCGGGCGTCGGCGGAAGCGCTGCGGCTGGGCACGGTCCCGGGGCTGCCGGACGAGGCGTACGAGCACGACGGCCAGCTCACCAAGCGCCACATCCGGGCGGCCACGCTCGGGACCCTGGCCCCCGCGCCCGGAGAACTGCTCTGGGACGTGGGCGGCGGCTCCGGCTCGATCGCGATCGAGTGGCTGCGGGCGCATCCGTCCTGCCGGGCGGTGAGCGTGGAGCGGGACCCGGTACGGGCCGAGCGGATCACCCGTAACGCGGAACGCCTGGGAGTCCCCGGTCTCCGGGTCGTCACCGGCCCGGCCCCGGCAGCCCTGGCCGGACTGGAAGCGCCGGACGCGGTGTTCATCGGCGGCGGCCTGACCGTGCCGGGCCTGCTCGACGCGTGCTGGGAGGCGCTGCGGCCGGGGGGCCGGCTGGTCGCGAACACCGTGACGCTGGAGTCGGAGGCACTGCTGGCCGGGCGGCACAAGGCGTACGGCGGCGAGCTGGTCCGTCTCGCGGTCGCCCACGCCGTCCCGGTCGGCGGCTTCACCGGCTGGCGCCAGGCCATGCCCGTAACGCAGTGGTCGGTAAGCAAGCCCTCGGGATCCGGGGCACGTTCGCACAAGGGAGATCGATCATGACGGTGTACTTCATCGGCGCGGGCCCCGGCGCGGCCGACCTGATCACGGTGCGCGGCGCCCGGATCCTCGCCGCCAGCCCGGTCTGCCTGTACGCGGGCAGCCTGGTCCCGGTCGAGCTGCTGGCCGAGTGCCCGAAGGACGCCCGCCTGATCGACACGGCGAACCTGGACATCGGGCAGATCACCGCCGAGCTGGTCCGGGCCCACGCGGACGGCCACGACGTGGCGCGGCTGCACTCGGGCGACCCGTCGGTGTTCAGCGCGGTGAACGAACAGATGAAGCGCCTGGACGAGGCGGGAGTCCCGTACGAAGTGGTCCCCGGCGTCCCCGCGTTCGCTGCGGCGGCTGCGGCGCTGAAGCGCGAGCTGACGGTCCCGACGGTCGGCCAGACGGTCATCCTGACCCGCGTCGCCCAGCGCGCCACGGCGATGCCGGAGGGCGAGGACCTGGCGACGCTGGGCCGCAGCGGCGCGCTGATCGTGCTGCACCTGGCGGCGCGGTACGTGGACCGGGTGGTGGAGGAGCTGCTCCCGCACTACGGGGCGGACTGCCCGACGGCGGTGGTGGCGATGGCGTCCCGCCCGGACGAGATCGTCCTGCGGGGCCCGCTGGACTCGATCGCCGGGCAGGTGAAGGCGGCGGGGGTGATCCGGACGGCGGTCATCATGGTGGGCCGGACGCTGGGGGCGGAGCAGTTCCGGGACAGCTACCTGTATTCGGCGGGGCGGGACCGGGGGGCGTGCTGAGGGGCGGGGGCTCAGCGTTCTCAGGAGCAAGAGGGCAGGTTCGATCGCGTAGGGGTGAATACGGCGAGAGTCCCGTGCCGATCAGGGGAGTTCGGGAAGGCCGAGCGTCGGGGCGATCCACCGGTTTGCCTCGGCCATCCATGTGGTGGCCCAGCACAGCTCGTAGCCGAGCCGCAGCAGTGCCGGTCCGTGCTCCGGGTTGAGCCGGACCCGCAGTGTCCGTCGTCGTGTCGAGAGGGCCCCGCGGTCCCCTGAGATCCCGCTCTCCGCGGGCACCCTGAGCGTGATGTAGCCGCCGGGGCGCCTCTCCGGCTGCGCGGCATAGGGGTTGAGCGGACCGTCCACATCGAGGAACAGCAGCGGTCGGCCCACCTGTCGTCTCCTTGGCCAACGTCGGTTCGGTCAGGGGAGCGTAGCGCTCAGGGTGGCTGCTGAGCGGATTGTCCGCAGTGGGTTGCGGACTGCGGTACCGTGATTGCGTCATCACGCTCTGTGTGTTCCCGCACATGGGGCGGCCCCCGGTGGTGTTCGAGCACCGAGCCGAGGGCCTTCACCCAACTAGTGGAAGAACAGGTCCCACCGGGATGCTTTGGCATGCTATCGCGCCCTCTCGGCGCTACACGAAGGCCTCGCACGATGTCGTGCGTCATCCGCGTCTGGACAGTGACGCGAAGGTTCTGATTCTTTACGTTCAGGGGTTGCCGGACGGGTGCACCCATATGGCGTTGTCCGAGCATGCCAGGAAGCTGGGCATCAAGGGGCGGGCGTTTCAGCGGGCCAAGGAGCAGTTGGTCATGTGCGGGTTCGTGCATGAGCGGCGGGTCGCCGGGGAGCGCGGGCGTTGGGCCACCCAGCAGTTGTTCGCCAATGTGCCGTTGGCCGAAGCCGAGGTCCTTGGGCTGTGGTGCGACGCCGGGGTCGGTATCGCCTCGTCTCCGGGTGCGCGCTCTCCGGCCGTCGGTCAGCCGGGGGCTCGGACCGTCGGTCATCAACTACCGGTAGACGAAGAACGGGAGAAGAACTCTTCCCACCCACCCACCGAAGCCCTGGGCGCGGAAGCGGACTTGGAACCGTTGTCTCCTGAAGGTGTCGAAGCTGAGCGGGTGTTGTTGTCGCTCCGGCATGCCAGTAGGGAGCTTCGGCTCGGCGTTCTCCAGGCTCGTTCGCTGGTCGCGCAGGCTGTGGAGTGGATGCGGCGCGGGGTTTCCGGGGGTGAGTTGCGGCGGGTGCTGAGCAGCAATCTGCCGCAGGACGGGGTCCGGTCCGCCGTGGGATTCCTGCGGCACCGACTGGAGTTGATGATGCCCGAAGCTGTCGTGCCCGCAGGAGGCGTTGAGCAGGAGCAGGAGCAGGAGCAGGAGCAGGAGCAGGATCCGTCACCGTCGCCCTCGGATCCGTTGCCCCCGCCTGTTGTTCCTCGGTACGTTGCGCCCCTCGTCACCTGCGCCGGGCCCGGGGCCGAGCATGTCTTCCGAGCCATGACGGGGGAGACCGAGTGCCCGGACTGCCGGCAGGCAGCCGCCTGGGCCCGCTGGGCCGAGCACCGTATCGCCGAGCTCGGCGGCGATGCCGACGACTGGCAGGCGCAGGAGCAGCTCGGCGGGTGGCGGGGGCGGCTGGCCGCAGCCACCGCCGCTGCCGCCGCCCGGCAGGCGGAGGGACCAAAAAGGGAAGCGGACATGCCCGTGCCCGGCGGCGAACAGGTCGCTGCCGGGCACGGGTGACGGGAACGGGCTCAGCCCCTGGTGGAGGCCTCGCGCGTCAGCCCTTGATCTCGATCTCGCCGTCCTTCGGGGCCGGGGAGTCCGTCTCCGGAGCGTCCGAGCCCGGGGTAGCGGGCGCCGTGCCCACGCGGCTCTTCAGGTTCTGGAGGAGGGACGTCATGTCCACGCCCGTCGTCGAGGTGAGCAGTTCCATGCCCTGCGCGACGTTGTCGGTGACCGTACGGGCCAGCTGGCTCGCGCCGTCCGTGGAGATGACCGTCATCTTGTCGATGGCGCTCAGCGGCTCGGAGGCCTTGGCCACGACGCTCGGGAGGACCTCGACGAGCATCTGGAGGACGGCCGCGTCGCCGTACTGCGCGAACGCGTCGGCCTTCTTCTGCATGGCCTCGGCCTCGGCCGAACCCCTGGCGGCGATGGCCGCGGCTTCCGCCTCACCCTCGATGCGGACCGCGTCGGCCAGTGCCGAACGGTGCAGCTTCTCACCCTGACCGGTCAGGCGCGAGCGCTCCGCGTCGGCCTCGGCCTCCTTGACCTGGGCGACACGGCGGGCCTCCGCCTCCTGCTCGGCCTGGTAACGGGCGGCGTCGGCGGGCTTACGGACCTTGGTGTCCAGCTCACGGTCGGTCAGCGCGGCCTGGCGCTCGGCGACCTTCTCCTGCTCCTGGAGGACTTCCTGCTGGCGTGCGGCCTCGGCGAGGGGACCGGCGGCGTTGGCCTTGGCGGCCGCGGCTTCGGTCTCGGCCTTGATCTCGGCCTGCTTCAGGTAGTACGTCCGCTCGGCGATGGCGATTTCCTCGGCCGCCTTCAGCCGGGCCTGCTCCGAGGCCCGCTTCGCGATGGCCTCGGCGATGTCCGCCTCCTGCTTGGCGCGGGCGGCCTCCGGGCGGCCGAGGTCCTCCAGGTAGGAGCCCTCGGTGGTGATGTCCTGGATCTGGAAGGCGTCCAGGATCAGGCCCTGGCCGGAGAGGCTGGCCTCGGCCTCCTCCGCGACCTGACCGGCGAACGCGGCCCGGTCCCGGATGATGTCCTCGACCGACATCCGGCCGACGATCGCGCGGAGCGCGCCGGAGAGCACTTCCTGGGTGAAGCCGACGATGCCGTCCTGCTGCTGGAGGAAGCGCTGGGCGGCGGCGCGGATCGCGTCCTCGCTGCCACCGACCTTGACGATCGCGACGCCTTCGAGGTTCGACTTCACGCCGCGCAGCGTCACCGCGCCGCGCACGGTGATCGGGATGTGCCGGCTGGACAGGTCCAGGGTGAACTTCTGCTGGACGAACGGCACGACGAAGACGCCGCCACCGACGACGACCTTCTGGCCGCTGTTGTCGATGCTGGTCTGTCCGGTGACCGGGTCCGTCGACTTCTTGCCGCGGCGGCCGGTGATGATGAATGCCTCGCTGGGCCCGGCCACCTTGTAACGCGTGATGACGACGAGGCCGAGCAGAACGAGGAGTACGACGATGCCGATGACGGCGATGACTACTGGACTCATGAGACGTTTCCCCCCTGCCTCCCGTGGGGGGACGGCAGATTGTTGTGGAGCGGGGCGGTGCTGTGGAGTTGATCGGTGCGGTGTGCTGCGTAAACAGCGGGTGCTGACGCCGGGTCGTAACAGGTGGGTCGTGACAGCGGGTCGTAACAGTGCTTGTCGGGGTGGATGCGTGCGGTGGTCGCGTGGTCAGCGCTCCACCGGACGGACCGCGACCGATGTGGTCGACAGTGCCTCTTCCACCCAGATCTCGGTCCCGCGCGCGACGGGCGTGGCCGACTTGGCGGCGTACTTCACGGGCTGGTCGCCCAGCCGCAGCAGCACCTCGCCGTAACCCTCGGCCGGGATGGCCGTCACGACGGATCCCGAGGTGCCGACCAGGTCGCTGTCGCGCGGAGTGGTGTGCGTCTGGTCGCGCATCAGGGCCTTGCTGAGTTTCCAGGTCAGCCAGCCCGCCACCAGGCCGGCGGCGACGCCGACGACGGTGGCCAGAAACGTTCCCGCGCTCGTCGCGCCGAGCACGATCGCTCCGCCGAAGCCGAGCATCGAGATGAAGCCGGCGATCACCGGGAGCGAGAGCAGCCCGTCGAAGAGGCCGTCGAGCGCGCCTCCGAAGAGGCCTTCGAGGACCCCGCCGAAGATCAGGGAGATCGCGAGCAGCACGATCCCCGCAATGCCGAGACCGAGAAAGAAGGTCACGCGATCACTCCCCTGTTGTCGACTTCCCCCGAGCGATTTCCGTCGATCTGGCTGGATGATTCCATACAGCACCTGCTTCGGTCACTGCCGGGTTCCGGCAGTCTTTACGCATCTTTGATGCCGGACAGCCGGTCCGTGAGGGTGGCGAGCGACTGGAACGTCGCTCCGAGCAGCGCCACGTGCTTCCAGCGCAGCACTCCGTCCGGGCCGATGAGGAAGACCGCCCGCCGCACCCCGATGCCCGGCGCGGAGACCCCGTACGCCTTGGCGGTCTCCCGGCCCTCGTCGGCCAGCAGCGGCATGCGCAGGCCGAAGCTGCGGGCGAACGACTCGTGGCTGTCCACACCCTGTGGACTGATTCCCCAGACGTCGGCGTCCAGCCCCTCGAAGCTCTCCATGCCCGAGGAGTACGAGCACAGCTGCTTCGTGCAGACGCTGGTGTTGTCGCCCGGGTAGAACGCCAGCACCACGGACCGGCCGCGGGCGGCGGACAGCCGGTAGTCGGAGCGTTCGAAGGCGTCGTCCGACAGCGCTCCGCCGGGAAGGGTGAAGTCCGGCGCGAAGCTGCCGAGTTGAGGTCCTGATGCCATGGCGGGCTCCTTCGGTGTCAGATTCGGGGATGGTGCGGATGGCACCAACGGTTCCGCGATCGTGACCGTACAGTGGACGGCACTCCCCGCCCCCGCCGATCCGTCGAGCGGTGGATTCGTCGAGCGGTGGATCCGCCGGTCCATTGCGCCGTTCGCCCATCCGTAGCGGGCCCGGCGACGAAGACGGGGAGAGGGGCTCTGCGCCCCGCACCCGGACCTGGAGGTACGCGTGGCCCAACGACCGCCGTCGGCAGCGGTTCTCGTCCTGCACGGAGGCCGCGAGAACGGTACGGAGCCCCCGCCGCCCGGTCCGCTGAACCTGCCCGGCGTCCGCATGCGCCCCTTCGTCCGGGGCGTCGTCCGGGCCGCCCGCGCCGCCGGTGAGGACGTCCTCGTGACGCGGGTGCGGTACGCCCACCGGGGCTGGAACGGCACCCGCGCGGACCCGTTCCACGACGCCGTGGCCGCCCTCGACGCGCTCCGGGAGGAAGCGGGCGACAGCCTGCCGGTGGTTCTCCTGGGCCATTCCATGGGGGCACGCGCCGCCCTCCGCGCCGCCGGTCACCCCCTGGTGCGGGGCGTCGTCGGGCTCGCCCCGTGGTGTCCGCCGGGGGACCCGGTCACGCAGCTCGCGGGCCGTGACGTCGTCCTCGTGCACAGCAACCGGGACCGGGTGACCAGCCCCCAGGCCACCCAGTCGCTCACCGCCCGCGCCCGCCGCGCCGGAGCCCGTACCTGCATGATCACCGTCCGGGGCGGCGACCATGCCATGCTCCGCCGGGCCCCCGCCTGGCACCGCCTCGCCACCGGGCTGGTCGCCGGACTGCTCGGTTCCGGCAGCCTGCCGGGGCCGGTCGGCGCGGCCCTCGCCCTGCCGCCCACCGCCGAGGCCACCGAAGGCACCCTGGATCTGGACCTGGACCTGGACCTGGACCTCGGCCTGGGTCTCGGCCTGGGTCTGGGCCTCGGCCCGCTCCGGGACCGGACGGGCGCCCCGCGCTGACCCGCTCCTCATCGACCCGGGCACCGCCGGGGCCCGGGGGGCGTGCCGATGCCGTCCCGCCGTGGCACCACAGCGCCATCCCGCGTTCACGCCATGTCCGTGCGGGGGTCGTCGCGCCTTGCGATCGTCCCCTGCGGAAGGCCATCACGCGGGAGGGGACGTCACATGAACGGATCGAAGGCGAGGGCACGGCTGCCGCGGCGCGGGGCGCTGCTGCTGGCCGGTGCGCTGGCGGCGGGCACCGTCGTGGCCGGTGCGGGCACCGGTGCGGCCGCCGGGGACCCGTGCGCCGGGAGCGGGCCGCTGCCTCGCACCTGCGCGCAGCCCGGGGACCTGATCGACGTCACGCTCGGCGAACTGCACCCGACGCAGGCCGTACTCGGCTTCGACCAGGTCTTCTACAAGCTCGGCCGGTACGGCAGCGACCGGGACGAGGCGGCGGGCGGCGTCAACAAGCGCTTCGACGACTGGTGCGAGAGCAACGGCCAGGAGGAGGCGGCCGAGGCCGGCCCCGGAGCCCGGCTGGACGACCCGTCGAGCTTCTCCTGCACCGTGCCGGTCGGGCAGGAGACGCCGAAGACGATCGCCCCGATGAAGACGGCCGTCGTCGGACCGGGCGGCAAGCTGTACCTCACCGACGGGCACCACACGCTGACGTCCTTCCTGGAGGGCCCCGACGGCTCCCCCCGGATGCGCGTGCGGCTCCGCGTCACCGACAACTTCAGCTCCCTGTCCACCCCTGACTTCTGGCAGCGGATGACCGCTGAGAAGAAGGTGTGGCTGCGCGACGAGAACAACCGGCCGTTGACCGTGGACCGGCTGCCGGACCGCCTGGGCATCACGCACCTCCGCGACGACCCGCACCGCAGCCTCGTCTACTTCACCCGCAAGATCGGTTACGAAGTCCCCGACGGCGCACCGGAGTTCCTGGAGTACTCCTGGGGTGCGTGGCTGCGCGGTGAGCACGACGTGAGCGCGTACGACCTGACCGCCCCGGGCCCGTACCTCGACCTGGTGAAGCGCGCCTCGCAGTCGATGGCGGCGCTGGACGCCGACGCGGTCGTCGACGACGGGAAGACCGCCGGCCGGCTCGGCCGGATCGACGAGTGGAACGGCGGGAAGAAGGAGACCGGCGGGCAGTTCGCCAAGCTGGGCAGGCCGCTGAGCGCCCCCAAGCCGGGCAAGCTCGCCCACTCCCTCGACTACAAGTCCCGCATCCTGCCCGTCCCCGCCTGCACGACCACGGTCACCGGCCCCCGCAACGGACCGCTGACCGTCACGAGCGGTGTCACCTGCCTGGACAGGGCCGCCCAGCGCGGCCCGGTCGTCGTCCGCCCCGGGGCCGCCCTCGTGGTCACCGGCTCCACCCTGGACGGCCCGCTCCGGGCGGACCGGGCGGCGGAAGTCCACCTGTGCGGTTCGCAGGTCACCGGGCCCCTCTTCGTGAGCCGCACGACCGGCCCCGTACGGCTGGGGGGTCCGGGCTGCACCGCGAACACCGTCACCGGCCCCGTCGTGCTCACCGGCAACACCGGCGGAGTGCTGCTCAGGGCTGTCCCGTAATCCCTGGCGGGCGCACGACGACAGCTACGGCACCTCGCCGCGTTGTCGGAACGCCCGCATACATCCAGTTCGGGAACCCCGCCGGTCCGTGACCCGTCCCGCCGGTCATGCGCTCGTCCCGGTCGCGCGGGTGGTCTCGGCCGTCGCGGCCGCGAGGACCGCGCGGGCGCGCTCCTCGCCGACCGTGCGGTACGCGGCGGCGACCCGGACCAGCCGGGCCACCTCGCCGTCCTGGTCCGCCGCGTGCTGGGAGGCGACCGTCGCGGCTCCCCCGGCGGGCGCGCCGGTTGCCTTCGCGAGCAGGGCGGCCCGGATCCAGTAGGCGTCCGTGCGGGACGCGGCCCGGCGCGGGTCGTCCGTGTCGCGTGCGGCGGCCCGTTCGGCGGCGGCGAGCAGCCCGTCGGGCACGTAGTGGCGCAGCTTCTCGGCCGCGTCCGCGATGTCGGCGGCCCAGCGGTCCACCCGCAGGTCGGCCGGGACGTTGAACCGGGTCAGCTCGCGGGCCAGCGAGGCGGGCGGGTCGAAGGGCTGGTCCGGGAACGCGGTCATCAACTCGTACCAGAGGGCGTGCAGTCCGACCTGGGCCCGCCACAGCCGGGCCCGCCGCAGGCCGGCCGCGAAGGCGGGGACGGACGCGCCGAGGGCGAAGAAGGCGAACAGCACGAGCTGCGCGGCCTCGGTGATCCGGTCGAACCGCAGGGCGAACGCCTCGGTCGGCTCGTTCACGACGCTGATCCACAGGAAGAGGGTGCGGCTGACGGTGTAGCCGACGCCGATGAACATCGCGAACGTCATCATGCCGAGCCCGATGCGCAGATGGCGCCGCCGGGTGTCGAGGGTGGCCAGTGCCCACTGGAAGGCGCACACGGCGGACGCGGCCCCGAGGTAGAGGTAGAACACGCTCATGTAGAGCGTGGCGCCCCACTCCCCGGCGTGGTCGGAGACGAAGCGGTCCGAGGGCTCGGAGCGGTCGACGACGGTGAAGAACAGGACGGTCAGCAGGATCAGCGTGGCGACGGAGGCCTTGGCCGCCAGCTTCTGGACGAACCGCGCGAACCGTACGTGGCGGGGGACCGCGCCCTCTTCGGGGTAGCTGCCGTAGATGGCCACGATGTAACTGAGGATGGCCAGAATCGCCACCGTGGCGGTGTAGTGCTTGATGAGGACGGCGAGGTCGGTGACGGCGCTGTTGTTGAGGCCGATGCGCACCGCCTCGGTCTTCGTCCACAGGGCGACGGCGAATCCGGCGTAGCAGCCCCACAGGGCCCGGCGTCTTCGGTCGTCCTCGTCGCCCCACAGGGCAGCGGGCATACGCCACAGGGCAACGGCCGTCATCAGGCCGGCTATCAGGTAGCCGGCGAGATCGAGGGAGGTCACGGCGGTGTTCGTCCTCGGGGTCGGGGTGCGCGGGCGGGGACCTGCGGGTGGGGCGGTGGCACGTGTCAGGCGTCGTCGGGCCGTCTGCCGGGGAAGAGGCCGCGCCGCCGGTTGGCCACCGGGCGGGACAGGGAGTTGTCCAGCCGCCCCACCATGTCATCGGTGGTGAGGTCCCGTGCCATCCGGGGGATCAGGGAGGCGCCGAATTCGGCCATACGTTCGTCGTGGGTGTCGTACTGCGCGCGGGCCTGGACGGTGCCGCCGCCGGAGGCGAAGGACTCGGCGGCGGCCGGGGAGATCATCCGGGCGATCAGCGAGGTGTCGAAGACCGGGAGGAGGATGCGCAGTTGCTCCGCGTCGAGCGTGGTCCCGTGGTCGAACCACTCGTGGCACAGCTCGTGCAGGATCACGTGCTGGGTCTGGTACGCGGTCGGCCTGCGGCGGTAGAGGATCAGGCTGGTGCCGCCCGCCTTCAGGCGCAGCCCGCAGGCGGCGTTGACGCGGGCGAGGCGGTCCGGCATCTCGTGCAGCCGGATCGTGCGCCCGCTTCTCTCCTCCATGTTCGCGACGAGTCCGTCCAGCGAGAAGGGAACCGGGAGGGGCAGGTCGGCGAGCCCGGCCTCGCACTCTTTCCGCAGTTTCCGCAGGGACATGACGAAGACGCTACGCTGCCGGGCCCGCGGGGCGGTGGTGCACGGCGGAATCGCTCCCGCCGTTCTGCCCGTCGGGGCCCTCCTTCTCCCGGGCCGCGTCCTCCAGCAGGGACAGGGCGAACCGCAGCAGTTCCGGCGGGAGTCCCTCGTCGTCCAGGCCCCGGCCGGCCAGGCCGCTGATCTCGCCGGTGCGCCGCTTCGCCAGGAACTGGAGTCCGGCGACGACGTCGTCGACGACCTCGGACTCCTCCTTGAAGAAGCGCCAGTCCACGCCGAACCCCAGGCCGAGGGCCTTGAGGATGTCCTCGGATGGCTGGGTGACCTTGCCCGCCAGGATGTTGGAGAAGTAGCTGTGCGACAGCGAGCCGCCGCGGTCGCGGACCAGCTCGGCGAAGACCCGCCCCGAGATCTTCTGGCCGGGGAAGGTCTTCTCGACCATGTACTCGACCTTTTCCCGCAGCGAGCCGAGGCGGGGAAGCTCGTCCGGGCCGGGAGGTCCGACGGGTTCCGGGCCGTGTTCGCCGCCGTCGTCCATGGCCATCCGGGCCTCCACGATCACCTCGGAGTCGGAACTGAGCTTGCGTAAACACTCTACGTCACTGTTAACTCGAAAAAACACGGGCAGGGGACCACGAGGGGAGTCCCTTGCCCGTGAATGATCCTGTGCCCCGCGACGCCCGGACCAGGCTCCGGACAGGGGTGTAGCCCTTCACGACGGGGGATGCGTGAAGGGCTACGCGTGCATTATGGCCCCGCGGTCCTCCCGGCGACAACTGACCGGTCGGTCAGTGATCCGCGGCTCGGTCGGTCGGTGATCCGCAGTCCGGCCGGTCGGTGATCCGCTGCGGCGAATCCGCCGCGCCCGTCCCGGTGACCCAAATCTGTTCCGGCCGCGATAGACATGGCGTTGCCCGACGATTAGGGTTTCTTGTGCAGTCACGTGAAACAGTGGTACGCAGCAGAGGCGCACCCCGCAGGCGTACGGCGCCCGGCTCCCCCGGTCACGCGTGACGGAAGAGGCGCAGATGCCCCCGGAGACCCCCTCGCACACCACCGACCGGCTCGACGACGACGACTACCCCGCCTACACGATGGGGCGAGCCGCGGAGATGATCGGTGCGACGCCGGGGTTCCTCCGGGCGATCGGCGAGGCCCGCCTGATCACCCCGCTGCGGTCCGAGGGCGGCCACCGCCGCTACTCCCGCTACCAGTTGCGCATCGCCGCCCGCGCCCGCGATCTGGTCGACGCCGGCACGCCCATCGAGGCCGCCTGCCGCATCGTCATCCTGGAGGACCAGCTGGAGGAGGCGCTGCGCCTCAACGAGGAGCTGCGTGGCCGGTCCGCCCGCTCCGGCGGTCCCGCCGAGCGCTGACGGCCGCCGTGCCCCGGGTGCGGGAGGCCCCACGCCGCTCCGGAAGATATCTGCATTCGCCAGCACAGAATTTCGCGCAATGCGCGATGAGGCTTTTCCGTTCCGCATCTCCGCCGGGTCTGTTCCCGACGCGGCAGAGATATTAGGCACCCGCCTCTGCCGGCCTCATCGTGCTAGTGTTGATCTCAGTTGCAGTTGTGGTTCCCAAAAACTTCAAGTGTTCTTGCCGGTCAGATGTCGGCGGGCACACTTTTGTATTTCCGGTGTTCTTCCGGACGGGGTAATCATCGCGGCGACGTGGGGTCCGCACAGTGTGGGCCCGCGGGCTCTGCCCCTAAGGAGATATGACATGGCTACTGGCACCGTGAAGTGGTTCAACGCAGAAAAGGGCTTCGGCTTCATCGAGCAGGACGGCGGCGGCGCCGACGTCTTCGCCCACTACAGCAACATCGCCGCCAGCGGCTTCCGTGAGCTGCAGGAGGGCCAGAAGGTGAACTTCGACGTCACGCAGGGCCAGAAGGGCCCGCAGGCCGAGAACATCACCCCCGCCTGATCACTCAGGTAGTACTACGCAGCTGGGGCCCGCACCTTGGGGTGCGGGCCCCGGCTCGTTGTCGTTTCCGGGGCCCGCTCTGCGCGCCCCAGACGAAGCCGCGTCCGGTGCACTGATTCCCGGCGGCCGGGCTTCGTTTTCTTTTGTCATTTCATCGGCTCGTTCTTGCGATTCTGGGTGCCGTTCACGGTCGCTTCCCGAAAAAGAATCCCTCGATACGTGCCCCATCGAGGAAGGTTCTGCATGAACCGCGAACGCACGCCCCGCTCGAACGACCGATTCTCCCGCACCCGCTCCTCCGGCGGTGCCCCCCGCTTCTCCGGCGGTGGCGGCGAGCGCCGCGCCGCGGGCTTCGGCGGCGGACCCAAGCGCTCCGGCGGCTCCGGCGGCTCGGGCCGGTCCGGTGGCTACGGCCGCCGCTCCGCCTCCGGCGTGAAGGGCGAGTTCGCCCTGCCGGTGACCGTCACCCCGGCCCTGCCCGCCGCCGAGACCTTCGGCGAGCTGGAGATGCCCGCACCGCTGAAGGCGGCGCTGGTCGCCGAGGGCATGACCGTGCCCTTCCCGATCCAGGCGGCCACCCTGCCGAACTCGCTGGCCGGCCGGGACGTCCTGGGCCGGGGCCGCACCGGCTCGGGCAAGACCCTCGCCTTCGGTCTCGCGCTGCTGGCCCGCACCGCCGGCCGCCGCGCCGACGCCAAGCGCCCGCTCGCCCTGGTCCTCGTCCCCACCCGGGAACTGGCCCAGCAGGTCACCGACGCGCTCACCCCGTACGCCCGGTCGCTGAAGCTGCGCATCGCCACCGTGGTCGGCGGCATGTCCATCGGCCGCCAGGCCAGCGCGCTGCGCGGTGGCTCCGAGGTCGTCGTCGCCACCCCGGGCCGCCTCAAGGACCTGATCGAGCGCGGCGACTGCCGGCTGGACCGGGTCACCATCACCGTGCTCGACGAGGCCGACCAGATGGCCGACATGGGCTTCATGCCGCAGGTCACCGAGCTGCTCGACCAGGTGACCCCGGACGGTCAGCGGATGCTCTTCTCGGCCACCCTGGACCGCAACGTCGACCTGCTGGTGCGGACCTATCTGAAGGACCCGGTCGTGCACTCCGTCGACCCGTCCGCCGGCGCGGTCACGACGATGGAGCACCACGTCCTGTACGTCCAGGGCTCGGACAAGTACGCCACCACGACGGAGATCGCGGCCCGCGACGGCCGCGTGATCATGTTCCTGGACACCAAGCACGCGGTGGACAAGCTCACCGACCACCTGCTGCACAGCGGGGTCCGGGCGGCGGCGCTGCACGGGGGCAAGTCCCAGCCGCAGCGCACCCGCACCCTGGAGCGCTTCAAGACCGGGCACGTCACGGTGCTGGTCGCCACCAACGTCGCGGCGCGCGGCATCCACGTCGACAACCTCGACCTGGTCGTCAACGTGGACCCGCCGAGCGACCACAAGGACTACCTGCACCGCGGCGGCCGTACCGCCCGCGCCGGCGAGTCCGGCAGCGTCGTCACGCTGGTGCTGCCCAACCAGCGCCGCGAGATGACCCGGCTGATGGCGGACGCCGGGATCACCCCGCAGATCGCCCAGGTCCGCTCCGGCGAGGCCGAGCTGAGCCGGATCACCGGTGCGCAGGCGCCCTCCGGCGTCCCGGTCGTCATCTCCGCCCCGGCCAAGGAGCGCGGCAGCGGCCGCGGCGGCGCGTTCATGGGCCGCGGCACCAAGCGCGGCGGCGGGGCCCCGGCCCGGGGCCGTCGTCCCGGAGTGCCGACGCCCGAGGCCCGTGCGGCCGCCTCGCAGCGCCGGAACAACCGCGCCGCGTGATCCCTTGCGGCCGGCGGAACGCCGCCGGCCGCCCCGTACGCCCGGCGATCCTCCCGGTGCGTGCACCGAGCCTCCCGCTCGGGGCTCCCGTACGTCCCCTCCGTGCACTCGACACGTCCCCCGTGCACCGACCCCTGTTGAGGAAACATGCGCTGTGTCATCGCCCGCTTCCCCTTCGATCTGTTCAAGAACGAGGTGGAGGACTCGATGAAGGGCATCAAGCCCGAACCCGTCACGGGCGATGCGGTGGTCATCAGCCGCCGGGTCTACCCCGTCAAGCAGGTGGGTGAAGTGATCACCCGGCAGGACCGCCGGGACTTCAGCTCCGCCGAGGTCGTCCGGGCGCTGTCCAAGCTCGGATTCACCTGCCGTACCGCCGAGTCGGCCGTGCCGGCGCCGGCCCCCGCCCGTACCCCGCTGGAGACGGCCTCCGCGCTGCTGGGCACTCCGGCCGAGGCGCGGACCGAGGCTCCCGCAGCCGTGTCCGTCCCCCGGGCCGACGGAGTCTGAGACCCGCTTCCGCACCCCGCGACGCCGACTTCGGGCGTCGCGGGGCGTGCCATGATCGGCGCCATGAACAGGAAGCTGACCGCGCTGGGCATGACCGTGGTGGCGTCCGTGCTGCCCGCCACCGTCGCCCACGCCGACGAGACGCACACCGACGCCCACAACGGCCCGCAGGTGGCCCTGATCGCGACGGGCCAGATCGACGATCCGCTGGAGGACGTCCTGGAACACGTCGCGGTCCTCGGCCGGACCGTCGTCGTGGACCGCTGAACCCTCCCCGCTGTTGCTCGGCTGTCCGGTGTCTCAGGCCTTCCGAGCGCCGCGCCCAGGGTGACGGCGACCGTGCCCATCGTGGTGGCGAAGAACGGGTCGTCGTAGAAGCCGCCGTACTTCAGGCCCCGGACGACGAAGCCGTGGAGCAGATACCCGTACAGCGTGCAGGTGCCGAGCGCCGTCATCCAGGTGCGGCCCTTGGGCACCCAGGCCAGGAAGCACGCGCCCAGCACGATCGCCAGGTAATTCGCGCTGTCGAAGAAGCAGTCCCGGCCGTCGGCGTGCGGAGCGCCGGTCCGGGGGGAAGCGGCGGCCGTCACTTTCCGCTGGTCGGTCCGGCCGGTTCCGTGCTCCCCTCGGCGTCCAGGTGCGGCAGAATCCGGTCCAGCGGGCCGGGGATCCACCAGGCGGCCCGGCCCAGCAGCGTCATCACCGCGGGGACCATCAGCAGCCGTACGACGGTGGCGTCGATGAGCACGCTCGCCGCCAGCCCGAGGCCCAGCATCTTCACCACGATGTCGTCGCTGATGATGAACGCGGCGAAGACGCTCACCATGATCAGCGCCGCGCAGGAGATGACCCGGGCGGTGATCTCCAGCGCGTGCGCCACGCTCGCGCCCGGATCCCCGGTGCGCACCCACGCCTCGTGGATGCGGGAGAGCAGGAAGATCTCGTAGTCCATGCTCAGTCCGAAGACGATCGCGAACATCATCATCGGCACATAGCTCTCGATCGGGACGTCTCCGGACACTCCCAGTGCCGGGCCGCCCCAGCCCCACTGGAAGACCGCCACCACGACCCCGTACGAGGCGGCGATCGACAGGACGTTGAGCACGGCGGCCTTCACCGCGACGAGCAGACCCCGGAAGACGGCCAGGATCACCAGGAACGCCAGGCCCACGACGACCGCGATGATCAGCGGCAGCCGGCTGGAGACGATGTCCAGGAAGTCGACCTGGGCGGCCGTCGTGCCGGTGACGTACGTACTCGCGTCGGTGCCGGAGACGGCCTGCGGCAGCACGTCGTCGGTGAGCCGGTTCGTCAGGGACGTCGTCCGCTCGTCCTGCGGGGCCGCTACCGAGTAGGCGGTGGCGGTCAGCACGTCGCCGTCCGAGGTGGCGGTGAGCGGGGTGATCACGGCCGCGTCCGGGACGTCGGTGAGTGCCTTCTGAGCTTGTTCGGCGAGGGCGGAGCGGTCGGCCGACGGCACCTCGCTCTGGTCGATGACCAGGGTCAGGGGGCCGTTGGAGCCGGGGCCGAAGGCGGTGGACATCAGGTCGAAGGCGCGCCGGTCGGTGAACGACTTCGGGTCGGCGCCGTCGCCGATGTGGCCGAGCTGGATGAACAGGACGGGGAAGGAGAGGACGGCCAGCAGCACCACTCCGCCGGCCAGGAACCACCAGGGCCGCCGCTCCACCCGCTGCGCGTACCGGTGCCAGCCACCGGGCTCCGCGCCCTCCGGGGCCGGTACGGTCTCGGCCACCGGTTTCCGTACGCGTACCCGGTCGATGCGGCGGCCGATGAGCCCGAGGACCGCCGGTACGAGGGTGAGGGCGCCGAGCACCGCCGTGACCACGGTGACTGCCGCGGCCAGGCCGAGCTTGCCGATGAACCCGATCCCGGAGACCCACAGGCCCGACAGCGCGATGATCACCGTGCAGCCGGAGAGCAGCACCGCGTGCCCGCTGGTGGCGGCGGCGTTCCCGGCGGCGGTCACCGGATCCTGGCCGTCGACCAGGTTCTGCCGGTGCCGGGTGACCAGGAAGAGGGCGTAGTCGATGCCGACACCGATGCCGATCATCGTGGCGAGCGTCGGGGACACGGTCGCGAAGGTCGCGGCGGCGGCCAGCAGCCCCAGCAGGGCGAGCCCGCACAGGGCGCATACCAGGGCGGTGACCAGCGGCAGAACGGCGGCCAGCAGGCTGCCGAAGCCGATCAGCAGAACCACGATCGCCACCCCGAAGCCGATCGCCTCGCTGGTGCGGTCGCTCGGCTCGGGCCGGGCCAGCTCCCCGAGCGATCCGCCGTACTCCACCGTCGCCCCGGCCGAGCGCAGCGGCTGCACCGCCTTGTCGACCCCGTCCAGGTAGGACGGGTCGAGGGTGGAGGGCTGCACGCTGAACCGGACGGTGATGTAGGCGGTCTTCCCGTCGGTGGAGAGCGGCCCGGTGTTCGGGTCGGGCGGCGGGGGCGGGGTGGATCCGGGCGGTGGCAGCGGGCTCTGCGCGGACAGGACGTCCGGGAGCTTCTGGAGGTCGGCGACAGCGGTGGCGACCTGGCTGGAGAGCGAGGTGAGCGGCTTGTCCGCGTCGTGCAGCACCACCTGCGCGCTGTAGCCGCCCGCCGAGGGGGCATGCGCCTCCAGGACGTCGAGGCCGTTCTGGGACTGGGTTCCGGGCAGCGAGAAGTCGTCGGAGTAGTCGCCGCCGTACGCGTGCTGGAGGACCTGGAGTCCGGCGAGCGCGGCCACCCACAGGACGAGGACGACCACGAAGTGCCGGGCGCACCACTCGCCGGTGCGGCGCAGTGCGCCCTTCCGGCGCGGGGCGGCCGGCCGGTCCTCGCGGGCAAGTGACGACGGCATGCGGTTTCTCCTGCCTTCCGCCCCGGGCGCTTCCCAGGCTTCCGGTCCGGACGTCTCGGACTCCGCATTCAACGGCTCCGGCCGCCGTCCGGCACGCCGGAGCGGGGGAACGGGTGACGGGGCGGGTGACGGGGTGGCCCGGGGCCTCCGCCGGGCGGTGGCGCGCCCCCTCCGTTCCGCTGGACCACCGGCCCCCGGAGGGTGCGCTGACGGACGAGGAAACGGCGCTGGCGATGGCGGTGGTCTGCAACGACGTGCGCCGGTCGGGACCGGAGGGACAGAGGTCCAGAAGGAACGGAGGGTGCAGAGAGTGTAGAGAGTGTCATAGCGGATGATTCCGGTGTCTTCCTTGCTATACACGAGCGATGGAGTACCCGGGGACCCTCGTCCTGATCATGGCCCTGGCGGTTCTCGCCCCGCTGCTCGGCTACGCGACCGGGCGGTGGCTGCCCGTCCCCGTCGTCATCTTCGAGATCGTGCTCGGGATCCTGGTCGGGCCCGATGTGCTCGGCTGGGCCCATCACGACCAGGTCATCGACACCCTGTCCGACCTCGGGCTCTCGATGCTGATCTTCCTGGCGGGGTACGAGATCCGGTTCGCCGAGGTCCGCGGCTCCACCCTGCGCCGGGCCGGCGGGGCCTGGGTCGTCTCGTTCGCCGCCGGGCTCGGCGTCGCCCTGCTGCTCAGCGGGGCGGACCTGGCGAAGAGCCTGGTCATCGGCACCGCGCTGACCAGCACCGCGCTGGGCGCGGTGCTGCCGATCCTGCGGGACTCGGGGCGGCTGGAGGGGCGGTTCGGGTCGGTCGTGATGGCGTTCGGCTCGGTCGGCGAGTTCGGGCCGATCATCGCGATGGCCCTGCTGTTCAGCGGCCGGAGTCCCGGTGCGGCGGGCGTGGTGCTGGCCGCGTTCGCCGTCGTCACGGCGGGCGCGGTGTTCTGGGCGATGCGGCCCCGGCCGCCGTGGTTCGCCCGCATCATCGCCATGACCCTGCACAGCAGCGGCCAGTTCGCCGTCCGCTTCGTGATGCTGCTGCTGGCCGGGATGCTGGGGCTCGCCCATGTCTTCGGCCTGGACACGCTGCTCGGCGCGTTCGCCGCGGGGATGCTGACCCGGCTCGTCCTCCAGGGGGCGGTGCCCGAGCGCAGCGGGGAGATCCTGGAGCGGGTCGAGGCGATCGGCTTCGGCTTCCTCGTGCCGTTCTTCTACATCGTCACGGGCATCGACTTCGACCTCGCGGCGCTGCTGGACGGCGGGCGGCCGCTGCTGCTCCTGCCGGTCTTCCTGCTGCTGTTCCTGCTGGTGCGCGGGGTTCCGGCGTATCTGCTGGCCCCGCGCGACCTGACCCGACGCGCCCCGCGGGCCGCGCTCGGGCTGTTCGCGTCCACCTGTCTGCCGCTGGTGGTCGCGATCACCGCGATCGGCCTGGACGAGAAGGTGATCGGGGCCGGCGAGGCCGCCGCCCTGGTCGCCGCCGCGATGGTGTCGGTGCTGGTGTTCCCCCTGCTGTCCTTCCGGCTGCTGCGCCGGAACGAGGACGGCGGCGGCAAGGGCGCCCCCGGCCGCACGGCGGAGAGCGGTGAGGCGTGGTGAGGCGTGGTGAGGCGTGGTGAGACGGTGGGGAGTGGTGAGACCGTGAGGTGTGGCGCGGCGAGGCGGTGAGGCGCGAGGCCGGCCCCCCGCCGCGAGGCCGGCCCCCCCGCCGCGAGGCCGGCGCCCCGCCGGGAGCGGACGAGGATCCGGATCCCATCGTAAGAAGCTCCGGTGGTACGCGCATCGCGGGCGGGTCGCCCCCTGCTGATGGCGGGTCGGCGGCAGGTCACCCGATCGGCCCGCCCCTCTGCGAAGCCGGAGGCCGGGGCGCAGGGTGGAGTGCATGTGGTCCCGCCGGCTCGTCCTGGGCGTTCTGCTCCTGCCCCTGGCCCTCCTCGTGTTCGGGGACGGCCCGGCGTTCCACGCGCCCCGGCCGGAGCTGGCCACCGGACCGCGCCCGCCGCGCGGACTGCCGCAGCCGGACATCGTCAGCCGCCGGGAATGGCACGCGGACGAGGACCTCGTCCGGGAGGAGCCGCACTACACGGGCGCGGCGCGGGCGGTGTTCGTGCACCACACCGGCAACCCCAACGACTACGACTGCGCGGACGCCCCCGGTCTGATCCGGGCCGTCCAGAGCGACCACATCCGGCGGGACGGCTGGGACGACATCGGCTACAACTTCCTCGTCGACCGCTGCGGCACCATCTACGAGGGCCGCGCTGGCAGCGTGGGACGCCCGGTGCTCGGCGCGCACACCAAGGGGTTCAACACCCACACGGTCGGCATCGCGGCGATCGGGAACTTCGGCGCGGGAGCCGAGGTGCCGAAGCCGATGACGGACGCACTGGTGAAGCTCGCCGCCTGGAAACTGCGTCCCGGGGCGGACCCGCTGGGCATGGTCGACCTGGTCTCGACGAACGACGAGAGCCGCTTCGACCGGGGCCAGGTGGCCCGGCTGCACGTCATCTCCGGCCACCGCGACAGCTTCGAGACCCGCTGCCCCGGCGACGCGCTCTACGACCTGCTGCCCGAACTGCGGGAGCGCGCCGCGAAGATGCGCGCCGCCGTCCCCGGGCACTCGGAGGCTGCCCGGCTGCGCCCGTCCTTCTGAGCGGCCCCGGGTGGGGCTACCGGGCGACGAACTGCGTCAGTATCGCCTGCACCTCGTAGATGTCGACGCCCTTGGTGAACGTCTTCTGGAGCGGGGTCGCGCTGCCCGAGATCCAGATCTTCAGCTCGGCGTCGAGATCGAACGTCCCGGCCGTCTCCACGGCGAAGTGCGTGATGCTGCGGTACGGCACGGAGTGGTACTCCACCTTCTTGCCGGTGATGCCCTGCTTGTCGACGAGGATCAGCCGCCGGTCCGTGAACAGGATGGTGTCGCGGATCAGCAGGAACGCGGCGTGCACCTGCTCGCCCTGCCCGAGGAGCCGGGCGTAGTCCTGCTGGGCGGTGTCGGGTTTGATCGTGTGGGCGTTGCCGAACAGTGCCATGGGTCCCCGTCCCTCGGTCGTCGTACGTACAGAAGTACGTGCCGGCG
Organism: Streptomyces sp. NPDC048142; assembly: GCF_043202835.1. Lineage (NCBI taxonomy): Bacteria > Bacillati > Actinomycetota > Actinomycetes > Kitasatosporales > Streptomycetaceae > Streptomyces > Streptomyces sp. NPDC048142. The sequence continues at coordinate 103,135 of NZ_JBIDBC010000016.1, forward strand.
GGGGTGATGGTTCCCCGCCGCTACCCGAGGTCCCTCCCGGCGCTTCCCGGAGACGCTTCCCCGACGCCCTTCCCCGACGCCGCTTCCGGCCGCCGCTCGCGGGATCAGAGCGGCACGATCGTTGCCTCGGTCGCCTTCACGCTGGTCCAGACGGCGCTCCCGTCGGCGATGCCCAGGTCCGCGGCGGCCCCCGGGGTGATCTCCGCGACCAGGTCCGGGGCCTCGGTGGAGGTGATCAGCAGGCGCAGCCGGCTGCCGCCCGCCGTGATCTCGCGGACCGTGCCGGGCCAGACGTTGCGCGGACTGCCGGTGGGCCGCTCCCGGTGTACGGAGACGGCTTCCGGGGCGATGACCGCGAGGGCGTCCGTGCCCGCCGGGAGGGGCTCGGCGACCACGAGGTGTCCGCCGCCCGCCGGCGCGAGCCCGTCGGCGGTCGCGGTGCCGGGCCAGGCGTTGCGGCCCAGCATCCGGGCCACCCACGGGGAGCGCGGGTGCCGGGTGACCTCGGCGGGCGGCTCGTCCTGGAGGACCCGGCCGTCCTCCAGCACCAGGACCCGGTCGGCCAGTGAGACCGCCTCGACCGGGTCGTGGGTGACGATCAGACAGACCCCGCCGAAGTCCGCGAGGTGCCGGCGCAGGGTGTGCCGTACCCGGGCCCGGGTGGCCTGGTCGAGAGCGGCGAGCGGTTCGTCCAGCAGCAGGAGGCGCGGGCGGGCCGCCAGCGCGCGGGCCAGGGCGACCCGCTGGGCCTGGCCGCCGGAGAGCTGCGCGGGTCTGCGCCGGGCGAGGTGGCCCACCCCGAGCCGGTCCAGCCAGCCCTGGGCCTCGCGCCGGGCCATGGCGCGGGGCACGCCGTGGGCGCGGAGCCCGTACGCCGTGTTGGTCAGCGCGCTCAGGTGCGGGAAGAGCGCCCCGTCCTGGGGCACCCAGGCCACGCCCCGGCGGTGCGGGGGCAGGGCGGTGACGTCGGTGTCGCCGAGGCGCAGGGCGGCGTGCGCGCGGGGCGTGAGGCCGAGGAGGGCGCGCAGGAGCGTCGTCTTGCCCGCGCCGTTGGGGCCGACCACCGCGATGGTGGTGCCCGCTCCGGCGTCCAGGGTGAGGCGGGTGAAGCCGGTGACGTCGGCGTGCAGCGGCCAGGGTTCCCGGGGGGCCTTCTCCAGCAGGCCGGGGGGCGGCTCGGGGAGGACGTCCGGCGCGGTGCCCGCCGGGTCCTCCGGGCGGGCCGTCGCCGCTGGGCTCGCGAGGTCGAGGCGGTCGCCCGGGGTTCCGGTCCACCGGCCGCGCAGCGCGATGAGCACGATCATCGCGATGGCCAGGAGCAGCAGCGATACGGAGGTGGCGGCCTCCGGCGAGTCCTGGAGCAGCAGATAGACCTGGAGCGGCAGGGTCTGGGTGGTGCCGGGGAGGTTCCCGGCGAAGGTGATGGTCGCGCCGAACTCGCCGAGTGCCCGCGCCCAGGTCAGGGCGGCTCCGGCGATCAGCCCGGGGGCGACCATCGGCAGTGTCACGGTGAGGAACACCCGTACCGGCGAGGCTCCGAGGGAGGCTGCGGTCTCCTCGTACCGGGGGCGCAGCCCGCCGAGCGCGCCCTCCAGCGAGATGACCAGGAACGGCATCGCGACGAACGTCGCCGCGAGCACGGCCCCCGAGGTGTGGAAGGGCAGCGTGATGCCGAAGGTGTCCTCCAGCCAGGGGCCGAGCAGCCCGCGCCGCCCGAACGCCAGCAGCAGGGCGACGCCGCCGACCGTGGGCGGCAGGACCATCGGCAGCAGGACCAGCGAGCGGACGAACGCCTTGCCGGGGAACGGCACCCGGGCCAGCAGCCAGGCCAGCGGCACCCCGAGCAGCAGCGACAGTCCGAGCGCCCACAGGGAGACCAGCAACGAGAGCCGCAGCGCCTGGGTGGTGGCCTCGGCCGTGAGGTGGGCGCCGAGCTCGCCCCAGGAGGTGCGGACCAGGATCCCGGCGAGCGGCAGCGTCAGGAACGCCACGGCCAGCATGGCGGGCACCGTCAGCAGCAGCGGGGCGCGGACCCCGGGCGTACGGCGGAGTGCTGGATGCTTCATGGGCGACCTCGTCGGGCGGTTCGAAGTGCGGTGTCCGGCAGGCCCGCCGGAGCGTTCCGTACGGCCTGCCGGGGTGTCAGGCCCTACGGCTGCTGGAAACCCGCGCTCCGGAGGATCTTCTGTGCGGCGGGCGTGGAGAGCCAGCCGACGAACGCGGCGGCGGCCTCGCGGTGCTGCGACGCCTTCAGGGTGGCGGCCGGGTAGGAGGCGATGGCGTTCTCCGCGTCCGGGATGTCGATCGCGTCGACCTTGTCGGTGGCGGTCGCGGCGTCGGTCTTGTAGACGAGCCCGGCATCCGCCTCGCCGAGCGAGACCTTGCTGAGGACCGCGCGGACGTTGGGCTCCTGGGAGACCGGCTTCACCCCGACCCTCCGCGCGTCGAGGATCTGCTCGCTGTAGCGGCCCACCGGCGCCTCGGGGGCGGCCAGGACGACCTTCAGTCCCGGGTCGGCGAGGTCCTCGATGTTCTCGATGTTCTCCGGGTTGCCCTCGCCGACCGCGATGATGAGGCGGTTCCTGGCGATGACGGCCGGCTTCCCGGTGTCGCCGGAGAGGCCGTCCATCGTCCTGGTGTCCGCGGTGACCAGGGCGTCGGCGGGGGCGCCCTGCCTGACCTGTGCGGCCAGCTCCTGGGAGCCCGCGAAGGAGAACGTCACCTTCGTGCCGGGGTTCTCCTTCTCGTACGCGGCCCCCGCCTCCTCGAAGACGTCCGTCAGGGAGGACGCGGCGAGCACCGTCAGGCCGGCCTTCGGGGCGCCGGAGGCGGCTCCCGAGCCGCTGTCCTTGCCCTTGTCCGTGGCCTTGCCGGTGCCGGTGCCGGTGCTGGTGCCGGAGTCGCCGCAGGCGGCGAGCGGGATCAGGAGCGCGGTGGTCAGGACGGCGGCGGCCGTACGGCGGCGGTTGACCGGGAGGGACATGGGGGTCGGGGCTCCTTGGATGCGTGCGCGGCCGAGGGGCGCCCGGCCGGGCGGGGCTGCGGTACGTGGGCAGCGGCGGGCGGTGTCGGCCCGGGGCCGGCCGAGCTCGTCGTCGGCCGGTCCCAGCGGCGTTCCCGCGTGCGGTCCGCGGCGGTTTCGGATGCGGTTTCGGATGTCGTCCCGGATGCCGTCTCAGGTGCGGTCGATGTGCACGCTGGTCGACTTCACCCGGGCGGTCGCCCGCATGCCGACCTCAAGACCCAGCTCCTCCACCGCCTCTCGGGTCAGGAGCGAGACGAGCCGGTGCGGACCGGCCTGGATCTCGACCTGGGCCGCGACGTCGCCGAGCTTCACCGCGGTGACGATGCCCGGGAACGCGTTGCGGGCCGAGGTGTACGGGGACTCGTCCTCGCCGCCCGCGCTCTGGCCGACCTCGATCGAGAAGGCGGCCAGCGCGCGGCCGTCGATCAGACGCCGACCGGCCTCGTCGCGATGGGTCGCGACCCGGCCGGCATCCGCCCAGCGGCGGGCGGTGTCGGGGCTGACCCCGAGAAGTCGTGCTGCCTGGCCGATTGTGTAGGACTGCATGTGCACCACGCTAGGGCAATTCTGCTGGCATCTGCCATTCTCTGGACGATGATCCATCGCAGATGCGGGAGGCCTCGGAGGAATGTACAGGGTGCGGGGTGCGGGGTGCGGGAGGCCGGAGTGCTGAGCGCTGGGCGGGGGTGCGTGCGGCGGGTACCCCGATGGCCCGCACCGAGGCAGACGAACGGGCCGCGTCCGTCCTCCGGTCGCGGCCCGTACGAGTCCTCGGGCCCCGGGTTCACCCGGGGCCGGTTTACGCCACCGGGCTCGTCGCCGGCATCTCGCCCTCGGTGGTGGTCACGTCGATCACGGCGAACGAGGCGCCCTGCGGGTCGCTGATCGCCGCGAACCGGCCGAACGGGCTGTTCATCGGCCCGAACCGCAGCACCCCGCCCCGCTCGGTCGCCTTCGCCACCGCCGCGTCGCAGTCCGGCACGGCGAAGTACACGTTCAGGTACGAGGGGACCTCCGGTGGGAAGTCGTCGCCCATCGCCATCCGGCCGAGGACCGTCTGCTCCTGGACGTTGAACATGCGGAAGTCCATCGACTCGTCGTCGAACTTCCGCACGGTGTACGGGAAGACCGCAGGGTAGAACGCGTCCACCGTCTTCGGATCCCGGGTGAAGACCTCGCCCCAGCAGAACCCGCCGGGCGCGCCCATCTCCGTCTCGAACCCCTCGTGGGTGCCCGCCTGCCAGATCCCGAAGACCGCTCCGCCGGGGTCGCGGGCCAGTGCCATCGTGCCGAACTCGCCGACCTGCATCGGCTCCACCAGCACCTCGCCGCCGTTCTCGCGGACTTTGGCGGCGGTCGCTGCGGCGTCCGGCGACGCGAGGTACAGACACCACGCCGAGGGGCTTTCCTCCTCGCCCGGCATGGGCGGGGAGACGGCGGCGGCCGCCTTGCCGTCCGCGAACGCCTGCGTGTAGTTGCCGAACTCCGCCGAGCCCTCGCCGAACGTCCAGCCGAGCACGTCTCCGTAGAAGCTCTTGGCGCCCTCGATGTCGGCGAACATAGCGTCCGCCCAGCACGGGGTGCCCTCGGGTTGTGCAGCCATGGTGCCGGTCCTTCCCTGGATTCGCTGTCCCTGGATTCGCTGTCTTCGGCCCCGCCCGCCCCGTACGCGCCGTGCCCCGTACGCGCCGTGCCCGCACGGGCCACGCTAGCCAGCCGGGTGCCGGTCCGCACGCGGGACGACCCCGACCCGTTTACGTACTAGTGCGTAAACGATGTGCGCTAGTGCGAAAGAAGGGAGGGTTAGGATCGCGCCATGTCCGCACTTCCCCCTCGGCCCGTGACCCTGACCGGGCAGTACGTCGAACTCGTCCCGCTGACCTTCGGCCATCTCGACGACCTCTTCGCGGCGGGAGGCGGCGACGAGGAGGTGTGGCGCTGGCAGGGTGGTCCGGCGCCGCGGACCCGCGAGGAGCTGTGCGGCCGCCTGGAGCAGGTGCTCGGCGACGCGGGGTACGTGCCGTTCGCCGTCGTCCACCGGGCGAGCGGCCGGGCCGTCGGCTGGACCACGTACATGGACGTCGTGGTGGACGACGAGCGCCTGGAGATCGGCTGGACCTGGTACGGGCGCGCCCACTGGCGCTCGTCGGTGAACAGCGAGACGAAGCTCCTGCTGCTGACGCACGCCTTCGAGGAGCTGGGCATGGGGCGTGTCCAGCTGAAGACCGACCACCTCAACGAGCGCTCGCAGGCGGCCATCGCCCGGCTCGGGGCGCGGCGCGAGGGGGTGCTCCGGCGGCACCGGCGGCGGCCGGACGGGACCTGGCGGGACAGCGTCTACTTCGCGCTGCTGGCCGACGAGTGGCCCGCGGCGAAGGCGCGTCTCACCGCGCGCCTGGCCGCGGGCTGAGGGAGCTCTCCCGGGTCACCCCGGGTCTCACCCCCGGGACCGGTGCCGGGCGGGCCGTCCCTCGACGGCGTAATCCGGGCAGTCGGGGTTTTCGCAGGGGCCCGCGCGCCATACCGGGACGAAGATCCCGAGGGTCTTCTGGCGGTGGATTTCGGAGGGGACGGGCTGCTTGCAGGTCGGGCACACGAAAGCGGCCCGCTGGTGAAGGTCACGCTTTTTGGTGGTCATTTACTCACGATAGGCGGGGCGGGAAATTTTGGAAAGTCTTGCCCTTTGCTTTGCCCTGGCCTTACTTGCCCGCATCGGGTTCCGGTGCGTCCATACCACCCGGACTTCTCGGCGGACGGCGCATGCTCAGGGTCACAGACACCGCCAGAATGACGACGATCACCGCGAGACTCACCGGCGACGGAATCTCGGGGATCGAGGTGCTGATCATCTTGTGGGAGGCCTGGAGGATGAGCTTGACCGCGATGAAGGCGAGGATGATCGCCAGCCCGTTGCTCAGGTAGTGGAACCGGTCCAGCAGCCCGGACAGCAGGAAGTACAGGGCCCGTAGCCCCAGGATCGCGAAGGCGTTGCTGGTGTAGACGATGAAGAGGTCGTCGCTGACCGCGAGTACCGCCGGCACGCTGTCGACCGCGAAGATGAGGTCGGCCGCCTCGATCGCGGCGACCACCGCGAGCAGCGGGGTGGCGACCCGCCGGCCTTCCTGGCGGACGACGAAATGCGTGCCGGAATATTCGTCCTGGACGGGCATGATCTTTCGCAGCAGCCGTACCGCGAAGCTCTTGCCCGGGTCGAAGTTCTCCTCCTGGCCGCTGAGGATTTTATAGCTGCTGTAGAAAAGGATCGCGGCGAAGAGGAACAGTACGAACGTGAAGCGGTTCACCACCGCGACGCCTGCGGTCAGGAACACCGCCCGGAACACCAGAGCGCCCATGACGCCGAAGAAAAGCACCCGGTGCTGATAGGCCCGGGGCACCTGGAAATACGCGAAGATCAGCGCGAAGACGAAGAGGTTGTCGACCGACAGGCTCTTCTCCAGCAGCCAGGCGGTGGTGTACTCCGTCCCGGCGGTCGTCCCGAGGGTCAGGAAGACCACCAGGCCGAAGAGCAGCGCGAGGCCGACCCACAGCGCGCTCCACAGCCCGGCCTCCTTGAAGCCGATGACATGCGCCTTGCGGTGTGCGAGGAGGTCGACCGTCAGCGAGACGATGACGGTCACGGCGAACACGGTCCAGAGCCACACCGGTACGTCCACGCCGGAGACCTTCCACTCGGGTTTTTACGAGTGTGCCCCGCCCGCCCTGTCGCCGCCCGTCGGGGAACGCCGGGTCGCGGCCGCGACCGAGGCCATCAGCTCCGCGTCGAGGAACGAGGGATCGGCCAGCCGGGTGGCGGCGGCGTAGGAGTTCAGCAGCGCCTTGGTGACCCGCAGTGCTGCCTCCGGGCGGCGGACCACCGGCTTCGCCCAGGCGGCGACCGCCTCGTCCAGCTCCGCCCCGGGCACCACCCGCTGGAGTACGGACAGCTCGTACGCCTCGGCGGCGTCGAAGGCCCGGCCCGTCAGGATCAGCTCGCGGACCCGGGCCGCGCCCACCTCGTGGATCAGCCGGGGCAGCAGCCCGCCCCAGGCGGTCGGCAGCCCGAGCGCCAGCTCCGGCAGCCGGAAGCTCGCGGTGTCCGCGCCGACCCGCAGATCGCAGGCCAGGGCCAGCGCGAACCCCGCTCCGACCGCCTTGCCCTGTACCCGGGCGATGGTCACCGCCCGGCCGCCGGAGATCGCCTCGCAGACCCGGCGGGCCTTCTCCCCGGCGATCCGGATGCCCCGGCCGCCGGCGTCCTCCTCCAGCCACTGGCCGAACTCGGTGCGGTCCCCGCCCAGGCAGAAGTCCTCTCCCGCACCGCTGAGCACCAGCACCCGCACCTCGGGGTCCGGGGCCACGACGATGTCCAGCAGCTCGTCGAGCATCGCCTCGGTCACCGCGTTGCCGGTTTCCGGCGCGTGCAGCTCCACATGGAGGACGGGACCCTCGCGCCGGGTGCGTACCGTCGCGGGGCGCTCTTCGGAGCGGTCCTCGGGGCGGTGCTCGGGCGGGTTCTCCGAGTGGTGCTCGGGGCGGTCCTCCGAGCGGTCGCCCGCGGTCAGGAAGTCGGGCAGCGAGAGCTTCACAGCGCCACGCCCAGCGAGGTGATCCGCCGGAAGACCATCCGGGGCGCGTACACCGGCGGCGAGACGGTGTGCAGTGTGGGGAAACGGTCCAGCATCCGTGCCAGCAGCGTCCGCGCCTCCAGCTTGGCCAGCGCCGCGCCCAGGCAGTAGTGCACCCCGCCGCCGAAGGTGAGGTGGCTCCCGCCGCGCAGGATGTCGAAGACGCCCGGGTCCGGGTTCCGCCGCGGATCGTGGTTGGCGGCTCCGTACAGGACGTGGACCATGCTGTCCTTCTTGATCGGGACCCCGGCCAGGACGGTGTCCTCGGCGGCGGTCCGGGTGTTGATGTGGATGGGCGGGTCGTAGCGCAGTGCCTCGTCGACGGCCGCGTCGATGTGCTCCGGGTGCTCCCGCAGCCACGTCCACCGGGCGGGCTCGGTCAGCAGGGCGGTCATCGAGCTGAGCAGCGTCGCAGTGGTCTCCAGTGAGGCGATGGTGACGAACATGGTGAGCCGGTAGAGGATCTCGTCCGCCCGCTCCCGGTCCGGCTCCAGCGCGTCCCAGGTGTGGATCCAGCCGGTCAGCACATCGTGGCGGGGCTCCGCCCGGCGCCGGGCGACCAGATCGGTGAAGTACGCGCGCAGCCGCACGGTCGCCTCGGCGGAGACGGCGAGCTGCGACTTGGCGGGCAGCAGTTCCTGGGCGAACACCTGGTTGTGGGTGATCTCCAGGATGTCCGGGTAGTCCTCCGGCGGTACCCCCAGCCAGGAGCCGACGGTGCTGATCGGCAGCTGCTCGCTGACGGTGGAGACGAAGTCCGCCTCACCCCAGCGGAGCTTCTCCGCCAGCTCGTCCAGCAGCCGGTCGGCGTCGCGCTCGACGTCGGGGGTGAGGCGTTCGATGGTGGAACGGTCGAAGAGATTGCCCAGCGAGCGGCGCTGGCAGGTGTGCTCGGGGGCGTTGAGCCGGGCGAGCGTGGTGGTCATCTCCCGGGTCGCGATCGCGTCCCACTGCTTGGAGTCGTCCTGCCGCTCCTGCCAGGCGAGATCCGGGGCGAGCCAGTTGCGGCCCCGGAGCACCTGGCTGCAGGCGTCGAAGCCGGTGACGAAATACCCGTTCCACGGAGCGCGGACGACGTCACCCATCGTCCGCAGCTCCGCGAGTATTCCGTACGGATCGGCCTGTCCTTCCGGTGTATTGAGTCTGCGGAGCAGACCGATGACCGCGCGCCGTCCGTCGGGCGTCCTGCTGGTACCGCCAGTGATGCTCACGCGGAGTTCCTTGACCTAGGCCCATGGCTACCGCCCTGAACCTACCCCTCCGGATGTACGCGCCAAGCATCGCTCTTTGTTGCCCCCGTCACATGCAATCGTCACAAATGCCCGTTGTCACCAGCGAATTGTCGGGCTGTGAGTCATACGCGGAACACGTCGAGGAACGAACTCCACCAGCCCTTCTGCTTCTTCTCGGGCTCCTGGGTGTGACGGGGTGTCACCATCGGTGCGGAGGGCGCGTTCCGGTACGGGTCGGGCAGCTGGGCCGAGGCCGGTGCCTGCACCCCGCTCGCCGCTCGCCGCGCGGCCGTCGGGGTGAACCGGACGGGCAGCGCGACCAGAGCCCGGTGGAACGGGCCCGGCCGCCAGGCCACACCCGAGGCGGGCACGGCCAGCGAGAGGTCCGGGACCGTGTTGAGGATCTTCTCGATCGCGGTCAGCGCGATCAGCGTCGCGGGCGACTTGGCCGGGCACACGTGCGGGCCCGCGCCCCAGGCCAGATGGGCGCCCTTGCTCAGGGTCTGGCGGGCGTCGGTCAGCCCCGGGTCGCTGTTCGCGGCCGCGAAGCTGATCAGCACGGGAGTCTCCGCCTTCAGCAGCACCCCGTCCAGCTCGATGTCCCGCACCGGGTAGTGCGTCGCGTAGTTGGCGATCGGCGGGTTGTTCCACAGGACGTCGTCCAGCGCGTCCTCGACGAGCATCCCCGAACCGCGCCGCTCGGGCGCGCCCGGCTGCTCCCCGGCGAGCATCAGCAGCAGCGCGTTGCCGATCAGGTTGCGCTCCGGCTCCACACCCGCGCCCATCAGCATCACCAGCTGGTCCTTCAGCTCCTCGTCCCGCAGCCCCGCCGGGTGCTGGATCAGCCAGGAGGTGATGTCCTCGCCGGGCTGGCGGCGCTTGATCGCGACCAGCTCCATCAGGCACTCGGTCAGCTCGGCGTTGGCGCGGAGCACGTCCTCGCCGTCGAAGATGGCCGACATCGAACGGGTCAGCCGGTCACCGATGTCGCCGGGGCAGCCGAAGAGCTGGTTGAACAGCAGCAGCGGCAGGAGCTTGGCGTACTCGTTGAGCAGATCGGCGGTGCCGCGCTCGATGAACTGGTCGATCAGGTAGTCGGCGATCCGCTCGACGTCCCGGCTCAGCCGGCTGCTGTTGAGCCGGGCCAGCGACTCGGTGACCGCCTTGCGCAGCCGCAGGTGCTCCGCGCCGTCGGTGAACAGGCAGTTGGGCCGGTACACCATCATCGGCAGCACCGGGCTGTCCATGGGTACGGCGCCCTCGCGGAGCGCGGCCCAGCGCCGCGAGTCCCGGGCGAACAGCGCCGGGTTCTGCAGCACCCGCAGCGCCGCCTCGTGCTGCACGATCAGCGTGGCGTCCACTCCGGGGGCCAGCTCGATGGGCGCGGCGGGGCCGTGCGTCCGGAACGTGTCGTAGACGCGGTGCGGATCGGCGGCGAACTCCGGTCCGTACAGCGAGGTCTGCGGCTGGTGCATGGGGCACCCGGCGGGGGCGCTGTACGGGGTGGCTCCCGGCGACGGGTCCATGTCGGCTTCCTCGGTGTGATCGCGGGGCCCGGTCGGGCTCCCGGCTTCGGGATACGTCAGGGGGTGCGGCCTGGGGTACGGCCGTGGGGGCGTCAGGCCGTGTGCGCCAGCAGGTGGCGGACCAGGGTGATCAGGGCCTGCGCGGAGGACTTCTGGTCCCGGGCGTCACAGAAGACGACCGGGGTGTCCGGCAACAGGTCGAGCGCCTCGCGCAGTTCGTTCTCGGCGTGCTGCGAGTACGGGTCGAAGCTGTTGACGGCGACCGCGTACTCCAGCCCGTACGTCTCGACCAGGTCGATGACGGGGAACGTGTCGGCGAGCCGCGCCGGGTCGACCAGGAGCAGCGCGCCCAGCGAACCGCGCGCCATGTCCTCCCACAGCTCCACGAACCGCTGCTGCCCCGGCGTGCCGAACAGGTAGAGCACCAGCTCGTCGCTGAGGGTGAGCCGCCCGAAGTCCAGGGCCACCGTCGTCGTCTTCTTGTCGGGCGCCCCGCGCAGATCGTCGACCTGGGCCGCGGCCTGGGTCATCCGCTCCTCGGTGCGCAGCGGGGTGATCTCGGACAGGGTGCCGATCAGCGTCGTCTTGCCCACGGCGAAGTGCCCGACGACGAGGATCTTCGCCGCGCGCTGCACCGCGTCCGGCACATAGATGCTCTCAGCCGAACCGGACTTGGAGTCCATGCAACACCTCTTCGAGGATCTTCCTGTCGACGAGCTGGGCCGGCGGCGGCGCCTTCCGGCGCAGCAGGTGTCCCTGCTGGTTTAAGTCCTGGAGCAGGAGACGGGCCACCCCGACCGGCAGTCCGAGGTGACCGGAGACCTCGGCCACCGACAGATAGCCGCCGGAGCACAGCTCCCAGATCGCCTTGACCTCGGGGCTCGGGTTCGGCGGCGGCTGACGGTCGGGGGCGAGGGTGACCAGGGTGACGAGGGAGAGGTCCTCCGCGTCGGGCAGCCCGCGTCCGCCGGTGATGACATAGGACCGGACGAACCCGCTGCTGACGCGGCCCTCCTCGCCCGGCGCCGTCATATCTCGCTGTCCGCGTGCTGGCGGGGCGGCGTGGTCATCGCCTTCCCCAGTGCGGTGACCTGCTGCTGCATCCGGAAGGACATCGCCTCCATGTCCACGTCGGCGGCGGCGGTGGCGGCGAGGTAGGCGCCGGTGCCTGCGGCGATCAGGAAGATCCAGCCGTCCTCGTACTCCAGGAGCGTCTGCCGCCAGCGGCCCGGCTCACGGGTCCCGATGAAGGGGGCGACGGCCCGGCTGAGGGACTGCATGGAACTCATGGCGGCGGCGACGGTCTCCGCGTCGTCTCGGCCGATCTCGCTCGAATTGGCGAGCAGCAGGCCGTCGGCGGACACCAGGATCGCGTGCCGGGCGCCGGGTACCTGGAGCAGGTCGTTGAGCACCCAGGACAGATCGGGGTTCACTGGAACTCGGGTCCTTCCGTCGTCGTGTCGCGTCCGGACCGGGTGCCGCGCTGGAACGCGCCGAGTCGGGAGGCGGTCTCCTCGTTGCTGCGCACGGGCCCCGGCTCCACCGAGGGCACCGCGGAGACCGGGCTCTTGCGACGACGCTTCGGCAGCCCCCCGGCGGTGGTGCTGATCTGGGCCGGCGGCTGGGTGGCGGTGTCCGGATGTGGGGTGGGCGGGAAGAGCGGGGTGGGCGCCGGGGCCGTGGCCTGCCACTGGTCCGGCTGCCGGACCCGTTGCTGCACCTGCTGGACCTGGTGGGCCGGCTGGTGGATGGCGGCAGGGTCGGGCGCTTCGGCGGGCGCCGCGGTGGCCGGCGGCACCTCGGTGGTGAGCAGTTCGTCGGGGATGAGGACCACCGCGCGTACGCCTCCATAGGGGGAAACGGAGTCCACCGAGACCCGGAAGCCGTAGCGGGCGGCGAGCATCCCGGAGACGGCGAACCCGAACTGCGGCGGGATGCCCAGACTGGACACGCTGATCGCGGCCCTGGGGGAGAGGAGGGCCGCCGCGCGGTCCTTCTCCTCCTGGCCCATGCCGAGACCGGCGTCGTCGACGATGAGGCAGACGCCCGTCGGCACGGCCTGGATGTTGATCTCCACCGGGGTGCCGGGGGCGGAGTAGTTCGTGGCGTTGGCGAGCAGCTCGGCGAGGACCACGGCGACGGGCTCCACCGCCCGGCTGACGACGGAGAAGTTCACCTGGCCGTTGACCCGGACCCGGTCGAAGTGCCGGATACGGCCCTGGGCGCTGCGGGCCACGTCGAAGACGGAGGCCACGGTCTCGCGCCGGCCGAGCCAGCCGCCGCAGAGGACGGCGATGCCCTGGGCGCGCCGGCCGAACTGGCTGTTGGCGTGGTCCATGGCCATCAGGTCGGCGAGGATCCCGGGGTCGTCGCCGTACTTGCGCTGGGCCTTCTCGATGACGACCTGCTGCTCGTCGGCGAGACCCTGGAGCGTACGGACGGCGGCCTTGAGGACGGCCTTGGTCTCCTCCTCGGCGTCCTTGCGGACCTCCGCGAGTTCGGCGGCCTGACGCTGCAGCAGATCGCTGTGGACGAGGTGGAGTTCGTCCCGTTGGCGCAGGAGCGCGTCGCGCTCACCGCGCAGGTCGGTGTGGTGTCTGCGCAGCTTGACGTTGGTCGCGCGAGCCCGCAGAACGGCACCCACGGCGACCAGTGCTACGACAACCAGCGCCCAGATGACGGGGCCCTGTGGAAATGTCATGAGACTCACTTCAAGTGCCATGGCGGATACGGCTTGACACCCCGTCAGGCGGCACGCAGCCAGGGCTCGTTCGCCACGACCGTGCGCCGCTTCGGGAGGTGCCCCTCCGAAGGTGGGGCCGAGGAGTTCATCCCTCCCGGAATGCCCCCATACGCCATCAGCCCACTGGAAGTAAGATGATCTTATCACCGGCCGCACGCCGAAATGTCAAGGCGGCCACGCCAGTTGCCCCTCGACGCGGAATGTTCACCTCGCGGAGATGTGGAGGAGAGCCGTCGGTTGCCGGCCGCCCGTCGTGGGGGTGGCTCGGGGCTCCCGTGATATCCGCCGGCCGGGGGGACTGAGGGCTGTTGTCCGGTTTCTCCCGGTGAGGGGTTGATTTCCCCCTGCCAAACCGGCCCAGTGGCCGAATGAGCGCTATTGATACGTTGAGAAAGTCGCTCCAGGAGGGGCACTGCCGACGGGGAGGCGCTTGATGGCGTGGGACGAGTGGGAGCAGCTGAAGAGCCAGGCGGCGATGCGGCTCAATCGTGTACCGGAGGAGGGCGGCGGCGCCGAGCCCGGAGGGGACCTCAAGGTCAACCAGAAGGATCTGGCCGCTGTGGGGGACAGTGCCTTCAAGCTTTTCGAGCGGCTGGGCAAGGACGGGCGTGATGCCTGGTCCGTCAGTCAGACCGCGGCCAAGGACCTGACGACCCAGGGGTTTGCGCTCGGCGGGGGGCTCTATCACGTCCAGAAGCGGTGGGAGAAGCAGCTGACCTCGCTACTGGATGCCTGTGCGCACATCTCCAACCATATGGACTTCACCAAGAAGGCCCATTCAGGGGACGAGTACCACATTTACTCCACCGTCAGCAGCATCTCCACGCTGGATGAGGGCTTCACCGAGAGGACCCAGCGCTGATGGACCTCGAAACTCTGCGGCATGGCAACTTCTCCCAGCTCAATGAGGCCATCACCGCCTGGAAGGGCGTGGTGGACAAACTCAAGGTGCTGGAGGGTGACGCCCGCGACGGCCTCAAGGCGAAGGCGGACAAAGCGAGCTGGGCCGGTGTGAACGCCACGGTGTCGCGGGAGTTCATCACGAAGACCGTGGGCGAGTTCGGCGATGCCCACACGCAGGCGACGACGATCCACAACATCCTCAAGGACACCCGCGATGAGCTCGTGGAGTACAAGGGAGAGCTGGACCAGGCGCTGGAGCGGGGACGCAAGAAGAACATCACGGTGGTGCCCACCGGAAACGGCGGCTTCACCGTCACGATGCTCATCCACCCCGACCGGGCGGCCAAGGGCACCGAGGTCGCGGACCATTCGCAGCAGGACGTGGACCACCTGCGGGACGACGTACAGCGGATCCTGAACAGGGCGACCGAGAGCGACACGAGCGCCGCGAAGGTGCTGAAGGCCATCGCTGATCAGGCCGACCTGGGGTTCTCCGGCGCGCAGTACAAGGACCGCGACTCCGCGGCCGATGCGCTGAAGAAGGCGGAAGAGGCGGCGAAGGTCATCAAGGAGAAGGGCGACGAGATGTCGGCCGCCGAGTTCCAGAAGCTCAACGCGACCCTCGGTGCGTATAAGAACGACCCCTTGTTCCAGGAGAAGTTCGCTACCACGCTCGGCGCGAAGGGGACACTGGACTTCTGGGCCGACCTTACCGACGTCTCGACCACGAACGACCTGGCCCGCACCCAGCTGAACCAGCTCGGCGACTTCCAGAAGAACCTCAGCCTCACGCTCGCCGGCGCCACCCAGTCGGACAGCCCCGCGATGCGTGCGTGGGAGAACGACATGGTGAAGTCCGCGGGCGAGCGCTACCAGACCCGTGGTTCGCAGGTGTGGGGCTACCAGCTGATGAGTAACCTGATGCGGGTCGGCGACTACGACGACCAGTTCCTGAACAAGTACGGCAACTCGCTGGTCGAGACCGAGAAGAAGATGAAGGTCCCGGGCAACTACTGGTCCGGCGCGACCGGTGGGCCGAACATGCCCAAGATGAACTTCATGGGCGACGAGGAGTTCGGCCGCGATCCGATGACCGGGTTCATGACGGCGCTCTCCAACAGTCCGGACGCCTCGACGGCGTTCTTCAACGCCGAAGAGCCTCAGGACAATGCGAAGTGGGTGCTCAAGGAGCGTGCGTCCTTCGACGACACGCCTTTGGACGATGGCCCCAATCCGGCACTGGAGGCCACGGGCAAGGCCATGTTCGCGGCGGTCTCGGGCGTCAGCGACCCGGACGCCGACGGTGTGAAGTTCGGGGAGCACACCCCGGAGCAGAGCGAAGCGATGAAGCGCTCGCTGGCGTTCCTCGCACAGACCGAGAACGACTTCCCGGCCGAGATGCGTGACGACATGGCCAGGGCCATGGGCAATCACGGAGAGGCCGTGCACAAGTCGATGAGCGACCCCCTGGGGTCCAAGGGCCTCGATTCCGGTCAGCTCATGGAAGTGAGCAAGCAGATCTCCCGTAACAAGGACACGTACGGCCTGCTCACGGAGCAGATGAACATCGCCATCCTCGGTGACATCCACACGGAGGCGGCCAAGACCGACCCTGAGGAGAACAACCCCGAGGACAGCCTCAAGAAGGCCGGCCGCACCGTTGGGTTCCTGGAGGAGGCCAGATATCAGGCGACCAATGACAAGAAGGACGGCGATCTTACCGACGCCTCGTGGAAGAAGGCGTGGACGTACCACCTCGTGGGCGGTGTCCTCACGCCGCTCGGCGGCGGGGCGCTGGGCGACCCCCTCCAGCGAGGAGTCGACGTCATCACGACGGCCTGGCTCCAGGACAAGAACAATGAGATCAACAACACCGCCACGAACAATCACCAGGACACCTACGGAAAACGGAACGAGCAGCTACGAGCCATTGCCGACCAGTGGTACGAGGTGAACGAGGACTGGGCCAAGGACCCGAGCCACGAGGGGTACTCGGAGGGCTACGGCGTCTACGACACCATCGGAGCGGCTGCCAACGACGGGAACGACAAGGCCGAAGGGATTGTGGGAGATCAGTGATGCGGGATTCTCTCCGGGCGCGCACCGCAGTGGTGTTCGTCGGGCTGGCGCTGCTCCTGTCGGGGTGCGGATCGTCGCGTGAGTACGCGATACCGAAGGAGGTGTGCGGAGTCCCGGCGGGGGAAAAGGAGCTGACGCCCCTTCTGCCTCATGGTGAGAAGTTCGAGGAGAACGGTGATTCCATCGTGACGAAAACTGGAAGTTACTGCGGCGTGATCGTGGATAATTACCAGGTAATCTCCCTCTTGGTTGACCAGGTCGACAAGTTCTACGATCCGATGGGAAAACTGTCAAGCTTCCGGTTCACGAACCGGAAGAAGATGGTGCCTTTGCCGTTCGGTGGCTCCGGTGCGATGGGCGACAGGAACGTCCTGATCAGCACCCCGTGCGGCTTGCCGGAGGCCGATCACCTGATGGTGTCCCTCACCGCAGGCGAAAAGGTCACGAAGGACGTGAACGAGCGGCGGAGCGACATGGAGGCCTTCATGCTCGACTTCGTTCCCCGGGTCAAGAAGGCCATGGCCTGCCCGGCCTGACGTGACGCCCTGTTCGGCCGGCTCGTGGTGCGCGGCGGGTCAGTCCGGCGACCCGGTGGAGGCGCGGGTCTCCAGGGACCAGGCGTGGCGGCGGACGGTGTCGGGGGCCGTGCGGTCCGCGAGGATGTCGCAGAGCAGTTCGGCGCAGGCGCGGCCGTACGCGGCCGGGTGCAGGTCGACGGCGGTGACCGGGGGTTCGGCGCCGCGGGTGGCGGGGCCGTCGACGCAGGACGCGACGAGCAGACCGGCGCCGGGCCCACCGCTCCCTCCGGGCCCGCCGCTTGTGCCGGCTCCGTTGCTCGCGCCGTTCGCGTTGCCTGTGGTGGTCGCGCCGACCTTGCGGCCGAGGGCCGCCGCCGCGCGCAGGACGCCGGGGGCGGAGCCGTCGGGGGCGCAGATCACGGCGTCGACCGAGGGGTCCGCGGTGAGCAGTGCCCGGGTGGTCTCCTCGGCCTCCGCCGGGGTCGCCGCGAACGGCACCGTGCGCAGCGCCACCGCCACCCCGTGGGCCAGCCCCCAGGACCGGGCCGTCGCCCGCAGGGCGGTCGCCCAGGCGGAGGAGCCGGCCGGGGCCAGGAGCGCGGGGCGGCGGGCGCCGCGCTCGGCGACATGGGCGAGGAGGGCGGTCAGCGAGGCGGCGTTGTCGCAGACCACGGCGCCGCTGGGGCCGGTGGCCGGGCCGAGGTAGCGCTCGCCGGTCACCACCGGGACGCCCGCGTCGAGCAGTCCGGGCACCGCGCTGTCGCCCGCCTCGGGGTCGATCACCAGCAGCCCGTCGACGCGCGAGGCGATCCGCCCGCCCGCCGCCCCCGAGGGCGCGAGCAGCACCATGTCGAGCCCGTCCTCCTGGGCCCGCTCCACCGCGCCGAAGGCGAGGCTCATGTAGTAGTCCAGCCGGGTCGCGGTCGCCGGCAGATGCAGGCCGACGGCCCCGGTGCTGGCGCGGCGCAGCCGCCGGGCGGCGCTGTTGGGGCGGTAGCCGAGCTCCTCCGCCACCGCGCGGACCCGGTCCCGGGTGGCTGCCGCGACCCGACCCGAGCCCTGGAGCGCGTCCGACACGGTGCTCTTGGAGACCCCGGCGGTACGGGCTACGTCGAGCAGGGTCACGGTCCGGGAGGTCACGGAGGTGAAGTCTAAGGGCTTCGCGAGGGTGGTGGCCGGGCGGGACAGAGGGTTGCCGGAACGTTCCGGCAGAGCTAGATTCGATCCCGGTTGCCGGAACGTTCCGGCAACCCTCTGCCCCCGCCCCGCTCCCCGCTCCTGGAACTGGTCATGCGTCTGATCACCGCGTACAACCCGCCCGCCTCCCCGACCCGGACCCGTCCCGCCGAGCGCGCCCCCCTGCGCGTCGCGGCCGTCCAGCAGCGCTGGCACCGCGACCCCGCCGAGCACCGCGCCGCCCTGCTGGAGGGCATCCGCCTCGCAGCGGCCGAGGGCGCCCGGGTGGTCTGCCTCCAGGAGCTGACGCTCTCGCCGTACTTCGCGGTCGTCCGCCGTGCCGACCACCCCGAGCCCGCCGGACCGGAGGAGCTGCTGACCGGCCCCACCTTCACGTTCGCGGCCGAGGCCGCCCGCGAGCACGGCGTGTACGTGCACGCCTCGCTGTACGAGAAGGCCCCGGCGCCCGGCGGTGAGGACGACGGCCTCGGCTACAACACCGCGGTCCTCGCCGCCCCCGACGGCACCCTCGCCCAGCGCACCCGCAAGACCCACATCCCGGTCACGGAGGGGTATTACGAGGACGACTGGTTCCGGGCCGGACCGGCCGGTGACGACGCCTTCCCGCTGGTCACGGTCGACGAGGCCCGCTTCGGCCTGCCGACCTGCTGGGACCAGTGGTTCCCGGAGCTCGCCCGCGCCTATTCCCTCGCCGGGGCCGACGTCCTCGTCTACCCGACCGCCATCGGCTCCGAGCCCGGCTTCCCCGGCTTCGACTCCCAGCCGCTCTGGCAGAAGGTGATCACCGGCAACGCCGTCGCCAACGCCACCTTCATGATCGTGCCGAACCGTACCGGCGCCGAGAACGGCCTCACCTTCTACGGCAGCTCCTTCATCGTGGACCCGTACGGCCGCGTCCTGGCCCAGGCCCCGCGCGACGAGCCCGCCGTCCTGGTCGCCGATCTCGACCTCGACGCCCGCCGTGACTGGCTGGAGCTGTTCCCGTTCCTGACCACCCGCCGCCCCGACGCGTACGGCCCGCTCACCGAGACCCGCTGAGCCCGGCGACAACCGCCTTCGACAGGACGGACACGAACGCGAACACGAACGCGAATACGAATACGAATCTGCGCACCGATACGTAGCTGATACAGAGCCGTGCGGCGCTCGAAGCGCTCCCCTGACCGGCCGGAAGCGGCGTTCCCGGAGGCTGTCGGCGTACCCGATCCCGGTGTACGCCGGTGTACGCGACCGTCAGGAGACCTGTGCCGTGCTGAGCCCACCGGAGGCCGCAGCGCCTGCCACGGACGCGGCGCCCGACCCCGGGTCCGCTCCCACCGGGCGCGCCGCCCGCCGCCGTTCCGCCCGTTGGCTCGTCGCCGCAGCGGTCGTCTGGGCCGCTGCGATGGCGCTGCACGCGTGGATCCCGAACGCGGGTGTCAACGCGGGCAGCCTCTTCCAGACGCTGCTGCCGTGGACGGGCCTCGGCGTGCCGTTCCTGCTCGTGCTCGCCGCCGTATGCCGGTCCAGGCTCGCCGCCGTGGCCGTGCTCGCGCCCGCCGTCGTGTGGGTGACGCTCTTCGGCGGAGCCCTCACCGACAAGCGCTCCGGCGATGGCGGCGCCGGCGACCTGACGGTGGTCAGCCACAACGTGGACGAGGGGAACACCGACCCGGCCGGCACCGCGCGGGTACTCGCCGGGGCGGGCGCGGACGTGCTGGCGCTCGAAGAGCTGTCCGACGCGTCGGCGGCCGTCTACTCCCGCGAACTGGCCGCCGCCTACCCGCACCACGCGGTGCTCGGCGGGGTCGGCATCTGGAGCAGGCACCCGCTGGCGGACGTGAAGGAGGTGCCGATCATGCCGTGGACCCGCGCGCTGCGGGCCACGGCCCGAACCCCGGACGGGCCCGTCGCCGTGTACGCGGTCCATCTGGCGTCGGTACGTGTCTCGGCGGCCGGATTCACGACGGGCCGCCGCAACGAGGCGGCCCGCGAGCTGGCCGCCGCGCTCCGGGCGGAGCCCGCGCCCCGGGTCGTGGTGCTGGGCGACTTCAACGGCACGTACCGGGACGGCGCGCTGTCCCCGGTGACCTCGCAGCTGCGGTCCGCGCAACGGGAGGCGGGCGACGGACTCGGGTTCACCTTCCCCGCCGCGTTCCCGATGGTCCGCATCGACGACGTGCTGGTACGGGGGATGACCCCGCGCGCCGCCTGGACCCTGCCCGCCACCGGCAGTGACCACCTTCCGGTCGCGGCCACGCTCGGGCGGTGATGTCCCTCCTGCGGCCATGCTGAGCCGGTGACGTTCCGGTCATGGGCTCCTCGTAGCGGCCTTGCTGAGCCGGTGGGCCGAGCCGGTGACGTCCCTCCTGCGGCCACGCTGAGCCGTGACCAGGTCCCCCGCCCTCCCCCCGACTACGATGCGAGCGACCGACCGATGACCTCGAACGCCCAGGTAGGCAGCGTGTCCGAAGCCCGGGGCCCGGCCCCCGTCAGCGTGCTCGTGGTCGAGGACGACGCCACCATCCGGCGCGCCGTCCAGCTGGCCCTGGAACGTTACGGCTACCGGGTCGACGTGGCCGCCGACGGGCTCAGCGGCCTGGAGGCCTTCCGCGCGGGCGCGCACGACCTGCTGATCCTCGACGTGATGCTGCCCGAGCTCGACGGCATCGGCCTCTGCCACCGGATCCGCGAGGAGAGCCCCGTACCGGTCCTGATGATGTCCGCGCGCGGCGACGCCCTCGACGTGGTCGCGGGCCTGGAGGCGGGGGCCGACGACTACGTCGTGAAGCCCGTCGACACCGCCGTACTGGTCGCCCGGATCCGTGCCCTGCTGCGCCGCGCCACCTTCCGGCCGGACACCGACCGGCCCGCACGCAGGGAGTCCGGCCAGGCCCCCGACCACGTTCTGGTCTTCGGAGACCTCAGTGTCGACACGCTCGGCATGGAGGTGCGCCGGGCCGGCGAGACCGTGTCGCTGACGCCGACCGAGCTCCGCCTGCTGCTGGAGTTCGCCGCCGCGCCCGGCTCGGTCCTCGGCCGCCGCCGGCTGCTGCGCGATGTGTGGGACTACGGCTGGGAGGGCGACACCCGGGTCGTCGACCTGTGCGTACTGCGGCTGCGCAAGAAGATCGGCAGCGGGCGGATCGAGACCGTCCGCGGCTTCGGCTACAAACTCGTCCGCGGCTGAGCGGCCGGACGATCACCGTGGACGTCCTCAACCACCGCGCCCTGCGCTGGAAGATCGCCGCACTCGCCGCCGCCGCGTGCTGCGCGGTCGCGGCCGTGGTCGGCTTCCTGGTCCACGACGCGACCCGGGAGCGCGGACTGCGCGTCGGCCACGACCGCACCCTCACCCGGCTGATCGCCGCCGAGCGGGAGTTCGACCGTACGGGGAAGGCCCCGGCCGACATCGACGTACGGACCAGGGCGGAGCTGCCCGGACCGCTGGCGCGCGACCTCGCCGACCGGCCGGACACCGGGGGCGGATACGCCACCTGGTACGACGCCGATCCGCCCAACTGGTACTGGATGTGGGGCGCCGTGGCCGTCGGCGGCGACCGGATCCTCGTCGTCCGGCACGACATGAGCACCGAGGTCCGCAGCCTCCAGCTCCTGGACCGCAGCATCGTGAAATCGGTTCTCGTCGCCCTCCTGTTCGTCGTGCCGCTCGCCGCCCTCGCCACGGAACCGATCAACCGGCGGCTGCGCCACGGGGCCCGTACCGCCCGCCGGATCGCGGACGGCGACCTGGACGCCCGTATCGGCCCCGCCGGGCGGGCCCGCGACGAGATCACCGAGATGTCGGCGGCCGTCGACGACATGGCAGGCGCCCTCCAGCGCAAGCTGGAGAACGAGCGGCGCTTCACCGCCGACGTCGCGCACGAACTGCGCACCCCGCTCATGGGCCTGGTCACCGCCGCCGGGCTGCTGCCCGACGACGACGAGGCGAGCGGTCTCGTACGGGACCGGCTGCGGGCCCTGAACGCGCTGGTCGAGGACCTGCTGGAGATCTCCCGCCTCGACGCGGGCGCCGAGCGGGCCCGCCTCGACCCGGTGCCGCTGGGCGATCTGGTCACCGACGTGGTGCGGCGTACGGGCACGGACACGCATGTCACCGCGGCGGACGCCGGGGTGGTGGATACCGACCCGCGCCGGGTGGAGCGGATCGTGGTCAACCTCGTCACCAACGCCCACCGGCACGGCGCGGCCCCCGTCGGGGTGACCGTCACCGGGGCGCGGATCGCCGTACGCGACCACGGGCCGGGCTTCCCGCCCGACCTGCTGGAGCGGGGCCCGCAGCGCTTCCGCACCGGCGCGAGCGAACGCGGCCGGGGGCACGGTCTCGGACTGACGGTCGCCCTGGGCCAGTCCGAGGTGCTCGGAGCCCGGCTGACCTTCGCGAACGCGCCGGACGGGGGAGCCCTCGCCACCCTCGACCTGGCCCCGCGGCCCGCCTGATACGGAACCGAAACGTACTCTCGCGGGGGCGGAAACGGCGCTGTACGGGTCCGGAAGAACGACTCCTCGAAGGTGACTGCGGTACGGGAAACCGCACGCGTCACCTGGAGGAGCCCATGCCCGCAGCCCCCGCTACCCCCGCAACCCCTGACCCCGCCCCCGCTACCTCTGACCCTGCCCCCGATTCCGGCCCTGCTCCCGATTCCGCTCCTGCCCCTGCTCCCGGCCCGGGGAGGGGCGTTCGCTTCCGGCTCCGCTGCTCGCGCCCGGTTCTCGTACCGCTGACCGCAGCCGTGATGCTCGCGGCCGGTACGGGAGGGTGGTACGCGTTCGGCGGCGGCGGGTCCGCGACCGGGCCGGCCACCGCCGGGGGCCCGGGGGAGGCGGTGGCGCCGCTCGCCAGGTCGATGCACCTGCCGTGGCCGCGCGAGGGCCAGGCGAGCGTGGCGGTCGAGGGGATCGGCAGTCTCGGCACCCGGGGCGAGCAGAAGCCGGTCCCGATCGCCAGCGTCACCAAGGTCATGACGGCCTACGTGATCCTGAAGGAGCACCCGATGCGGGCCGACGCCCCCGGCGCGACGGTGGTCGCCGACCGGCAGGCGGCCGACGAGTCGTACTCCTCCGTCGAGACGACCGCCCCGGTGCTCGCCGGGCGGGAGTACACCCAACGCCGCCTGCTGGAACTGATGATGGTGCCGTCGGGCAACAACGTGGCCCGGTTTCTGGCCCGTTGGGACGCGGGCGACGAGTGGGCGTTCGTCGCGAAGATGAACCGGGCCGCCGCCGGGCTCGGCATGCGCGCCACCACGTACACCGGCGTGAGCGGCATGGAGGCGAGTACGAGGAGCACGTCGGCGGACCAACTGAGGCTGGCCCGCGCCGCCATGAAGGACCCGGCCTTCCGGCGGATCGTGGCGACCCCCTCCGTCACGGCCCCGGGTGCCGGGGTGACCCTCCGCAACACCAACAAGCTGCTCGGGCGCGACGGGGTCATCGGCCTGAAGACCGGCTCCTCCACCCCGGCCGGCGGCAACCTCGTCTGGGCCACCACGCAGGAGGTCGCCGGAGTGCCCCGCCTGGTCCTCGGGGTCGTGCTGCACCAGCGTGCCGGCACCACCCCCGCCGAGGGCAGCGCCGCCGCCCACGAGGCCAGCCTCGCCCTGATCACCGCGATCCGCGCGGACCTCCCGGCAGCGGCGGACCGGGCCGGGAGTTCCCCAGACGCCGGGAGTTCCGGGGGCGCCGGGGGTTCCGGAGACGCCGGGAGGTCCAAGGATGCCAGGAGGTCCGGAGACTCCGTCAGCGCAGGGTCGTCAGCATCTCCGCGGAGAACGGCGTGATGTCCGCGGTGCGCCCGCGCAGGGTCTTCGCCGCCCACTCGGGGTCGGAGATCAGCGCCCGCCCCACGGCGACCATGTCGAACTCGTCGCGCTCCATCCGTTCCAGCAGCTGCTCGATGCCGGTGACCTTGGAGTCGCTGCCCTGGAAGGCGCCGAAGAAGTCGCCGTCCAGGCCGACCGAGCCGACGGTGAGGGTCGGCTTGCCGCTGATCTTCTTCACCCATCCGGCCAGGTTCAGGTCGGAGCCCTCGAACTCCGGCAGCCAGTAGCGGCGGGTGGACGCGTGGAAGACGTCGACGCCGGCCTCGGCCAGCGGCGTGAGCAGGGCGTCCAGCTCCTGCGGTGTCTCGGCGAGCTTCGCCTCGTAGGCGTCCGCCTTCCACTGGGACATCCGGAAGAAGAGAGGGAAGGCGTCGGAGACGGCGGCGCGGCAGGCTGCCACGATCTCGGCCGCGAAACGGGTCCGGGCGACCAGGTCGCCGCCGTAGGCGTCGGTACGCCGGTTGCTGCCGGACCACAGGAACTGGTCTATCAAGTAGCCGTGGGCGCCGTGCAGTTCGACCCCGTCGAAGCCGAGGCGCTCGGCGGCGGCCGCCGCGTCGGCGAAGGCGGCGATGACGTCGTCGAGGTCCTTCTGCGTCATGGCACGCCCCTTGGGCTCGCCGCTCAGGGACACGCCCGAGGGGCCGACCGGCTCGGCGTCCGGGACGGGCCCGGCGCCTTCGGTGCGAGTGACGCCCACGTGCCACAGCTGCGGGATGATCGCGCCGCCCGCCCGGTGCACGGAGTCCGCCACCTCCCCCCAGCCCGCGAGCGCCGCCTCGCCGTGGAAGCGCGGCACCCGGTCGCTGGTCCCGGCGGATTCGTGGTCGACGTAGGTGCCCTCGGTGATGATCAGCCCGACGTCACCGGCGGCCCGCCGGGTGTAGTAGTCCGCCACGTCCTGTCCCGGAACGCCGTCCGGGGAGAAGTTCCGGGTCATGGGCGCCATGGCGATCCGGTTCCGGGAGGTGAGTCCCCGGACCGAGAACGGGCGGGAGAGGGTGGCCGCCGCGCGGGCGGCGGCGCTCGCTTCCGCCGGGGCCGTCCCGCCCGCCGGGGCTGTCACGCCTGCCGGAGCTGTCTCGTCGGTCACGTCGGTCACGTTTGTCACGTCGGGTCCTGTCCGTTGCGGGGGGTGCTCCACCCGGCCACAACGCGCTCGTGCCGCGTGGCCATCCCGGCATCGACCCTGATCGGGGTAAAGAGAAAGCAAAGAACGGAGTGTGCCTCCGGTGCTCTCGGGCTCGGCGGAGGCGCACACGCACGGCGTCTCCGGCGAGCGCGGGTCCGCCCGTACGATCTCCAGGTCCCCGGCGCGGAGCCGACCCCCGCACGCCTCACGCGCCCCCGGGCCTCACGCGCCCCCCGGGCCGCACGCCGGCCACCGGTCCTGCCCGCCCGGATTCCCGTACCGCGTAGCCTGCGATCGGCAGGACGGCCACCGCCCCGGCCGTCCCGGTCACTCGGCGGCGTCGGCGAACGTCGGAGCCAGCGCCGCCCGCAGCCGGTCGGTGAACTCCGCCTCGCGGCCCGCGAACTGCGGGTACTCGCCGACGAAGTGATGCCACTCGACGTAGCTCAGCGCCACGTCCAGATCCTCGCTCCCCACCCACTCCCGCCCGGCCTCCGGCCACTCCCCGCCCAGCCGGAACACGTCCTGGAGCAGGGCGGCCGGAAGCGGGTGCCGCTCCGCGAGCAGGGTCGCGTCGTAGAGGTCCTTGCCCTGTGCGTACGAGTCGTTGACCAGCCACATCACCTTCCAGGCCAGGGACAGCGCCGGGGTGGCCGCGTACAGGGCCCCGCCGGACGGCAGGAGCATCCGCTCGGGCGGATCGGGCAGCTGCTCGCCGAACACGAAGTCCAGCTGCACCCAGCCGCCCGGAGTGCCGGGAGCCTGCCAGGGCAGCATCATGCGGCGGCCCGGCACCCGCTCGTACGTCCAGATGTCCTCGCACACGGCCCCGGCGGCGTGGATCCGAACCCCGTCGGCGCCTCCGGCGGCCTGTGCCTCGGCCGCCGCCGCGACACCGGCCAGCAGCTCCGAGGTCCGCTCCTCCTCCATCCGCCACGACGCGGGAGCGACCACGAAGTCCAGGTCGCCCGGCTCGCGCGCCTGCTCGCCGAACCACAGGGCCATCAGCACGCTGCCGCGCAGCACCAGCGCCTGTGCCCACGGGGACGCGGCCACTCCGTCCCGTACGGCGGAGAGCGCCGCGGACCGGGCGGCCTGCCAGGCCCGGGTCGCCCCGGAGGACGGGAAGACCGGGTCGGAGGCGCGGAAGGCGTTCGGGAAATGGGTGAGCGCCGGGTCGAAGACGGTTCGCTGGACGGCTTCGTCGTCCAGCACCCGAAGCATCGTCCCGGGCACGGCGTCCCGGAAGGGGCGGCGCGCGTCCAGTCCCGCCGCGGAGGGCACGGGCGAGGCCGCGGGCACCACCGTGGGAAACGGTGGGCGCTGTTCGGTGCTCATGCTGCTTCCAGCCATCCTTCGTCCAGCTCCGGACCGCTGTCCAGGAGCACGTACTCCCGCTCCACGTCGACCACCTCGTATGCCGTCAGCTCCGCGAGGAGCGCGTCCAGCCGCAGTGCCGCACGGCGGTCGCCGGTCCGGTGGCAGCGCTGGGTGACGAAGCGCTCCTCCCGGCCGTCCGCCCGGCGCCGGCGCGCGTTCCACGAGACATGCGCCCCGTGCCGTACGGCCACCGCGACGAGGGCTTCCCATCGGCCGCTGTCCGCCGCGACGGAGGCCTTCCGGTCGTGGCCCGCCGCGACGGGAGCCTTCCGGTCGCCGTCCGCCGTGATGTGGGTCTCCCGGTCGCCGTCCGATGGGTCGAGCAGCAGCTTCACATGGTGCTCGAAGTGCCGCCCGCCGTGCGGGTGGTCCGCGTCCGGTACGTCCGCGTCGTCCCGGGGAACCCCGGCCGCCCACGGCGCGCACTCGACCTTCACGCGCGCCACGGCGAACCCGTCCCGGACCAGCGCCGCCCCGAGCTCGCGGACGGCGGCGAGCTCGTCCTCGTAGGACGGCCGGCTCCCGCGCAGCGTCAGCATCGGCTGGGAGGCGGTCCGCCCCCGGGCCAGCGCGATGTGCGTGAACTTCACACCGGGCCGGCGGGCGGCCCAGTGTTCCAGCCTGCGCAGTTCGTCGCCCTCGCACAGCAAGGTCAGATGGCTCTCGTACACCGGGACAGGATGCCGCAGCACACGTCGAACGGGCGAGCGGAATACCGGGGGCGCCGCCACCGTCCGACGGTCGCGCGCGAGACGGTGACCGTGACCCGCATCACCTCTGGACGCCGATGACTTCACCGTCCACCGCCGGTCATACCTACGACACCATCCGGGCGGGGAGGGCGGGTCATACCCCGGACGTCACACTCCGCGCTCCGCCCTCCGTACTCCGCACTCCACAGACGGGACACCCCATGACCGATGCCGTGAAGGGCCCTGCCGGCTACTTCCCCGCGATCGAGAAGAAGTACGGCCGCCCGGTCCCCGAGTGGAAGGAACTCATCCGCTCCTCCCCGCTGACCAGACACATGGAACTGGTCGCCTGGCTCAAGTCCGAGCACGGCCTGGGCCACGGCCATGCCAACGCCCTGGTCGCGCACACACGCGCCGAGGACGAGGACAGCGGCCGCTGACCGGTTCGCAGTACTACCGGGCCCCGGGTCGCGACTACCAGCCCCGGGCGGCGCCTTCGCCCCGTACAGCCGACAGCGGGCGCATCCCACAGGAGGCGCCCGCCGGGGCGGAACGTCGGCGCCAAGGACTTCGAGCGCCGGTGAGGCGGACCTTCAGCTGGTCCAGACGACCGGACTGTCGCGGTACGTGTCGCCCTCGTCGAACTCGGCGCCCGTGACGGGCGCGCTCTTCGTGGCGCTGAGTGCGCAGGTCTCGTACGACGCGCCCTTGGTGGTGAACTCGCGGGGCGCGGCCTCCCGCTCGCACTTGCCCGGGATCTCGCCGATCAGCACGACGCCCGTGCCCGCGCCGCCTTCCAGCACACCGTCGAGCTTCAGCGACGCGTACGACAGGTCGGTGCCGCCGACGTTCTCCACCTTCATCTTGATGAAGTAGGGCGTCATTCCCTTCGCCTTGTCACCGAATGCGGCCATATCGGCCTCGGTGCCCTTGTCGATCGCCGTGACGGTCACCGCGATGGTGCCCTTCTTGTCGCTCGTGTACGCGAACGGCAGAACGGCCCGGTCGCCGACCTTGAGCTTCGTGCCCGGGGCGGTGACGTCACCCTCGGCCGGAGCGGCGCTGTCGTCGCCGCTGTCGGCGGCCGGGCTCTCGCTGCTCGGTTCGGGCGCTTCCGGGGCCGGGGCCGATGCCGGCGCCGACGGTGAGTCCTTCGCCGCCGGCTCACCGTCGTCGCCGTTGCAGGCCGAAAGGCCGAGCCCCATGGCGACCACAGCGGCCGCGAACGCGATACGTCGCTTGTGCACTACTACTACCTCACTGGTTACGAGAGCCGTCCGACACGGCAGCTTCGAACTTTCGATTGACTTCGAGAGTTGGCCTGCACCGGGCTGGACCTATCGGAGCGGCTTCCCGACAGGTTTCCGCCGGCTGACGCGCAGTGTGGCGTATCCGGGAATACGACCGGCATACGCGGGGCACACGCCGGCGAGCAGGGCGCCCGCTGGACACGCACCCGGCACACATCGAACACACACCCGGCACGCATCAGGCACACCGGGTACACCGGGCACACACAGGAAGGCGAACCGCCGCGGTGCGCCTCAGCGGATCGTGTCCCGTACGGCCGCCGCCTCGTCGGCCAGGCGCTTCGCGATGACGGTGTCTCCCGCCGCGGCCCGCAGCCGGGCGAGTTTTTCCAGCACACCCGCGAGCAGGTACGGGTAGTCGATTCCGCGGGCCACCCCGACCGCGTGCTCCCCCTGGCCGATCGCGGCCGGCAGATCATCGGGGTCGTGCAGGCGGGCATCGAGCAGGTCGATGAGAACGCGGGTCTCGAACATGGGGTCGTGGAGTGCGCGCGCGACCTCGACGCCTTCGAGGAGGAGGCGGCGGGCCTCGGCGTACTCGCCCCGGGCGAGGTGGAGACAGCCCCAGGCGTGGGCGGTGTAGAAGGCGCCCGACGATCCGATGCTCCGGGCGTACTCGGTCAGTTCGGCGAACGACTCCTCCGCCTCCGCGTGCCGGCCGCGTGCGAGCTGCGCCTGGCCGAGCCAGTAGGTGTCCCGCGCGATCAGGGTCCGGATCCCCTGCTTCCTCGCCCCGGCGACGATCTCCGTGAGGACCGCCTCCGCCTGCCCCGGCCTGCCCGCCTGCAGATGAGCCAGGCCGACCTGTGAGTACGCGTGCAGTGCCGCCGCCGGCTGCCCGCCGGCGTCGAGCCGTTCGTACGCCTGCCGGCCCGCCGTGATCGCCTCGGTCAGACGGCCGTTGGGCACGAGGAAGAACGGCGCGTTGCTCAGCGCCTCCAGGTAGCCCCGCCGGTCCCCGATCCGCTCGAACAGGACCATGGCCTCGGTGTTGGCCTCCTCGGCCGGGCCGTACCGGCGCCGGGTGTAGAGCAGACCGGCCATCGAGATGAGCAGCCTGGCCCGGCCTCGCAGGTTCCCCGCGGTCTTGGCCAGGCCCATCGCCGTGTCGTAGCACTCCTGCCATTCGTCGAAGTACCGCTCCGTCTCGAACAACGCGTGTCCGCCCACGGCCAGTTCCCAGCAGAGCTCGTCCCTGCCCAGCTCCGCGGCCTGCCGCACACCTGCCACCAGGGGGACGCGTTCCGCGTCCAGCAGCTTCATCGGCGGTACGGAGGGCGGCAGGCTCGCCTCCACCCGCGCCGGCTGCCACCGCTCGGCGTCCTGCTGGAACATGTTCTGTCCCATGTGGTCACGGTCGGCGATGTCGGTGACGGCCAGCAGCGCGCCGAGGACGCGGACGACGGACGCGTCCCGGGCCTCCGCCGGCTCCTCCGCCTCCGCGCGCTCCCGGGCGTACGTGCGGACCAGGTCGTGGAAGCCGTAACGCGCCTGACCGTTCGGCATTCCGGTGACGTCGAGGAGGTGGACGTCGACGAGCTCGTCGAGGAGTTCCTGGGCCGCCGACAGCCCGCTGTCGACGGCGGCGGCGGCCGCCCAGAGCGGGAAGTCGGGTGCCTCCAGCAACCCGAGGAGCCGGAACAGCCGTCGAGCCCCGGGCCGGATCCCCTCGTAACTCAGCCCGAAACTGGCCCGTACTTCGAGATCGCGATAGCGCAGTGCGTCCAGCCGGTGGTGTTCGTCCGCCAGCCGGGACACGAGATCCGCCGGCTGCCAATGCGGTCGTGACACCAGGAGCGACCCGGCGATCCGCAGCGCGAGCGGCAGCCGCGCACACAGCCGGACCAGGGCGGACAGCTCCGCCCGTCCGGCCGAGGCCAGCCGCCCGTCCGTGCTGTTGCGCAGCATGGCCAGACTGTCGGCCTCGGACATCGCGCGGAGCTCGACCCGGTGCGCGCCGCCCAGACCTCCCAGCCGTACGCGGCCGGTGGCGATCACGCCACACGTACCGCTCGCCGGCAGCAGGGGGGCCAGCTGCTCCTCGTCGAACGCGTCGTCGAGCACGACGAGGATCCGCCGTTCCGCGAGCAGGCTCCGGTACAGGTCCGTACGCTCGTCCGGATCGTCCGGCACCGCCGTGGCGGGCACCCCCAGCGCGCGCAGGAAGCGGCCGAGCACGGTGGCCGGGGAGAGGGGCTGCGTACGTGCACCGGCCAGCGCGGCGAACAGCTGACCATCGGGGTACGCCGGCCTGAGCCGATGGGCGGCCTGCACCGCGAGGGCGGTCTTGCCGATCCCGCCGGGGCCCGAGATCGTCACCATCGCGGCCGGTTCATCAGCGGAGTGGTCCGCGCGGAGCACGGCGTCGATCTCCGCCAGCTCGGCCTGCTGCCCGCTGAAGTCGCCGAGCGCCGGAGGCAGCATCCGGGCGACGGGGGTGCTCTGGCGCCCTTGCTGCTCGGCTGGGGTGTTCTGGTGTTCTTGCTGCTCGGCGGGGGCGCTCCGGCGTCCTCGTTCCTCGGCCGGGGCGCTCCGGCGTCCCTGCTCCTCGGCCTCGACCGCCCGGTCCAGCGCGGGGTCCTCGCCGAGGATGGCCCGGTGCAGGTCCCGCAGCCTGCGGCCGGGCTCCAGGCCGGTCTCCTCGGCCAGGACGTCACGGACCTGGAGATAGGCCAGCAGCGCGTCCGCCCGCCGGCCGCAGCGATACAGCGCGAGCATGAGCTGGACCCACATCCGCTCGCGGAACGGGTGCTCCATCGTGAGCGCGGTCAGCTCGCCGAGCAGCTCGCTGTGCCTGCCGAGCCGGAGGTCGACGTCGATCCGCTCCTCAAGTACGCCGAGCCGTAGCTCGTCGAGGCGCGTGGCCTCCGGTCCCAGCGCCGGGACGTCGGTGATCCCGCTGAACGCGGGTCCCCGCCAGAGGTTCAGCGCCTCGACGAAGAGCAGGCGCGACGGTTCGCGTTCACCGGCCGCCAGCGCCTCCCGGGCCGCGCCCGCCAGGTCTTCGAAGCGTGCCGCGTCCAGTTCGTCACGGCCGGCGCGCAGCAGATAGCCCCGGCCCTCCCGGGCGATGCGTTCCGGGTCCCCCAGGTGCTGCCGGAGCCGGTGGACGTAGGTCTGCACGTTCTTGGCGGCACTCTTCGGCTGCTCCTCGCCCCAGACCGCCTCCACCAGCGCGTCATCGGTGACCCGCCGTCCCGGCCGGCTCAGCAGGACCGCCAGGAGCACCCGCCCTTTCGGCGTGCCCAGTTCCAGTGGCACACCGGCCCGCCACACGGTCAGCGGACCCAGTACCCCGAAGTGCACAGCTGCCCCCCCGTCTTCGACGGCAACTCTAACGACCGTCCCGCTGACGACTGTCCCCCTGACGACCGTGCCACGTGGTGGGGCCGCGGTCCCAGGAGCTGCGCCCGCCAGTAGAGTGCGATGTTTGTTCGACTCGCTGAGAGGTGGAGGGACGGCTGGTGAGCGCGCAACTGAGAAGCGCCGCAGAAGAGTTGGCGGACATGTTGTGGCGGGAACACTCGGTGTACCGGGGGCGGTCCGGGGGGATGGTCATCCGGGGTGAGCACGTACGGCGGTGGATCAGCCTCGCTCCGGCGGGCGGCCGGGACGTGGTCCTCGTGCGTGCGGGGCGCATTCTGGACGGCGGCACCACCGCTCCGGCGCGTTCGGAGGCCGTGGTGCCCCTCTCCGCCGGTACGGGCGTGCTCGCCGCGACCAGCCGGCGCCTGCTGGCCGAGGCGGCGGCCGATGTGGTGCGGGTCGCTCCGGGCCGGACGGCGCCCGGTCGGTCGGACCGGTTCCGTCGGTCCGGTCGGCCGGGTCGGTCCGGTCGGTCCCGTAACTCCGTGCGGCGAAATGGCAGGGGAAGGCACACCGGTTTCGGCTCCTGGGTGATCCTCGCCTGCGTCGCCGGTGTGATCGCCCTGTACGCCTACAGCGCCGCGATGCACGGCTGAGACGTCCCGCGGTTGAGGCGTCCCACGGCCCATTGGGCAGGCCGGGACCGCAGCCGTAGCCAATGACCGCAAGCGCAAGCGCAAGCGCGATCGTGACCGCGACCGCAGTCAGGCAGCGGCGCCGCCGTCGATGACCAGGTCGCTGCCGATCACGGAAGCGGCATCGGGCGAGGCCAGATACAGCACGGCTGCCGCGACCTCGGCGGTGGAGGAGATCCGTCCCAGCGGCACCGCGTCCTTCATCCGGGCGGCGCGTCCGGCGTCGGTCTCGCCCGGCAGCAGCGACATGGTGGTGGCGGCCGGGCCGGGGCTGACGGCGTTGATGCGGACCCCGTCGGCGATGTGGTCCAGGGCGGCGGCCCGGGTCAGGGCGGAGACGGCCGCC
Organism: Streptomyces sp. NPDC048142; assembly: GCF_043202835.1. NCBI lineage: Bacteria > Bacillati > Actinomycetota > Actinomycetes > Kitasatosporales > Streptomycetaceae > Streptomyces > Streptomyces sp. NPDC048142. The sequence goes on from NZ_JBIDBC010000016.1 coordinate 135,666, forward strand.
TTGGTGGCGATGTAGCCGGCCACGCCCGGGATACGGCTGTGCGCGCCGAGGTTGGAGGCGATGTTGACGATCACGCCGCCGGTGGGCTGGTCGCGCATCCGGGCGACTTCGGCCTGGAGACCGAGGAACACACCGGTGACATTGATGTCGAGCAGCGTGCGCCAGTCCTCCTCGGGGAGGTCGGCCAGGGGCGCGCCGCCCCGGAAGACCCCCGCGTTGTTGACGGCGACATCAAGGCTGCCGAAGTGTTCGACGGTGCGCCGGACCAGCATCCTGACGTCCTCGGAGCGGGTCACGTCCGCGGTGACCGCGGCTGCCGAACCGCCTTCCTTCTCGATCAGGGCGACGGTCTCGTCGAGCGATGCGGCGGTGCGTCCGGCCGCTACCACCGAGGCCCCTTCGGCGGCGAAGGCGAGAGCGACGGCCCGGCCGATGCCGGAGCCTGCGCCGGTGACGAGGACGGACTTGCCGGTGAAACGTGCGGTCATGGTGATGACTCCCTGATCGGTACTCGGTCGGTCGGTATTCGGCTGCTTGGTACGGGTGTTGAGGGAGGCGGTGGCGGCGAACGCGAGCAGCCCGACGAATCAAGCCGCCCCGGTCGAGCCAGTCCCGGTCGAGCCAGTCCCGGTCGTGGTGGCCTGGCCGTGGTGTTCCAGCTCTGCGCGCCGACCACCCCCGATACTTGACTGAACGTTCTGCAATATGGGCATGCGGAAACCTCCCGCAGGAGGTGTTGTTCAGTCGAGCAGCCGCAGTGCCTGCTCGGCGGCGTCCCGCACCCGGCGGGGGTCGTTCGACGCCTTGCCGACGACCCTCAGGCCTTGCATCAGCACCAGGAGCATCCGGGCGAGAGCGTGCGGATCGCGGTCCGCGCCCAACTCGCCCTGCGCTTGGGCCCGTACCAGCGCCGAGCGCAGCAGGGTCTCGATGTGGTCCCAGCTCGCCTCGACCCGGCGGGCCGCGGCCGGGTCGTGCGCGCCCAGCTCGGCGGCCGTATTGGTGACGAAGCACCCTTTCAGGCGGCGGTCGTCGGCGGTCGCGTCGGCCGCGAAGCGCAGCACTACCGTACGCACGGCGGGCAGCGCGGGGCCCGGCTGGGACAGTTCGCGCAGCAGGCCCGAGTCGCGGTTCTCGTTGTACCGGTCCAGCGCCTTCAGATACAGCTCGTGCTTGTTGCCGAAGGTGGCGTAGATGCTGGCGCGCCCGATGCCGAGGTGTTCGACGAGGTCCGCCATCGAGGTCGCCTCGTAGCCGTGCTGCCAGAACAGCTGGAGGGCTGACTGCAGGGCGGCTTCCGGGTCGAATTCCTTGGTTCTGGCCACGATCGAACCCTAGGGCATAGTGAAACGATCGGTCAAATATTCTTTCCTGTCGGGCAGTGATGCCCCGGCGGAAGTCCGCTGGCGGTCAGTGGTGGCGCCGCCGTCGACGACGGCAGCGTGGCAGCCGCGCGTACGCCGGCGGCGCATAGGTCAGCCGCGCGTACGTCAGCCGCCGTGCCGGAAGCCCTTGCCCGTACGGTCGAGAGGGTCGGGGGCGAGGCCGAGGAAGCGGTCGCGGAGGGCGTCCCAGGCGGCGAGGCGGGTGAAGTCGGGTGTGTCGAGGAGGTCCTGGCGGTCGGTCAGGAACGGGTTGGGCAGCAGGACGGTCATCATCTGCTCGTCGCGGCCGTTGAACAGGCGGATTCCCCAGCTGACGGGGGAGCCGTCGGAGCCGATGCCGCGGTAGAGCTCGGCGCGGGAGCAGCGGCGGATGCGGCCGAGTTCGGGGCCGGAGGCGGTGTGCTCGCCGATGCACAGGTGGAAGTGCCAGGCGCCGAAGTCGATGGTGGCGTAGCCGTCGTTCATGGTGATGGCCGTGGGCGCGCCCGGTGCGCCGACCTCCCAGGCGGCGCCTTCGATGATGGGGCCGAAGTGGATGTGTTCCCAGTGGTCGGTGAAGACCGTGGTGACCAGGTCGAGGAGGGTGGCCTCGTCGACCGGGAGGGGCCAGACGTGCTGGGTGCCGCCGCCGGGGGTCTCGATGACGGCCCGTTCGGTGACGGCCGGTTCGGTGGTGGTCGGTTCGGTGACGGCCGGTTCGGTGACGGCCGGTTCGGTGGTGGTCGGTTCGGTGGTGGTCACGAGGTCTTCTCCTTGGGGTTGAGGACGCAGTCGCCGCAGGTGCCCGCGCCCGGCACGCGGTAGTACAGGCAGCAGCTGCGGCGCCGGAAGGCGAGCGGTCCGGGAGGAGTGGCGCGGTATGTGCCGGTGCCCGCCAGCGGCGGCCGGTCCAGCAGCGCGCGGACGAGAGGTACGACGGGGAGGACGGGGTCCGGTGCCCTGGCCAGCAGGACGCGGTGGGCTCCGATCAGCGCCGAGGCGGCGTTGCCGCGCAGGGTGTGCGGGGATACGCCCGACACGTGCCGTACGGCGTCGGCCCAGGGGGTCAGGTTGGCGACGGCGACGGTGTGGAGCAGGGCCGGGAGCGGTTCCTGGTCGACCACTCCCGGGTCGGGGAGCCACAGGTCGAGGGGGCCGGATGCGGGCAGGCGCCACCACACCCGCTCGGGCGCCAGGTCGGGGACGCGGCCGGTGAGCGTGGCGCAGGCCAGGGCGATCGACCAGAGCCGGGAGGCGGTGCCCAGATGCAGGGTGGACGCGGCCACCCTGGGCTGGTCGGTCCTCAGCCGTCGGGAGACGGTCCGTACACATTCCTCCAGCACACCCGGATCGGAGTACAGGTCGGTCAGCGGCCGGAAGCCTCCCCCGGGTCCTTCGGCCCGGGAAGCACCCCCGCCCTGGGGGCCGCCGGTCGCCGCGAAATAGGGGCCGATCGTGGAGATCCGCGCCAGGACGTCGGGGGTGAGGGCCGCGGTCACCATGTCCGAGCCGTCCGCGTGAGCTCGTGGAAACCCCGGACGTGGACGGTCCGTCCGTCCTGGCCGGTCAGGCTGAGCCGGTCCGCGCCGTCCCAGCTCACCTTCCTGTCGGCGGGTGGGCCGCCCCGTTCGGTGACGGCCAGTCCTTCCCGGGCCAGGGCGCGTTCGAGGAGCGGGAGCACGTCGGCCGGCGCGTCGACCGTCACCTGGGCCCGTGGGGTGCGGCGCAGTCCGAAGGTGCCGGAGGCCGGTTCGAAGGCGAGGTGGTCGGCGTCGAACGCGGCGGAGACGGCCCCGGAGCGGATCAGGTCCTCGGGCGCTCCGGCGTGGACGCGGGAGTCGCGGTCGACGAGCCAGACCGCGTCGGCCACCCGCAGGGCCAGTTCGAGGTCGTGCGTACTGACCACGACGGTCAGGCCCTTGTCCCGGGCGAGGTCGCGCAGCAGTACCGTGAGCGCCACCCGTGACGGGACGTCGAGGAAGGCGGTCGGCTCGTCGAGGAGGATGACCTCGGGCTCCTGGGCGAGGGCGCGGGCGGTGAGCACGCGCTGGCGTTCGCCGTCGGAGAGTTCGGCGGCCGGGCGGTCCGCCAGATGGTCCGCGCCCACGGCTTTCAGCGACCATGCGACCACGGCGTGGTCCGCGGCCGTGAGGCGGCCGGTGAAGCCGGTGTGCGGGTGGCGGCCGAGCCCGGCCAGTTCCCGTACGGACAGCAGCCCGGGGTCCACCCGGTCGGTCAGGACGACCGCCAGCCGTCGGGCGAGCGCGGTCGGCGACTGCCGCGCCAGGTCGGCCCCGCCGATCAGGACCGTGCCGCCGAGCGGCGGGAGGAGTCCGCACAGGGTCCGCAGCAGGGTGGACTTGCCCGCGCCGTTGGGGCCGAGCAGTACGGTCAGTTCACCGGCCCGCGCCTGGAGGCCGAGCCCCGACAGTACGGCCCGGCCCGTCCGGCGCCCGCAGGGCGACCGCGTGCGGTAGCCGACGGCGAGCCCCTGGGTGACCAGGCCGCCGTCGCGGACGCCCGGCCCGCTGTCCTTGTCCCTGTCCGTGTCCGTGACGGGTTCGGTGAGGGTGTCGGTGTCGGTGTCGGTCACGAGGCCACTCCTTGTACGCCGCGACGGCTGCGGATCAGGAACGTGATGACCACGGGGGCGCCGAACAGCGAGGTGATGGCGTTCAGCGGCAGTACGGAGTCCGATCCGGGCGGCTGGCTCAGCAACGCGCACGCCAGCGCGAGGAACGCGCCCGCGAGCATGGAGGCCGGGATCAGCGCCCGGTGGTCGGAGGTGCCCAGCGCCACCCGGGTCAGATGCGGCACCGCCAGGCCCAGGAAGGCGATCGGGCCGCAGAACGCGGTCGCCGCGCCCGCCAGCAGCGAGGTGCCGAGCAGCGCCAGATCGCGGCTGCGCCGTACGTTCAGGCCCATGGTGCGGGCGTAGTCCTCGCCGAGCAGCAGGCTGTTGAGGCGTTTGGCGGTGAGCAGCGCGGTCAGCAGCCCCGCGCCGATGACGGGCAGCATCACGTGGAGGTCGGGCCAGGTGGTGGAGCTGAAGCTGCCCAGGCCCCACATGACGAACTGCTGGGCGCGTTCGGGCTGGGCGTAGACGAGCATCACGCTGACCACGGCGGTGGCCGCCGAGCCGATCATGACGCCGATGACGAGCAGGGTGACCGCCGACCGCACCCAGCGCGAGAGGAGGAGTACGAGGGCGAGTACGGCGGCCGCGCCGAGCGAGGCGGCCAGGATGACGCCCACGCGCCCCAGCCCGGCCAGGTCTCCCGTGAAGCTGCCCGCGACCCCGCCGGTGCCGACCACCACGGCGGCGACGCCCATGCTGGCGCCCGAACTCACCCCGAGCGAGAACGGGTCGGCCAGCGCGTTGCGGAACAGCGTCTGCATCTGTACGCCCGCCACCGCGAGGGCGGCCCCGACGGCGACGGCGGTCAGCGCGCGCGGCAGCCTGACCTCCTCGACGATCACGGTCCACCTCGGGTCGCCGGCGGTGCCGCCGAACAGGACGCGCACCACCTCCGTGACCGGCACCGGGTGGGACCCGGTCGCGATGGTGAGCACGAACAGTGCGGCGGTGCCTGCCGCGAGGGTGAGGACGACGGCGAGACGCCGCCTCGGCCGTACCGCCTGCGGGGTGTCCGGGGCGGCGGCGGCCGGTTGGGCGGCAGGGGTGGGGGCGACCGCCTCGGCGTCCGGGGTAGCGGCGTCCGGGGTGGCGGCGGCCGGTGGGGTTGTCTTGTGCGTCGTCACGCCCTGGGCACCTGCTGGTAGAAGGTGAAGGTGTGGTCCTTCGCCCGGTCCGGGTGCATCAGCGCGAAGAGGTCGGCGAGGACCAGGTCGGGGCGCAGCACACCGCGTTCGAAGTAGTCGTTGCCACCGTTGGGGCCGAGCGCCTTGGTGTTCGACCAGACCGCGCCGTCGGAGAGGGCCTCCAGCTGTCCGTACCGGCTGTCGGCCTTCACGGCGTCGGCGGTTGACTTCCACTTCTCCTGCTGGGCGAGCCAGACCGGGGCGTCACCGCCCTTGGCGTACACGGCCTCGAAGTTCAGCTGGAGGTTGCCGGTACCCGGCTTGCCCGCCCAGGGGTAGGTGCCGCCCGCGTCCTTGATCAGCCGGGCGGCGTAGCTGCCTCCGGCGGGCATGTACCAGGTGCCCTGGTACATCGTGCCGGGCAGGACCTCGACGGGCTTGCCCGCCTTGATCACCTGGGCGCCCTTCTCGGCGACCTTGAGGTAGTCGCTCTCGATGGTGCCGAACAGCTTGTCGGCGCGCTTCTCCGCCCCGGTGAGCGCGGCCATCGCCTTGACCCACTCGGCGCGGCCGAGCGGACTGGACTCCAGCCACTCGGCGTTGGCGACCACGGCGATCCCGGCCCGGCGGAGCTTGGGGTACTGCGGGTCGTCGGTGCCCTGGGTCATCAGCACGTCCGGCTTGGCGCCGATGACGCTCTCGGCGTTGAGGGTGCGGTCCTTGGCGTACTCGGTGACCTTTCCGGCCTTCACCCGCTCGATCACCTGGGCGGAGGAGATGTTCGCGACGCTCGCCACCCCGGTCAGCACGTCCAGGGTGCCCGTCTCGGTGAGCAGCGGCAGGTGGGTGGTGGAGGCGGAGTACAGACTCTTCACGGGGACGGTCACCTGCGGCGCGCTCGCCAGGTCGCCGGTCAGTTTCGGCTTCGGCGCACCGCATTTGACCAGGACGTACGACTCGGGCTTGCCCTTGGGGTACGGCTCCTTGACGGTGAGGACCTGGTAGCTCTTCTCGTAGCGGAGGGTGAAGTTCTCGGCGTGCCGCACCGTCGACTTGTCCGGGAAGTAGTCCTTGGCCGGGTCGAAGTCCTTGACGCAGTCCTTCCCGGCCGCCTGGGCATCGGCCTTGTCGTCGGCGGGCCGGTCGGAGTCACCACCACACGCGGTGAGCGCGAGGGCTGCGGTGAGGAAGGCCGCCGCGGCGGCCTGCCGGCGGCGGCCGGGCGTGAGGGATCGCAGGGACAAGGTGACTCCTGGTGGCGTGGCATACGTGGACAGCGCGCACCGGCGTTCCGGGGCGCGTGATGCGGCGTACGGGAGGGAAACCCGCTGAGAGGGAGGAGGCCGACGGGATGTGAGTGCCCGTCAGGATCTGAGATGGCCGACGGGATCTGAGGGATCTGAGGGATCTGAGGGATCTGACGGGATCGGAGGTGATCGTCAGGGCCCGAGGGGACCGTCAGGATCTCGGAACGCCGTCAGGATCCGAGGAGGCCGTCAGGATCTCGGGACGCCGTCAGGGCCCGGAGGGACGGGCCTGGGCGTCACGCCGGGCAGGCCGGCCCGATGGGCCACGGGCAGCGCGAAGTCGCCGCCATACACACGCAGGCACATAGGTGCCACCGCCTCTCCTGGGGAAATCCGCCCCGTACATCGAGGTGCGACGGCGTGAGTCTCCTGACTCGGGATCACAGCTTCTCCGGCCTTCCCGCCCCCGGATGGGGCGGTGGCCATGGGCGGAGTCGCTCCCCCTACACAGTGGCGGTACCGTGCCGGAATCTCACCGGCTTCCTCGTTCCGCCGTCGCTTGACGGACCGAAGCATCGCAGAACCGGCCCCGGCCACGCCAGACTCACACCTGTGCGACGAGCCACAGCAACCTGGCCCGTACCTGTGTGACGAGCCCCAGCAGGCGGTCGCCGGATGGCCTTGGGGCACCTGAGCTGCGGATGACCTGCGCGTGGCCCGCGGACAAATCCCTTCGACGAGCCTGTCGCGAGGTTCCGCCCGTACCCGTGGTGACCGCTGTCCACCCGTCCGCCGCAGGGTGCGCAGCAGTCCGGGTCCGGCCCGTAGTCCGGGGCCGGTCGGTTCGGCATCGGATCACCTCGTCAGCTGAGCCTGCTACCTGCTACCTGCCATCTGCCATCTGCTGTCTGCGCTGCCCGGGGTGTGGTGAGCATCGGCGGCCGATGTTCCGCCGCCCTGTGGCCCACGTCACGCGTCATTCCTGTCAGGGATCGGGGCGCTGTTCCGCTCAAACTCACGAGAGCCAAGCGAACCGACAGGAGCAAGACATGAAGCACCGCATCGTCGTCCTCGGCGCCGGTTACGCCGGGGCCTACGCGGCCGGCACCCTCGTTCGTCGGCTGTCCCCGGAGGACACCGAGGTCACCGTGGTCAACGCCGAGCCGGACTTCGTCCAGCGGCTGCGGCTGCACCAGCTCGCGGCAGGCCAGGAGATCGAGGCCCCCCAGCTCGCCGACGTCTTCGCGGGCACGGGGATACGGCTGCGCCTGGCCCGTGTCACGGCCATCGACCCCGAGCGCCGAGTCGTCGCTGTGGCCGATGCCGATGCCGATGCCGACGGCGGCGGTGGCGGTGGCGGTGGCGAGATCGGCTACGACACGCTTGTCCACGCGCTGGGCAGCCACGGTGACGACCGCGGTGTCCCCGGCGTGGCCGAGCACGCCTTCGACGTCGCCGCCCGGCCTTCCGCACTGCGCCTGCGCGAGCGTCTGGACAGCATGGAGAAGCGGGGCGAAGGTGTGAATGTGCTGGTTGTCGGCGACGGGTTGACCGGCATCGAGACCGCCACCGAGATCGCCGAATCCCGGCCCGGCCTGTCGGTGGCGCTGGTCGCCCGCGGAGAGCTGGGCGCCCAGCTCTCCTCCGGAGCCTGCGGCCATCTGCGCCAGGTCTGCGACCGGCTGGGTGTCACCGTTCTGGAGCACACCAGCGTCGAATCCGTCGAAGCGATGCGGGTGTTGTGTGCCGACGGCACCGCCCTGGCGTCCGACGCGACCGTGTGGACGGCCGGGTTCGCGGTCAGCTCCATCGCCGCCGCCGGCGGGCTCGATGTCACCGAGAACGGTCGGGTCGTGGTCGATCGCACCATGCGGTCGGTCTCGCACCCCGACGTCTACGCCGTCGGCGACAGCGGCTACGCCATCGGCGACAACGGCCGGCCGCTGCCGATGTCCTGCGCCTCGGCCGGCTACACCGGCCGGCAGGCTGTGGAATCGATCGTCGGACTCCTGACCGGCAGCAGGGTCGCGCACACCAAGCTGGAGTACCCGGGCAACCACATCAGCCTCGGTCGGCAGGACGGGATCCTGCAGATGGTCGACGACGAAGGGCGGGCGAAGCCGAAGTACATGGGCGGCCGGAAGGCGGCCCGGATCAAGGCGGGCATCGTCAGGATGTCGCTGTGGGCCACCTCGCACCCGACCTTCGGCCTGCCCAGGCGCAAGCACCGCCTGGCCTCCGCATGGCGTCCGCTGCCGGGAGGACGGCCGCGTAGCCGCCTGCCAGGGCCGCCTGCCAGGGTTCCGCGATCTTGAGCCGCTCGGCGCTGTGGTCGCCGACGAGTCCACGTGGCAACCGGTTGCCGGTTACCGGTAACCGGCAACCCGGCACGCGTCCCCTGCCCGACCGGCGAGCCCGAAGGCCGTCCCGGCAGTCGGCGGCGACGAGAAGGCCCGGTCGGTCCGGTGCTGTGCCTGGCCGACAACCTGCGCCGCCGTCCTGCCGCCGCCGTCCTGCCGCTGCCGTCCTGCCACCACCGTCGAGGACACGGCCGCACGGCCGGCCCCGTACACGACGGTCCGACCCCCGGAAGCACCCGCCGGCTCAGCGCGCAACACCCCACCCGGACAAGAGAGATGCCCCGACCCGAGCCTTCTGCCGCACCGCTTAGGGTGGCCGCATGGACAGCACCGCCACTGATCCCTTCGACACCGGCCGGTTCGAGGCCGGCCGGAATCGGCTGGCCTCGCTGGCGTACCGGCTGCTGGGCTCCGCCGCCGACGCCCAAGACGCCGTGCAGGACGCGTTCCTGCACTGGCAGGCCGCCGACCGGCAGCAGATCAGGGTGCCGGAAGCATGGCTGACCAAGGTCGTCACCAACCTGTGCCTCGACCGGCTCCGCTCCGCACAGGCCCGCCGCGAACGCACCGCCGGTGCATGGTTCCCCGAACTGCTCCTCGACGGCGACCCGATGCTCGGCCCGGCCGACACCTTCGAGCAGCGCGAGTCGGTCTCCCTGGCCATGCTGACCGTGATGGAGCGCCTGTCACCCGTCGAGCGGGCCGTCTACATCCTGCGCGAGGCGTTCTCCTACGGCCACGCCGAGATCGCCGAGATGCTCGACATCACCGAATCCGCGAGCCAGCAGCACCTCCACCGCGCGCGGGCCCGCATCACCGCCACGCGCCGCCGCGGCGGCGAGGTCGACCCGGCGTCCGCCCGCAGGATCGTCGAGGAGTTCCTGACCGCTGCCACCTCGGGCCGCACCGAACGGCTGGTGGAGCTGCTCACCGACGACGTGATCGCGCTCTCCGACGGCGCGGGCCTGGCCGCGAAGCTGCTGCGGTACGACACTCCGCAGCGCGTCGCCACGGTCATGCGGGGCAGCCTCAAGCCCACGCCCGCGAAGCGGCGGCTCGCCGGCGGCACGCCCGCCATCCACTACGCGGTCGTCAACGGCGCGCCAGCGATCCTCTTCGTCCTCGACGGCCAGGTCTTGGGCGCCGTGACGTTCGACGTCAGCGACGACAAAATCGCGGCCCTGCGCGGCATCGCCGCCCCCGCCCGCCTCGTCCGCCTCACCGAAGCGTGGCGGGAGCAGCACGAACCGGACACTCCACTCATCGCCCAGTGGTGACCCGACGCCGGCCGATACCGCCCCGACGCAGGGTCCGGCACCGACCCGGCGTCATCGCGCCCGGCCTGTACGGGCCGGCGGCCTCCCCGCCCGCCGGCCGAGGCCCTTCAGCCAGGGTGGGGCCGCAGGTTGTTGTGCCTGCGGCCCCGGTCGGGCGTCGGGGTCAGGAGGGGGCGCCGTACTGGAGACCGCGTCCGTTGGTGCCGACATAGACGCGGCCGTAGGTGTCGGGGTCGCCGGAGATGACGCCGAGGCCGCCGATGCTGCCCCACTGGTGGGCGTCGTCGTTGACGCGGATCCAGGTGGCGCCCTTGTCGGTGGAGCGGAAGACTCCGGTGACGTCCTTGACGGTACCGATCAGGTACAGCGCCTGGTAGGAGGTGCCGGGCGCGGCCTTGCCGAAGCCGAGGGCGGAGGCGTCCCGCACCGTCCCGAGCGTGCTGAAGGTGTTGCCGCCGTCGGTGGAGTGCAGCAGCCCCTTGGTGCCACCGGAGATCCACAGGTCCCCGGCGATGCCGGGGACGGCTGTGAGCCGCCCGGCGGGCAGGTGGGTGGCGCGGGCGGTGAAGGTCGCGCCGCCGTCGGTGCTGGCGTGGAGCGTGCCGCCGGCCAGTGAGTAGAAGGTCTTGGCCGAGGAACGGTCGGCGACGGCCACGGAACCGGTGCCCAGGCCGCTGACCTTCGACCAGCTCGCCCCCCGGTCGGCCGAGCGGTACGGGGCCTGACCTTCCTGGGTCCAGACGATCGCGGAGCCGTCCGCCGCGAGCGCGACCTGGCCGCTGTCGGCGCTGCTCACCGGCGCCGTCCTGAAGCCCGTCCAGCTGCTGCCGCCGTCGGTGGAGTAGGCGCCGTCCTTCTCGCCGCCACGGCCGACGCGGACCATCAGCGCGGGGTTGGACTCGGCGAAATCGATGCCGGTGCTGGTGATCATCAGCGGGCTCTTCAGCCGCCCGTCCGGCACCTCGGTCAGGGAGTCGTGGCGGAAACCGCCCAGGTCGCCCATGGCGGTGACGACCGTGGCGCCGCCGGGCGGGGCGATCACGTCGAGCAACGCGGTCTCCTCCAGCCCCCGGGACCCCACGGCCCAGTGGCTGGTGCCGCCGCCGTCGGTTGCGGCGGCGTCCTCGCTGCGCCAGATGCCGCTGCCGGTGCCGTACAGCGCGTGCCCGGAGTCGAAGGGGTCGATGGCCAGGGCGGTCATCCAGTGTCCGGTGCCGGTGCCGACGTAGGGAGCGGCGGAGGCTTTGCGTACCGACTTCGAGGACTGTGCCTTCCAGGTCGTGCCGCCGTCGGTGGTGCGGTAGATCTCGTCCTCGGGCCACCAGCGGCCGAGGGTGGTGACCATCACCGTGGACGGCTTCCGCGGGTCGACGGCCAGACCGGAGAACCCGTAACTGCCCTGGGACGGGGAGATGTTCTTCCATGCCCCGCCGGCCGGCGTGTACTTCCACACCGAACCCGCCGTCACGCCGTTGGGCCCGAGGGCGTTGGTGTACGACAGGTACAGCGAGCCGTCACCGGAGAACTCGCCGTGCTGCGGCATCTGGCCGGTGGGCTGCCCGGAGACGGCCTGCCACGTGCGTCCGCTGTCGGTGGAGCGGTACACGGAGGTGGCCGAGTCGGCGACGCCGGCATAGACCGTCCTGCTTCCGGCCGGTCCGTACGTCACGAAGGAGATGCCCCCGCCGCTGCTCGCCCCGTTCTTGACGGGGAACGAGGAGACCTGACCCCATGTCACACCGTGGTCGGTGCTGCGCCACAGACCGTTCTTACGGGTGCCCAGCAGCAGGGTGCCGTTGTCCGCGGGGTCGATCGCCAGCCGCTCGCCCGCCCCGCGGCCGTCCTCGTTGGCGCCCAGCTTGAAGGGCAGGTCGGTGCGCTCGAAGGTGCGTCCACGGTCCGTGGAGCGCAGGATCGCGCCGTTGCCCGCCCAGCCGTTGGTGCAGGTACCCGTCGCGAGGTAGAGCCGCGCGGGGTCGACGGGGTCGGTGGCCAGCGAATCGATGCCCAGGAGGTTCCAGTCCTCCTCGCCGAGCCAGTCGGTCAGCGGGATCCACTGCTCGGCCGCGACGTCCCAGCGGTAGGCGCCGCCCATGTCGGTACGCGCGTACAGCAGGCCCTTCTCGCGCTGGTTGAACACCAGCCCGGTGACGTAACCGCCGCCCACCACCTGGGCGTTGTTCCACACATACGGTCCGGTGCCGGCCGCCTGGGTCCCGGCCGTCCTCACCAGCTTCCACTGCTGGTTGGTGCTGCCCTTGTCGCGGTACTGGATGACTGCCGCGCCCTCGGCCTTGGAGCCTCCGGAGACGTCCAGGACCTGGCCGCTCCTGCGGGAGGTGAAGGTGACGGCGTCGGAACCGCCGACATCGTCGATCCGCCACTCCTGGGAGGTGGAGGAGGTGTCGGTCTGCTGCTCGGCGGCGGCCGCCTGGGCAGTCGAATCGCCTGCTATGCCCAGCACTTTGCCGCTGTTGCGGTTCACCAGCTCGTAGTAGCCGTCACCGGTGGGCCGCAGCTTCCACTGCTGGTTGGCGGTGTTCTGGTCGGTCCACTGCTGGATGCGGGTGCCGTCGGCGGTGGAGAAGGCCTTGACGTCCAACGCCTTGCCGCTGCGTACGGAGATCAGCCGGTAGTAGGCATCGCGGTCGACGGTCCCGGCCTGCGAGTCCTCCTGCGCGAACAGGAGATACGGGACGAGGACGGCGGGCACGCCGAGCAGCAGACCGGTCGCGCTCCAGCGACGGCGGTGACGCCCGCGGCGCTCGCCGTTCGTGGGGTTCTTCATAGGGGGGTGTTCTCCTTGCGTATCACCGTGGACCGGGCAGATCTCCGCTGCGGGGTGAGGACACCCGGCCGGTACGGCAGTTGGTCGTGGGGTCCGCCCGTGGTGGGGGCTCGCCCCGGTGGGGGAAGTACGGGTTGCGGGGGCCGATGGTCAGGGTCGGGTCGGGTTCGTCGCGGCCCGGGTCACCCGGGGTGCCGTGATCGTGCGCGCATCGGAAGGACTTTCTTCGGGGGGTACGTCAACGGGGAAGTCGGGGGCCCTGCCGCGCCGGCACGTCATGGTGAGCGGCGGGAGGACACCCCACGCATGTGGAGGCTTCCGAACCCGCGGTCTCATAACAGAAAAAGTCGTGCCGCCGGGAAGATTGCTCAGTGATGCCACTCGCAGGCGAAAGGCGCCATGCAGAGCCTGCGGTCCGGCCGCCCCCGGGGAACGGGCACGCCGCCCTGATCAGCGGTGAAGGCTTTCCGAACTGATCAGCCTTCGGGCCGGTCACGGCGAGGCGGCCGTCGATGAACGAGGACCGACGTGGTGCGGGATCGCGCCCCGGGATCGCGCCCCGGGATCATGGTGCGGGATCGTGGTGCGGGATCTGGCCCGGGATCACCAGCTGTCACCGTAGGGCGCGGTCCGGAATGTTCAAGGAGCGGATCTCAAGCCCAGGCCCTGCGCACGATGAAGGAAGCCTGACCGGCGAAGGCCCGCGTGCCGTCGGAGCCATCGAGCCAGATGCCGCCGTCGCGGTGGCGGAGGACCGATCCGGGATTGTGCGCGTGCAGGGTGACCGACCCGGTGACCGCCCCGGGGCGCGGACAGAAGGTGGCGTCTTCCCGGAACAGTTCGCTGCCGTCGTTGGAGCTCAGCCGTAGCCGCAGGTCACGGTGGCGCAGATAGCGGCCGCCGGCGGCGCGGAAGGTGACGCACTGTGCGTCGGCCAGTTCCTCGACGACCGTGAAGGTGACCCGCTGCCGTGTCTGCGCGTCGCTGGACGCGGAGACACGGCCGAGCGCCGCGAAGTCGCCGGTATACGTGACGTACAGGGCGGGGGAGGCCACGGACTCCAGCGACTGCGCGCCCAGCGGAACGATGCCTGCGACGGTGGACGGACTCACCGGGGACGGCCCGGCCGACGGGGTGGAGCGCGACGGGACCGGCGTGGGATCGCCGACCGCGGGAGCGGCGGTGACGCCGGGCTCCCGATGGGCCGGTTCGGGCCAGGTCGCATAGGTGGCGGTCCCGGCGATGAGTACCGCGCCGGTGGCGACGCTCACCAGCGGGTGAGCGGTCACCGCGTGGAGTTTGCCGACCAGCGCGCTGTGCGGAGCGGCTCCCCCCGTCGCCGTGCCGGAGGCGACGGGTGCCATGGCCGACCCGGCGGCGCCCGCGGCCGTACCCGACAGCAGGCCCTTGGCGGCCAGCGCGGCGACGAGTCCGGTCGGGACCGCCAGCGTCCCGACGCTGAGGAGCAGCAGTGCGGCCGGAACCCGGTCCGCCGTCGTCGCCATGCAGAGCGGGCAGTCGCGGGTGTGCCGTGCGATCCGCTTGCGCCACACCGAGGTACGGAGGCCGTCCCAGCCGACGACGGTCTCGTCCAACTGCCGGCAGCGCGGGTCGGCCTCCAGCGCGGAGACGATCGTCCGGCTCAGCTCCAGCTGCTCGCGCATGCGTTGCAGGCGTACGCCGACATGGGCGACCGTCTGCCCCGTCGCGGCGGCGATGTCGTCACGGCTCAGCAAACCGGCGGTTTCCTGCCACCACAGCGACAGCAGCACCTGATGGTCGGGATCGAGCCACCGGCCGGCTTCGGCAACCTGGCGGCGCTCGCCCGACACCCGCAGACGCAGGATCGTCACGTCCTCGGGTTCGGCGCCGGCGTCCGGTATCCGGAACGCCTCATCGATGACCGTGGTCCGGTCGGCGGCGGCGCGCTGCCGGTACCAGTGGGTGTTGATCTGACGGAGCGTGATCGAGACCAGCCAGGACCGGAAGCTCTCCGGGGCTCGCAGAGCAGGCAGGTCGCGCACCACGCGCAGCAGGGTCTCCTGAACGACGTCGTCGACGTCGGCATGTCCGTTCAGTGCTCGCCCGACGATGTTGTAGACCAACGGCAGGTACGCGGCGATCAGCTTGTCGCGCGCCCGTTCGTCACCGGCCTGCGCGGCGACGACCAGCCCCGCGTGGTCCGCGTCCATGAGCCCCATTCCCCACCCCTCGGCGGAGCGATCCCGCCGACTGCGGCGCCTCACCCCGGCATCGTAAAAGTATGCGGCCAAAGTGTGTGCCCTGGGCCGACGGACCGGCCCGTGCCGATTTTGGGAGGGCCCGGCGGACCCGGACGCGGACGTGGGCCCGGACGTGGACGCGGTGGCGGCAGCGGGGCCGACCGCGTCGGTGACGCGGCCGGCCCTTGTGCGGTGGGTGTGCGGGCGGTCAGTTGCCGGAGGCCTGGCGGCGCATCCTCGCGGCGAGCAGCAGGCCCGCGCCGGCGACGAGCGCGGTGCCCGCGCTTCCCGCGATCAGGGACGTGTCGCCCGCGCCGGTGGAGGCCAGCTGGGTGCCGCTGCCGCTGCCGCTCTGCGAGGTCACGGCTGTGTTGCCGGTGCCCGTCTTGGCGTCGTTCTTGTCGTTGTTCCCAGTGCCGGCACCGGAGCCGTCCTGGTCCTTCTGACCGTCGTTCTTGCCGTCCTTCTCTTCGTCGTTCTTCTCGTCGTTCTTGTCCTTTTCCTGCTGGGCCTTGTCGTCCTTCTCCCGAGCCTCGTGCTGACCGGTGAGCAGGAACGCGGCACGGTCGGCGGGGGTGCCCGCCAGAGCGGCGCGGCCGGCCTTGACCAGCTCGGGGCCGCCCCCGTCGATGATCTGGGCGATCTCGACGCGGTTGTCCTGGTCCCGCAGCTCGTGCTGCGTCACCTCCAGGAAACGGCGCAGCTCGGCTGGGGTCGGGGAGCCGTTCAGGAGCTCGCCGATCGCTTCGCTGAGGATGGGGCCGTCCCAGCCCTCGTCGATCCGGGCGAGCTCGACCCGGTCGTCCTCGGCCTGCGCGAGGTAGCGGCCCGTCTCCAGGAAGGCGATGCGCTCCGCCGGAGTGCCCCGAAGGGCGTTCTGGGCGGCTTCCTTGAGCGCGGGACCGGCGGCGTTGACCAGGCGGGCGATCTCGATTCTGTTGTCGTCGTCGCGAAGTCCGTGCTGGGTGACCTCGTAGAACTGGCGGAGGTCTGCCAAGGTCAGCCCGTCGGTCTTCAGGAAGGCCTTGATTCCTTCCTCCAGGTGGGGGCCCGCGGAGTTCAGGAGCCTCACGATGGCGATCCGGTAGTCGTCGAGACGGATGCTGTGCTGGTCGGTCTCGATGAACGTGCGCATGGCCTCGGGGCCGCTGTCGATGGCCTTGTGGCCGGCTTCCTTCATGTACTCGCTGGCCATCGGGTCGGCGATGATCGCGAGGATGGTCTTGCGGTCCTGCTCAGCCTGGTCCTGCTCCGTCCGGCCCTCGCCGGACGCGTCCGCGGCCTTGTGGTCGGGGGCGGTCGGAGCCGAGGGGTTGGCGGTGGACGCGGTGGCCTGGTTCGGGCCGGCGAACGCCGGCGAGGCGAGGAGAACGGCCGGAGCCAGGGCAGCGGTGGTCACAGCTGCGGCGATCCGGGACAACTTCACGGAAAATACCCCCTGAAGAAATGGTCTTTGCGCCGCAATGACTATTCACCGACGCAAAAGGTTGTAGGGGCTGGAAGCTTTGTTCATATGAGGTTGATTCGTTCCGCCGTCGTGTTCTCCGCCCCTTGCATGACGGCTACCCGCCTGATCCGTATCGGCCGGGTCCGGACCGTGGTGATGCCCAGAGACTGCGCGGGCGGAAGGCTGACCTGGGTGGTCGTCGACGAAGACGCAGGCGTGCCCCGGTAGCCCGATGCGGTCCAGCGCCAGTTGGCAGATGGCGCGATTCCTCGGCGGGCCCGCGATCCGGCCCAGGGGGCCCGGCCGGCCCTCCCCTGCCCGGCACAGGGTGTACCGGCTCGCGTCCTGCGTCATCAGCCGTTCGCCTGGCCCGCCATCCGTGTCTGGCGGCGCGTTGCCGAGAAGAGTGAACGCCGTGTGGGGTAGATCTCCGTAGATATGAGACGTAATCGGATGGCCGTCGCGGTCCTGTGTGCCGCCGCAGTCCTCGCGGGGGTACTCCAGCCCGCCGTGGGCACCGCGGCCGATGGCGGTGCGCACTCCTGCGTCAGCTCCGCGCGGGCGTCGGGTGGCGGTCCGGCCCGTCGCGTCCTCGACATCACGCGGCGTACCCGGCGGGAGCTCGGGCTGGAGGCCGCTCTGGTGCGGGTGACGGTCGACGGACGCGAGGTGGTCACGGGGGCGTTCGGCGAGTCCATGACCGGGGTTCCGGCCAAGCCGAACATGCACTTCCGGCCGGGCTCGGTCGCCATCGCGTATCTGGGCACTGTGCTCCTGCAACTCGTCGACGAGCAGCGGGTCCGGCTCGATGATCCCGTGTCCCGGTGGCTCCCCGGCCTGCCGCATGCGGACCGGATCACGCTGCGGATGCTCGGCAGCTCCACGTCCGGCCTCGCCGACTACGTCACCGACCCGGATTTCCTCGCCGCGATCGCAGCCGACCCCTTCCGTCAGTGGACGGGACCCGAACTCGTCGGCATCTCCACGGACGAGCCGCTGTGGTACGACCCGGGCGCCAACTGGAACTATTCGCACGCCAACTTCGTGATCCTCGGCGCCGCGCTCGAAAGGATCACCGGCACCCGGCTCGACCGGCTGCTGGAACAGCGGGTCATGCGGCCGCTCGGGCTGCGGGACACCCGTAACGGCTACACCCCCGACATTCCGCCGCCGGTGCTCCACGCGTTCACCTCCGAGCGCGGCACCTACGAGGAGTCCACGTTCTGGAACCCCTCGTGGACCACCGCGCCCGGTGCCGTGATCACCACCCACATCTGCGACCTGGCCCGCTCCGCGGAGGCCATCGGAACAGGCGAGCTGCTTTCGCGCCACTCTCACCGGGTGCAGCTCAATCCGGGGACGGTCGGCCTGGGCGGTCCCACCGCCACCTGTCCCGCCACCGTCTGCCAGGCCAATACGGAGGCCGTGCACTACGGACTGGGGCTGATCATCCAGAACGGCTGGATCGTGCAGAACCCCTCGTTCTTCGGTTACGCCGCCGTGCAGGCGTATCTGCCCGACCGGCGGCTGGCCATCGCGGTCGCCACGACCCCCGGTCGCGAGACCCCCGACGGCAACACGGCGATGACCATCACCCAGCGCATCGCGGCTGCCATCGCGCACGGCCATCCGCTCGCTTCCGGCTGATCGGGAGCTCACGCGGACGGGCGATTCAGGGGCGCCGCACTGGGCGTTCGCGGTGAGGCGAGGATGCTCTTATGGATGTCAAGCAGCGGTTGTGAGGTGGCTCGGGTCTGCTGCTGTGACGTTGGTGGCGGTCAGGACGTGGAAGATCTCGCGGGC
>NZ_JBIDBC010000017.1:0-153752 GCF_043202835.1 Streptomyces sp. NPDC048142
CAGCAAGCACCGATCGCCTACGAACAGCAGTCAGCTACCCTGACACTCGCCGCATAACGATACGAACAGGTGTCCACCCCTCGGGGACAAGACCCGTCCAGCAGCATCGCGTGATCCCGCTCCAGCCACGACTCGAACCCCACGCGCCCGCCTGTCGTGGCCGACCAGTACAGGCCCGGGAAGTTCCGCTGACCGCGGCATGAAGGGAAGCCACGTACTGGCAGTCCCGTCTCGAACTCGACCTGCTCCGCCTCACTCAGCGGTCGGCGGTGTTCACCTTTGGCATCCCGCCAACCGACCTCGAATCCGCCCACGTCCAGCGGTGCCATATCACTCGCCCCACCCAGCCCCATGGACTTCTCTGTCCAGAATCAATGGGAATCCACCAGAAGTCCTGGGCTGAAACTGGGGGCCCAGACCGCCTCGTCGTCGACGAGACGGCTGAGGTCCGTCATCTGCACTCGCTCCAGCCAGTCCGACAGGTCCAGCGCTTCATCAGAGGTGAGCTTGATGATGATCTCCGTGTTCTCCACTGCTCGAACATCGTTTGCCGACCCTGCGGTGTCAGAGGTGCCTGGCACAGTGCCGCCGTGGACTTCGATTCCTTCTGGAAGCTCATCGAAGAGTGCCGACGGCAGACGCGGGGCCGGGACGAACGGCTGGCGTGGTTGCGTGACGAGTTGTCGCGGAGGTCGCTGACAGAGATCGTGCAGTTCCAGGTTCGCCTGGACGAAGTGACGCGTGAAGCCTTCACCTGGGATCTATGGGCTGCGGCGGAACGGATCTTCGGCGGCTGGTGTTCGGACGACGGATTCTGCTACTTCGGCCTGTGGATGGTGGGGATCGGTCGGGAAGCCTTCGCGCGGGCAGTGATCGATCCCGACGCTCTGGCCGACATTCCAGAGGTTCAGTGCCTGGTGGGTCGCCCTCGGGAGCTCTGGAACGACGACTGGCCGGAGTGGGAGTCTCTCGACCACGTCGCCATGGAGGCGTACGGACTACTCACCCGCGCTGATGACGACTTCGGCGACGCATTCTATGAAGCCGTCGAAGCCGAGCAGGGCGATGTAGGCGGCGATCGAGGGCCGCGCGGCGAGCAGTGAGACGTGCGATGCGAAGACGAGGCGATGCGTAAACTGCCGAGACTGAGCGCGATGTTTCCCCTCCGGCCACTGGCCCGGTAGGCGCGAAAGCGCGAGGGTTCAGGCCGAGCCTTCGGGGGTGTCGACAGACAGGCGATGCCACGCGTGGCCGCAACCGTCGGAGCAGAAGCGCTCTCGTCGGCGTTCGTCGGCGACGGCCGGCACCGCGATCAGTAGCCGGAATGACGTGAGGCGCTCGTCGTGCGGGGTGAGACTGGCGATCTTTCGGAGTTGCTGGTCGATCCGCCCTCGGGCGATCAGCAACTGCCGGTGTGTGCGTGGCGCGGAGCCCGGCGCGTCGGATACTTTTCGAGCCGTCCTCGGCGGTGGCGCGGGCCTGAACGCAGAAATGTGCAAGGAAGCGCAGGGTGTTGGACTGCTCTTCAGCGGAGAGGCCCTCGAACCACTCGATGCCCTGTGCCATCGGCCGAAGCTCCTGGGCGAGCTCGTCGAGAGTGATGTATGGATCAGCCATTCGCATGCCCCCGTTGCGCTCGAATAGCCGTTGTCCATGGTGCTGCGATGTGGAAAGCCCCGAACCCGCCCTCACCGCTTCGGATCTGCACGTGGTGATGTGCTGTGCGATGTGCACCTTTACCTGTACGCCGTGCTGAGCTGCACTGTTGATGGGGAGTTGAACCCCCGCGTTGCTCTTCACGCACCAGGAGTGGGCTGGAAACCGCCGGCCCTCGGTGTGTGCACGCCTCCGAAGCTGCTACCTGCTCCACATCGTCCCCGCCTGCTGGACTACTCAGTCCAGCAGATCCACCTCCCAGTTCGTACGCTGGATCCGCACATCGACCTCGCGGATCTCCCGCGCGAGAACATCCGCCTGACCGCGCAGTTCCGCGACCGGAAGCGCGGAAAGCATCATCAGCTCGGACCGGAGTTGCCGGCCGTATCCCCGCTCGCCGCTACCCGCCGCAGCGTCCGCCGCCGCGGTGACCACAGAGTGACGCAACCGCAGGACATCCCGGCGTGCAAGAGCATCGGTGAGCGTCCCGTCGGGACCCATCTCCACGGTGGCATTGGTCCGGTTGATCCGCCGGATCAACGTTTCCAGAGCGCTCAGCACCTCACCGGCCTCAGCCAACAACTGGGCGGCATCCTCGGCGGGCGTCTCCCCCTCCTGGTACCGCGCACTGCTGACGACGCGCGCTCGCAACTGTTCGACACGGCGAGTCGCCTCCGCACGTTCTGCCAGTGCCTCAGCAAGCTTCACTGTCTCCACCTCCCCCTCCATGAACCCGCACGAGTATACGAGTGCGAACCAGCTCATACGCACGTGGATTTCTGATCCGCAGGAGGCTCTGACCAGCCACTGGAGCGAGAGCGGACAACCGCTCAGAGCGTCACGAAAGAGACTCCGACAGCACGACTGGGAGCGAGTGGGAATCCGTCAGTGGCAGCGAGGCGGGACAACCGGCCGGCCAGCTTCGCCGGGACTCCGCCAAGTCGTTCGCCAGAAGCGCTGGGACTCGCCACATCCACCGAGAGCGGACAGTTGTCGCTGCGAGTCACAGCGCCCATCCATCAGTGGTGCGCGACACTTTTGCAAGCATGTGCTTGCAAAAGTTAGCAAGAGTGTTGCACTATCGGGTCATGGCATCACTCAACGTCGGCAATCTCGGTGATTACCTGCGGGAGCAGCGCCGTGCAGCGCAGCTCTCGCTGCGGCAGCTCGCCGATGCCACCGGGGTGTCGAACCCGTATCTCAGCCAGATCGAGCGCGGTCTGCGCAAGCCCAGTGCGGACGTGCTCCAGCAGGTCGCCAAGGCGCTGCGGATCTCGGCCGAGACCCTGTATGTACGTGCGGGGATCCTCGACGAGCGGGAGCGGGAGGAGCTGGAGACGCGGGCGGTCATTCTGGCCGATCCGTCGATCAACGAGCGGCAGAAGAACGTTCTGCTGCAGATCTATGACTCCTTCCGCCGCGAGAACGGATTCGTCCCCGGGCCTGACGCGGACGTGAAGGCGGACGTGAACGCGGACGCCGGCGCCGACGCGGGCGGCGATGCCGGGCCCCGTGGCGGCGACGACGCCGGTACGGACGGCACCAAGGACGACGCCGGTACGGACGGCACCAAGGACGACGCCGGTACGGACGTCACCAAAGACCACGTCACCAAAGACCAAGACCCTCGCAGCTAGCAGCTGGTTCTGATGATCCGGGAGGACCACAGTCATGGCCATCACCGATGACCTGCGCAAGACCCTCACCGACCCCACCCCCCTCTACTTCGCCGCCGGTACGGCCGACCTGGCCGTGCGGCAGGCGCGCAAGGTCCCGGCGCTGATCGAGCAGCTGCGGGCCGAGGCGCCCGAGCGGATCGACGCCGTGCGCAACACCGACCCCAAGGCCGTGCAGGAGAAGGTGACCACGCAGGCCAAGGAGGCCCAGGCCACCGTGCAGGCGAAGGTCACCGAGGTGTTCGGGTCCTTCGACGCCGCCGACCTGAAGAAGCTGGGCGAGAACGCTCAGGACCTGGCACTCCGCAGTGTGGGTGTGGCCGCCGAGTACGCGATCAAGGCCCGGGAGACGTACGAGAAGGTCGCCGAGCGCGGCGAGCAGACCGTACGCACCTGGCGCGGGGAGACGGCCGAGGAGATCGTCGAGATCACCGCCGTCGTCGAGGCCGCGCCGAAGAGCGAGGCCAAGGCCGCGCCGAAGGGTGCGACGAAGAGCGCTCCCGTCGACGGCGGCTCCGCGAAGCCCGCCGCCCCGGCCGAGCCCGCCGCCACGAAGGCCGAGCCCGCCGAGGCCAAGGCCGCGCCGGCCAAGAAGACGCCCGCGCCGCGCAAGCCCGCGGCCAGGAAGACCCCGCCGCCCGCCGACAAGTGACCCCCACGGGTCCTTCCGGGACGCGGTACGCGTGACCGGGGCGCGGGCCGGGCACCTTTACGGGTGGCCGGCTCGTTGTCCCGGTACCTTGGCCCTCTCGGTCGAAGGGCGCTCATCCACTCACTAGGCGGTACACAGCATGTTGCTCTCAGGATTCGGCACGATTCTCCAGCTGCTCTATCTGGCGATGCTGGTGCTGGCCGTGGTCGCGTTCGTCTTCGCGGCGACCGCCCGTGAGGACGCCTACCGTGCCGCCGACAAGAAGAAGAAGTCCTTCTGGCTGGTGATCCTCGGCGTGGCCGTCGCGGTGAACCTGCTGATCCCGCTGCTCTTCCTGCAGCTCGCGGGCGTGGTCGCGTCGATCGTGTTCATGGTCGACGTGCGCCCCGCGCTCAAGGAGGTCTCGGGCGGCGGCGGGGGTGGTGGCCGCAGGGGCGGCTCCAGCAGCGACGGCCCGTACGGTCCCTACAACGGCGGGCGCTGAGCCCTCGCCGTCCTCGCGGGCGGGGACGGCGGCCGGTCGACGGACGCGGGGTGGGAGCGCGGTGCGCTGCCGCCCCATCGTCGTATCCGCTCCGGGTCGCGGCCCAGCAGCAGGACCGCCACATCGTCGGTCAGCTCGCCGCCGTTCAGCTCCCGCACCTCGGCGACCGCCGCCTCCAGCAGCTCCTCGCCCGCCAGGCCCTGCTCCAGCCGGCTGTTGACCATCGCGACCATGCCGTCCTGGCCGAGCCGCTCGCTGCCGCCGGTTCCCACGCGCCCCTCGATGAGCCCGTCCGTGTACATCATGAGGCTCCAGGTGCCGCCCAGCTCGACCTGCCGCCGCGGCCACCGGGCCCGCGGCAGCAGTCCCAGGGCCGGGCCGCCGTCCTCGTACGGGAGCAGCCGCGCCGGCCGGCCGTGGCGGGCGAGCAGCGGCGCGGGGTGTCCGGCCAGGCAGAGCCCGGCCCGTCGCCCGTCGGGCGCGATGTCGACGGTGCAGAGCGTCGCGAAGATCTCCTCGCTCTGCCGTTCGTGCTCCAGCACCTGCTGGAGCGTGGAGAGCAGCTCGTCCCCGCACAGCCCGGCCAGGGTCAGCGCCCGCCAGGCGATCCGCAGCTCGACGCCGAGTGCCGCCTCGTCCGGGCCGTGTCCGCAGACGTCGCCGATCATCGCGTGCACCGTGCCGTCCGGGGTGCGGACGACGTCGTAGAAGTCGCCGCCGAGGAGGGCGCGGCTGCGGCCGGGGCGGTAGCGGGCGGCGAAGCTCAGGCCGGAGCCGTCCAGCAGCGGGGTGGGGAGCAGGCCGCGTTCCAGGCGGGCGTTCTCCTGGGCGCGCAGCCGGGACTCGGTCAGCTGGTGCTGGGCGATGTCGGCGCGCTTGCGCTCCACGGCGTACCGGATCGCGCGGCTCAGGACGCGTGCGTCCAGCTCACCCCGGAAGAGGTAGTCCTGCGCCCCGACGCGTACCGCCTCGGCCGCCAGCTCCGTGTCGTCCTGCGCGGTCAGCGCGAGGACCGCGTGCAGCGGAGCGATGCGGAGTACGTGGGTGAGGGCCGCCAGCTCGTCGGCCCGCCCGGAGACGGGCTCGGGCCGGGGACCGCTGCCGGACGTTCCGCTGTCGGGCGTCCCGTCGGCGGTGGGCGTGCCGGGGCCAGGTCCGGGCCCGGGGCCGGTTCCGGAGCCTGTGAGTGGCACCGCGAGGTCCAGCAGGATGCAGTCGACGTCGTCGGTGAGCAGCCGCGCGGCCTCGGTGAGGTTGCGGGCTGTACGGATACGGACCCGGGTCCCGGCCGCCGCCGAGAGCTCGGGGACGGTGATGGTGGTGCCCGCCGGGTCGTCCTCGATCACCAGCAGGGTGAGGTCGCCGTGCGAAGTCTCCGCAGCGGGGACGGGGCGCTGCTGCGGTACGGGTACGGGCATCGGTTCGGGTTTCCTTCCCTCCCCCGAGGGTGCGGCGGGCCGACGATCGACGATCCGCCAGTCGGGGACGATAGCGGTCCGCGGTGGGGGAACGGAATGGCGCGCGGGGACCGGCCTCCGTCATATGCGCCGTCATAAGCCGCGTCCCGACACGGATCCGGCGCGATGGGCCGCCGTACAGGCGAGGAATCGTCCATGACAAACATCACGCACGCACGCACGAACGGCGGAGCGGCCCGGCTCATGCGGCCCGGCTCATGCGGCCCGGCTTACGCGGCCCGGGTCGCGTAAGTCAGGCCCTGCGGGTCCGGCCTTCGTGTCCGGCCCTGCGGGGCCGGCTCTCGTGTCCCCGCTCCTACGGGTCCGGCTCTCGTGCCCAGCCCTCGTGCCCAGCCCTCGTGCCCAGCCCTCGTGCCCGGTCCTACTTGTCCGGGCGGACCACGCCGAGGATCTTCATCGAGCCCGCCCCCGCCAGGGTGACGTTGCGGCCGGGGCGCGGGGAGTGGACGATCGTGCCGTCGCCGACGTACATCCCGACATGGCTGGCGTCGGCGTGGTAGATGATCAGGTCGCCGGGGCGCATGTCCCGGATGTCGATGCGCGGCAGCAGCCGCCACTGCTCCTGCGAGGTGCGCGGGATCGGCCGCTTCGCCGCCAGCCAGGCCCGGGACGTCAGCCCGGAGCAGTCGTACGAGGCCGGGCCCTCGGCTCCCCAGACGTACGGCTTGCCGATCTGGGCCGTCGCGAAGGCCACCGCCGCCGCACCGCCCTCGCTCGCCTCGCCGCTGACGTCCTTGACCGCGCCGGAGGAGAGCCAGGCCGTCTGCGCCTTGTCCGCGGCGTTCCGCTCCAGCTGCCGGAGCCGCTCGCGTTCCTTCTCCGCCAGCTGCGATTCGAGCTTCTCCGCCGCCTTGATCTGGGCGTTGATCTTCTTCTTGGCCTTGGCCTGCTTGACCCGGATCGTCTCCAGCTTCTCCCAGTTGGCGCTGGCGTCCTGGGTGTACGTCTCCAGGTCCTCCTGCGTCTGGTTGAGGTCGGTCAGGAGCGACTTGGAGGCCTGCTGGCTCTGGTGGACCTTGTTGATCCCGTCCAGGAAGAGCTTCGGGTCGTTGCTCAGGGCCAGCTGCGCGCCGGGCGGCAGGCCGCCGTTGCGGTACTGCTCGCGGGCCTGGGCTCCGGCCTGGTCCTTGAGCTCGGCTATGCGCGCCTGGCCGTCGACGATCGCCTTGGCCAGCTTCACGATCTCGCCGGACTGCTTCTTCGTCTGTTCCTCGGCGAGGTTGTACGCGTCCGTCGCCGCGCCCGCCTTCCGGTACAGCGTCTCGATCTGCTCGCGGACCTTTTCGAGGTCCGCGTTGGAGTAGCGGGGCGGTGAGCCGGCGGGGGAGGAGGACGGAGAGGGCGACGGGTCCGGCGCGGGGGCAGCCAGGGCCTGGCCCGGGGACGTCAGCAGGGCCAGCGCACAGACCAGCGTGATGGCGGCAGTGGCGCAGTGGCGTCGGTTCACGAGCTCCCCCTCCGGGTTGTTACTCCGGCCCGCCTCCGGGACGAAGGCGACAAAGACAACGAATACGGCGAATGTGGTGGATGCAATGAATGCGAGAAAAGCAGCAGAAGCAGGAAAGGTGGCAGAAGCGGCAGAAGTAAGAACGCAACAGGAGCCAGGTATCGCCTACCTGACTTACCGTCAGTAACTTTTCTGCAACGTCGTGATCGTGCCATGCCGTCCCGTAAAGCAACAGAGGACGACGGCACCTGACGCGTCACATGCCGTCCCCATATGGCCACTTCGTCATGATTCCCCCGACTCGCGCGGCGCTGCGATCTGCGCCTTTCCCTCTCACTGGGACGAACGATGCCCCTGTCGCGTTCCCGGAGCGGAAGAGTTCTGCCTTCCGGGCAATCATTCGGCCGTTGTCAGCCGTTGTCAGCCGTTGTCAGCCGTTGTCAGCCGTTGTCAGCGGTTGTTGGGCCGCAGGGCGTCCCACGGCACGGTGATCTCGCCCTGCCGCCACCGCCGTACCCCGTCCGTCACCGGCCAGTCGGCCGCCACCGCCCGCACCGCCGCGATCCAGCGCTGCCGTGCGCCGAGCGAGGCGTACGGGGAGGCCGCGGCCCAGGCCCGGTCGAAGTCCCGCAGGAACGCGTGGACCGGCTCGCCCGGCACATTGCGGTGGATCAGCGCCTTCGGCAGGCGTTCGGCGAGGTCGGAGGGGCGCTCCAGCGAGCCGAGCCGGGTCGCGAAGGTGACCGTGCGCGGCCCCTCGGGTCCCAGGGCCACCCAGACGTGCCGGCGCCCGATCTCGTCGCAGGTCCCCTCCACCAGGAGTCCGTCCGAGGCGAGCCGGGAGCACAGCCGTGCCCAGACCTCGGCGACCTGGTCCTCGTCGTACTGGCGCAGCACGTTCGCCGCCCGGATGAGCAGCGGCCGGACCTCCAGGGGGACCTCGAAGCCGCCGTGCACGAAGGTGAGGCCCTCGCGGGCGTACAGCTGCGCGGCGGCGACCCGCTCGGGGGCGATCTCGATGCCCGCCACCACGGTGCGCGGCTCGGCGGTACGCAGTCGGCCCAGCAGCTCGACGGCGGTCCAGGGGGCCGCCCCGTACCCGAGATCGACGGCCACGGGCGTCCCGGCGCGGCGCAGGGCGGGCCCGTGCGCGTCGGCGATCCAGCGGTCCATGCGGCGCAGCCGGTTCGGGTTGGTGGTCCCGCGGGTGGCGGTGCCGATGGGGCGCTGGCGCATGGGTCGAGCGTATGCGACGGAGCGGGGCGGATACCCGGACGCCCCATCCCGTCCCGGCCTGTCCCGTCCCGTCCCGGCCTGTCCGGGCCGCGCGCCGCGCCGCCGCGCGCCGTCCGGGCTGTGCCCTGCCCCGCCCCGTGCTCCCCGGGCCGTGCGACGCGCCGCCCGGCAACGTAATGATTTGGCAAAGCGGAAATGAAAGGCGGGATTCCACTGTTCTCGCCCTTCGGAGGGCCCCGCGGCCCTCTGCCCAGCATGTCCCGAGCGAGGAGGACCGACGAGGTGAGCCAGTACGTCTCCCGGCTCGGCTCCACCCGGACGGCCGCGCGCCTCAGATTCCCCGGAGGCTTCTCCGGGGTTTCCCGCAAGCCGCGCCGCATCGCGATGCTCTCCGTGCACACGTCCCCGCTCCACCAGCCCGGCACGGGCGACGCGGGCGGGATGAACGTCTACATCGTCGAGCTGGCCAAGCGCCTCGCCGCGATCGACATCGAGGTCGAGATCTTCACCCGGGCCACCACCGGCTCCCTGCCCCCCTCGGTCGAGCTGGCCCCCGGCGTCCTGGTCCGCCATGTCGACGCGGGGCCGTACGAGGGCCTCGCCAAGGAGGACCTGCCCGCTCAGCTCTGCGCGTTCACGCACGGCGTGATGCAGGCCTGGGCCGGTCAGCGCCCCGGTTACTACGACCTCGTGCACTCCCACTACTGGCTCTCCGGCCAGGTCGGCTGGCTCGCCGCGCAGCGCTGGGGCGTCCCGCTCGTGCACGCCATGCACACCATGGCCAAGGTCAAGAACGCCGCGCTCGCCGAGGGCGACACCCCCGAGCCGCCCGCCCGGGTCATCGGCGAGACCCAGATCGTGAACGCCTCCGACCGGCTGATCGCCAACACCGCCGAGGAGGCCGACGAACTCGTCCGCTTCTACGACGCGGACCCCACCGCGGTCGCCGTCGTGCACCCCGGCGTCAACCTGGACCGCTTCCGCCCCTTCCCCAAGGACTCCGGCACGTTCCGTCCAGGGGATGCCCCGTCCGCCCGCGCCGCCGCGCGGGCCCGGCTCGGCCTGCCGCAGGACGCGCTGATCCCGCTCTTCGCGGGCCGCATCCAGCCGCTGAAGGCCCCGGACGTGCTGCTGCGCGCGGTGGCCGTGCTCCTGGACCGGGATCCGTCGCTGCGGTCCCGCATCGTCGTGCCGGTGGTCGGCGGCCCGAGCGGCAGCGGACTCGCCAAGCCCGAGGGGCTCCAGAAGCTGGCCGCCCGCCTCGGCATCGCCGACGTCGTACGGTTCCACCCGCCGGTGGGGCAGGACCGGCTCGCGGACTGGTTCCGGGCCGCGTCGGTGCTGGTCATGCCGTCGTACAGCGAGTCCTTCGGCCTGGTCGCCATAGAGGCCCAGGCGGCCGGCACCCCGGTGATCGCCGCGGCCGTGGGCGGGCTGCCGGTGGCGGTGCGCGACGGAATCAGCGGCTTTCTCGTGCCAGGACACGAGCCGGAGGCGTACGCTCGCGTGCTCGGGCGGTTCGCGGACGCGCCGGAGCTGGTCGAGCGGATGGGGGCGGCCGCCGCGGCGCACGCCCAGTCCTTCGGCTGGGACACGGCCGCCTCGGCGACCGCCGACGTATATACGGCCGCGCTCTGCGACCACCGCCGCCGGGCCAGTACGCACCACGGCTGACGCCTGTACGCACCCACGGCCTGCGCGCCCGTGCGGATCACCGCCGCCGGGTCCGTACGCACCCACGGCCTGCGCGCCCGTACGGATCAAGGCTGAGCCCGTCCCGTACGTTCCGGTGCTCCTGTCGTACGCTCGCTGCATGGCTGACGTACCGGACGAAACTGCAGCGGCCCAGGTCATCGAGGCGACGCTGAACGACGCCGGGCTCGTATGGGAGAGCCCGGAGCGCGGCAACTACGTCGTGACGCTGCCCGGCACCCGCAAGCTGTCGACGACCTGTTCGCTGATCGTCGGCAAGCACTCGCTCTCCCTCAACGCGTTCGTCGTCCGGCACCCCGACGAGAACGACGCCGAGGTGCACCGCTGGCTGCTGGAGCGCAACCTCCGCCTGTTCGGGGTGAGTTACGCGATCGACTCGCTCGGTGACGTCTATCTGGTCGGCAAGCTGCCGCTCTCGGTGGTCACCGCCGAGGAACTGGACCGGCTGCTCGGCGTGGTGCTCGAAGCGGCCGACGGGGCGTTCAACACCCTCCTGGAACTCGGTTTCGCGAGCTCGATCCGCAAGGAGTACGCGTGGCGGGTGGCGCGCGGTGAGTCCACCCGGAACCTGGACGCGTTCAGCCACCTGACCCAGCGCCCGACCTCCGGCTGACACCCGCACTCCACACCTCCCCACTCCACCCTCCCCATTTCGCACCCCTCTTGCCGGGCTCACAGGAGGGTTGCGCTGCGGTTCCACGCCGTGCGCCCACCGGATGATCACAGCAGAATCACGATCGCGGGAAGGGGCCGCCGGACCGGCCATCGCTCACAGGTTCGATCGTAAAGTGTGGATCACTGCGACGGCCCGTCCCGCACGGTGCTGAAGTGCCGCACGGGGCAGGGGCGGTTGCTCCCCGAACTCGAGAGAAGAACCATGCGCGCCACTTCCGTACGCCGTACCGCCCTCGCCGCCTCCGCGGCCGCTCTTGTCCTGCTGGCCACCGCCTGCGGCGGCTCGTCGGACGCCGACGCCAAGGACGGGAAGGACGACAAGGGCGCCGCGAGCGGAAGCAGCTCGGCCCCGAAGGCCCCGGTCGAGGCGCTCACCGCCGCCGAGCTGGAGAAGGCCACCCTCGCCCAGGGCGACGTGAAGGGCCGCAAGGTCACCGAGGCCGGTCCGGACGACGAGGTTCCGGCGGACGGTGTCACCGTCGACAAGAAGGAGTGCCTGCCGGTCGCCCACGCCATGTTCGGCGTGGCGCAGGAGGGTTCGGTGGCCACCACGAAGCGCAAGGTGATCGACGAGCCGAAGGCCGACGGCAAGAAGTCGCTGGAGGACCTGGCGGACGGCAAGGCCGAGGACGCGTTCAAGGACGCGTTCAACCTGACGTCCACGCTCGTCGCGCTGAACTCGTACGAGGGAACGGCGGGCCCGGACGCGTTCGCCGCGCTCAAGAAGGCCGCGGCGGACTGCGCGGGCGGCTTCACCGCCACGGTCGCCGGTGCGCCGACGAAGATCGCCTCGGTCACCGAGGAGAAGGTGACCGGCGGCGACGAGTCCGCGGCATGGACGGTCACCTCCGACGACGACGGCGACCAGGCCCCGTTCAAGCTGGTGGCGCTGCGCAAGGGTGGCTCCGTGGCGACGTTCTTCGCCTTCAACCTGGCGGCGGCGAGCGGCGACGTTAAGTTCGAGGTGCCGGCCGAGGTCGTGGCGGCGCAGGACAAGAAGCTCGCCTGACGGACGGCCGCCGTGGCCCCTGGCCTTCTCGCCTGCTCCCGCGGGTGATTCAGGGCAGGGGCACGAGGCGCACGACGGTGACGGTCAGGACGGACCGGGAGACGTAGTAGAGGACGATGGCCCCGGAGACGGTCGCCTCACGCCGGTCCCGCTCGCTCTTGACGGCGGAGGAGGCGTGGCCGTACGGCTCTTCGCCGAGGGTGCGGGCCATCGCGTCCCGGAAGGACTCGCCGCCGCGCATCTTGGCCAGGGTGTCGTCGGCGGGCGGTGCGAAGGAGATGCGGAAGCTCAAGCTACGCTCCGCCTCTCGGCCTCGTCCTGCGCCAGCCGGTCCAGGATCTTCTCGGCCTCGGGATCGGGGACGGCCTCCAGCATCCAGTGCCGCATGACGGCCTGGA
Source organism: Streptomyces sp. NPDC048142 (assembly GCF_043202835.1). Lineage (NCBI taxonomy): Bacteria > Bacillati > Actinomycetota > Actinomycetes > Kitasatosporales > Streptomycetaceae > Streptomyces > Streptomyces sp. NPDC048142. Next base: position 12,425 of record NZ_JBIDBC010000017.1, read on the forward strand.
TCTCGTGCACCCCGGCCTCGTTGATCGCGAGATCGAACTCCTCGCGTCTCTCCTCGGGCAGCGCGGCCCGGATGTCCGGGATGCTGTTGGGCACCTCCACCTCGGCACCGCCGACGAAGGTCTTCAGAGACTCACCCATGATCGCTCTCCTCGATCTCCTTGCCCTGGAAGCACGCGGACGGCATGCGCCCACCGTAGTGCGTACGAGGGGCACTTCGGCCGGTCCGGCGAGGTCACGGATCGAGCACGGATCGGGGTGCGCGCCGCAGGTGCGCGACCGCGAACCGGGATGCGCCGCAGCTACGCCGCGGCTCGGCCCGTGCTGTCCGACGGCAGCGCGGCACGCGCCGTCACCGGGGCCTCAGTCCTGCCCGAGCTGCTCCGCGACCCGGTCGCGCAGGATCGCGTACTCCTCCCGAAGCCGCCGCCATTCGCTGACGGGCGGCCGGACTATGACGTCACCGCCGACGACGACCTCCTCGGGCCCGAACTGCTCCCGCGTCAGATCGATGTCCACGCCCGCGCCCAGGCGGTTCCACCAGTGGTAGTCGGTCCGCACGCCGTCGACATGCACCTCACCTCGGATCAGCTCGCCGCCGAGCAGGTCGTTGAGCACCATGGCGGTCACCCCGCACTGATCCCGCGCCGGATTGTCCGGACTCCAGCGGTCCCGGTACTCCGGGGTGCAGGTCTCGGCGCTCCAACTGCTGCGGAGGGCCTGTTCGATGTCGGTGAGCAGGTAGGTCGCCATGATGACCATGGTGGCAGGGGGCACTGACACTGCCGGGCCGGGCCGGGGCCGCAGGCTCGCCGGGGCGGCGTCGGTGACGTTCCTCGTGGCGACGGTGATCGGCTTCTACGCCTGGCAGTGAGGCGACGGACCAGGGCGTATCGGCTGTCGCCCGCAGCCGGGCGGCAGCCGCACATCTGCGCAGGGGAGTTGACCGCGGGAAATTGCGTCGACAGAGCCCGCGGGCGCCCGGCAGAGTGGCCGACCGTGACGAGCAGCGAACTGTGGACCCGTGCGACCGCCGACCGCTACGACGCCGAAGAGGCCGAGAACTCCTCGGCCGCCGCCCTCGAACCGGCCCTCGCCTTCCTCGCCGAACTCGCCGGTGACGGCCGGGCCCTGGAGTTCGCCATCGGGACCGGGCGCGTGGGCGTGCCCCTCCGGGAGCGCGGCGTTCCGGTGGTGGGCATCGAACTGTCCGAACCCATGGCGGAGGTGCTCCGGCGCAAGGCCGACGCGAACACCCTCCCGGTGACCATCGGGGACATGGCCACCACCGTCGTCCCCGGCGAGTTCACCCTGGTCTATCTCGTCTACAACACCATCTCGAACCTGCTCACCCAGGACGAGCAGGTCGAGTGCTTCCGCAACGCGGCCCGTCATCTGGGTCCCGGCGGCCGGTTCGTCATCGAACTGGGGGTGCCCCCGCTGCGGTTCCTGCCGCCCGGCCAGGTCGCGGTGCCGTTCGACGTGTCCGACCGGCATCTCGGCTTCGACACCTTCGACCTGGTCGAGCAGATCCTCGTCTCGCACCACTTCACCCGCGACGGCGACGACGGCCACTACCGCCGGGATGCCTCCCGCCACCGCTACGCCTGGCCGGCGGAGCTCGACCTGATGGCCCGCATCGCGGGGCTGGACCTGGAGCGCCGTGTCGCGGACTGGGACGGCGCACCCTTCACCCAGGATTCCGGCAAGCACATCTCCGTCTGGCGCAAGCCGGTCTGAGACCTTGTCGGCCCAACAACGGCCCCGGGGCGGAAACGAGCCCCCTGCTCGCGGACGAACCGCGAGCAGGGGGCTCGGTGAGCCGGAGAGGAGAAGAGGCTACTTCTTCTTGCCCTGGTTCTTCACAGCCTCGATGGCGGCCTTCGCCGCGTCCGGGTCGAGGTACGTGCCGCCCGGCTTCAGCGGCTTGAAGTCGGCGTCCAGCTCGTAGGAGAGCGGGATGCCGGTCGGGATGTTGAGGCCCGAGATCTCCTCGTCCGAGATGCCGTCCAGGTGCTTCACCAGACCGCGCAGGCTGTTGCCGTGGGCGGCGACCAGGACCGTGCGGCCCGTGAGGAGGTCCGGGACGATGCTGTCGAACCAGTACGGGAGCATGCGGACGACGACGTCCTTCAGGCACTCCGTGTCCGGGCGCAGCTCCGGGGGGAGGGTCGCGTAGCGCGGGTCGTCGAACTGGGAGTACTCGTCGTCGCGGGCCAGCGGCGGCGGCGGGGTGTCGTAGGAGCGGCGCCACAGCATGAACTGCTCCTCGCCGAATTCGGCGAGCGTCTGCGCCTTGTCCTTGCCCTGGAGCGCGCCGTAGTGGCGCTCGTTGAGGCGCCAGGAGCGGCGGACCGGGATCCAGAGGCGGTCGGCGGACTCCAGGGCCAGCTGGGCGGTCCGGATCGCGCGGCGCTGGAGGGAGGTGTGCAGGACGTCGGGGAGCAGACCGGCGTCCTTGAGCAGCTCACCGCCGCGGACTGCTTCCTTCTCGCCCTTTTCGGTGAGGTTGACGTCCACCCAACCGGTGAACAGGTTCTTCGCGTTCCATTCGCTCTCGCCGTGGCGGAGGAGGATCAGCTTGTACGGTGCGTCGGCCATGAGTCCGAGCGTAATCGAACCCGTGCGGCCTCCGCGCGCCCGCCCGCACCGCGGACAGAGCGGGGCCGGGAGCGCTCGGCGGCCGGACGATTGACGGCGGGCGTCAATCCGGTGGCGGTCGGGGAGCCGGGCTTCGTAATGTCTCGAAGGTCGTCGGGAGTATTACCCGAGGCGCTCGTTCCGTACGTCCCGTGGGGGGAAACCTTATGTCCGTCGCCGGTCTGCGCACAGCCGCCCGCGAGACCGTCTCGGGGATGCCCCGCGAGTTCTGGTGGCTGTGGACCAGCACCCTGGTCAACCGCCTCGGCGCGTTCGTCGCGACCTTCATGGCCCTGTATCTGACCCTGGACCGGGGCTACTCCGCCTCGTACGCCGGGCTCGTCGCCGCCCTCCACGGGCTCGGCGGGGTCGTCTCCTCGCTCGGCGCGGGTGTGATGACCGACCGGCTCGGGCGGCGGCCCACCATGCTGATCGCCCAGGTCTCCACCGCGGTGTCGGTGGCGGTGCTCGGGTTCATGGTGCATCCCTTCGCCATCGCCGCCGTGGCGTTCTTCGTCGGCATGGCGAGCAATGCCTCCCGCCCCGCCGTCCAGGCGATGATGGCCGACATCGTGCCCCCGAAGGACCGGATCCGGGCCTTCTCGCTCAACTACTGGGCCATCAACCTCGGCTTCGCGATCTCTGCCGCCGGTGCCGGGTTCATCGCCGAGCACAGCTACCTCGCCGGTTTCATCGGCGAGGCCCTGATGACGCTCGTGTGCGCCGTTCTCGTCTTCCTGAAGGTGCCGGAGTCGCGGCCCGAGCAGGTACCCGCGAAGCGCGTCGGCGGCAAGCGGCCCAAGGACGACGTGCGGCTCACCACCGTCCTGCGCGACGGGCGCTTCATGGGCGTCGTGGGGCTGTCGTTCCTGGTGGCGCTGATCTTCCAGCAGGGGTACGTGGGACTGCCGGTGGCGATGGGTACGGACGGGCTCTCCAGCTCCGACTTCGGCACCGCCATCGCCGTCAACGGCGTGCTGATCGTGGTCCTCCAGATCCCCGTCACCCGCTTCATCCAGCACCGCGATCCGCGCCGGCTGCTGATCATCTCCTCGCTGCTCGCCGGGTACGGCTTCGGGCTGACGGCCTTCGCCGGGTCGGTCGCGGCGTACGCCCTGACGGTGTGCGTCTGGACCTTGGCCGAGATCGTCAACGCGCCCACCCAGACGGGTCTGGTCGTGCAGCTGTCGCCCGCCCGGGGCCGGGGCCGCTATCAGGGCATGTACACGATGTCGTGGTCGGTGGCGGCGCTCGTCGCGCCGCTGATGTCCGGCTTCGTGATCGACCACTACGGCGCCGCCTGGCTGTGGGCCGCCTGCGCCGTGATCGGCACGGTCGCCGGCCTCGGCTACTGGCTTCTGATGCGCGACCTGCCGCGCGAGGAGCACGCCGTGGCGGACGCCCTGCCCGAGCCCGCTCCCGTACCGGCCGAGGCCCGGCCGGTACGGTCCGAGCCGGAGGCCGCACCCGCACCCGCAGCGGCGGTGGAGCGGGCCGTCTGACCCGGAAGTCCGGCACGCGAACGGCGCCCCCCGGGGGCCCGGAACATCGGTACGCGAACGGCGCCCGCCCGAACGGGAAACCGGGCGGGTGCCGTCCGTTTCGTATGGGGCGCGGGTCAGCCGGAGCAGCCGCCGCACTGGCACGGGGCACCGGACTGGCAGCCGCACCCGCAGCCCGAGCCGCAGCCGCAGGCGCCGAGCACGGTCAGGTGCACCACTTCGGTCGGGGTCTCCTGCTGGGGTTCGGTCATGGGGGAGTCGGCCATGGTCCCTCCTCAGGGCGTGCGGCTGGGGTGGCGGTCGGCATGGTGCACCGCCCCCACCCCATTGCATGCCCATCCCGGCAGGCGCATCAACGGCGCACGCGCGCAGGAACGTATGTGCGACTCGCGTACGCCGGTGATGCGCCCGAGATGCGCCGGTGGCGCTCCGGTACGGCGTCGCCGTACCGGAGCGGCCGCTACGCGCCCTCGACCGGGGCCGCCGCCTGGATCTCGTCCGCGTGCTCGCCCGTCACCAGGTAGACCACGCGCTTGGCGACCGACACCGCGTGGTCGGCGAAGCGCTCGTAGTAGCGGCCCAGCAGCGTCACGTCGACGGCCGTCTCGATGCCGTGCTTCCAGCGGTCGTCCATCAGGTGCCGGAACAGCGTGCGGTGCAGCAGGTCCATCTCGTCGTCGTCGTGCTCCAGCTGGAGTGCCAGATCGACGTCCTTGGTGATGATGACCTCGGCCGCCTTGGCCATCAGGCGCTGCGCGAGCTGGCCCATCTCCAGAATGGTGGCGTGCAGATCGTGCGGGACCGCCGACTGCGGGAAGCGCAGCCGGGCCAGCTTCGCCACGTGCTGGGCGAGGTCGCCCGAGCGCTCCAGGTCGGCGCTCATCCGCAGCGAGGTCACCACGATGCGCAGGTCGGTCGCCACCGGCTGCTGGCGGGCGAGGAGCGCGATGGCGCGGGCCTCCAGTTCGTGCTGGAGGTCGTCGACCTTCTGGTCGCCGGCGATCACGTTCTCGGCCAGCGTCAGATCGGCGTCGAGCATGGACGTGGTCGCCCGTCCGATCGCCGAGCCGACCAGCCGGGCCATCTCGACCAGGCCTTCTCCGATCGAATCGAGTTCCTCGTGGTAAGCGTCGCGCATGGAAGTCCCTCTCCAGTTCCAACTGAGGCCGGGGTCTCGGGCCGACCCCCACGCTCCCACGGTGCGGCCGCAACGCGTCCGGATCCAACCCCCTAAGTGAACCAGCCCCATCCCCTCGGTGAACTCTGAGCGACGAGTGTTCGAGAAGGCACTCGGACGGCTGGGTGAGTGTCGTCGCACCCGCATAACCTTGAAGCATGGACGTGAACGCGGCGGTCGCCGCAGCTGCAGCGATCGCCGGGCTGTGCACCGGTGTGATCGCCATGCTGGCGTTCCGCTGGAGCGAACGCGACCTGAAACGGCCCACCCGTACGTCGCTGCGGCCGGACGGCAATGCCGCCCTTCCTCCCGGAGTGGACACCGTCCTCTCCGTTCTCAGCTCCTCCGCCGTCGTCCTCGACGAGAGCGACAGCGTGGTCAAGGCCAGCTCCGCGGCGTATGCCCTGGGTCTGGTCCGGGGCGGCCGGCTGGCCGTCGAGCCCATGCTCAACATGGCCAGGGACACCCGGCGGGACGGGGAGATACGACAGGTCGAGCTGGACCTGCCCCGGCGCGGTACGGGCCGGGGGGACACCCTCGCCGTCTCCGCCCGGGTCGCCCCGCTGGGCTCGCGGCTGGTGCTGCTGCTCGTCGAGGACCTCACCGAGGCCCGCCGGATAGAAGCGGTACGGCGCGACTTCGTCGCCAACGTCAGCCACGAGCTCAAGACGCCGACCGGAGCGCTCTCCCTGCTCTCCGAGGCGGTCATGGACGCCTCGGACGACCCGGAGGCGGTGGAGCGGTTCGCCGGGCGGATGCAGATCGAGGCGACCCGGCTGACCAATCTCGTCCAGGAGCTCATCGACCTCTCCCGGGTGCAGAACGACGACCCGCTGGAGGACGCCGAGCCGGTCAAGGTGGAGACGCTGGTCGCCGAGGCGATCGACCGCTGCCGCCAGCAGGCCGGCTCGAAGCAGATCACCATGGCCTCCGCGGGAGCCGAGGGCCTCACGGTCTGGGGCAACCGCGGCCAGCTCGTCGGCGCGCTCGGCAATCTCGTCGAGAACGCCGTCAACTACAGCCCCGCCCACACCCGCGTCGGCATCGCCGCACGGCGCATGGCGTCGCCCGGCGGGGACCTCATCGAGATAGCCGTCACCGACCAGGGGATCGGCATCTCCGAGAAGGACCGCGAACGGGTCTTCGAGCGGTTCTACCGCGTCGACCCGGCCCGCTCACGGGCCACCGGTGGCACCGGTCTCGGCCTCGCCATCGTCAAGCACGTGGCCGCCTCGCACGGCGGGGAGGTCACCGTCTGGAGCTCCGAGGGACAGGGCTCCACCTTCACCCTCCGGCTGCCCGAATCGGGCACCACGAGGGAGCGCACCACCGGCGGACCGCTTATCGTCGACGGCGACGACGAGGGGCCGTACGAGACCGACACCTTTGACCCCTTCCCTGCCCCGGAGGCTCGACCGTGACCCGAGTGCTTGTCGTCGAGGATGAGGAATCCTTCAGCGACGCCCTGTCCTACATGCTGCGCAAGGAAGGTTTCGAGGTCGCCATCGCGGCGACCGGCCCCGACGGGCTGGACGAGTTCGAACGCAACGGCGCCGACCTGGTCCTGCTCGACCTGATGCTGCCCGGCCTGCCCGGCACCGAGGTGTGCCGCCAGCTCCGCAGCCGCTCCAACGTTCCGGTGATCATGGTCACCGCCAAGGACAGCGAGATCGACAAGGTCGTCGGGCTGGAAATAGGAGCCGACGACTACGTCACCAAGCCCTTCTCCTCGCGGGAGCTCGTCGCCCGCATCCGCGCCGTCCTGCGCCGCCGCGGGGAGCCGGAGGAGGTCACCCCGGCCGCCCTGGAGGCGGGCCCGGTCCGGATGGACGTGGACCGGCACGTGGTCACCGTCTCCGGCGGCAAGGTCGACCTCCCGCTCAAGGAGTTCGACCTGCTGGAGATGCTCCTGCGCAACGCGGGCCGCGTGCTGACCCGGATGCAGCTCATCGACCGGGTCTGGGGCGCGGACTACGTCGGCGACACCAAGACCCTCGACGTCCACGTGAAGCGCCTGCGCGCCAAGATCGAGCCCGACCCGGGCGCGCCGCGCTACCTCGTCACCGTGCGGGGCCTGGGGTACAAGTTCGAGCCGTAAACCGCGGGTCCGCAGACGCCGAAGGGGCGCTTCCCGGCCGGGAAGCGCCCCTTCGGCGTGCGTGCTGTGCGCTGTGTGCCCGCGTTACGGGGCCGGAGCAGCCGTGTCAGTGGGCCGCGGGCACCGAGGCGGCGTCGTCGCCCGCACTCTGCGTCCCCGCGTCGCCCTGCGTGCCCGTCTCGCCCTGCGTACCGGCATCGCCCTGGGCGCCCTCGGCGTCCGCGCCGTTCGCCGGCGTACCGGACGTCTCGCCCTCGGTCGCGCCGGTGGTCTCCCCGTCGCCGGACGCGTCGTCCGAGGACGCCGGGTTCGGCGCGGGCGCCTCCGCCTTCGGGCTGGGGCCGAAGTCCTTGAAGAAGCCCTCGGCCGGGAAGACGCTGGCGCCGAGACCGACATCGCCGGTCCGGCTGAGCTTGAAGACGACCTGCTGGACGTCGCCGTCGCGCGCGGCCTCGCCGCCGTTCTCGATCACGGCGGCGGCGTTGCCCTTGCCACCGATGATGACCTGGCCGCCGGCCGGGACCACGATGGGGCCCTTGCCCGTGGCGGCCCGGAGCTTCACCTCGGCGTCGCTGCCGGGCAGCGTGACGGCCTCCAGCACCTCACGTTCGGTGCCGTCGTTGAACAGCGTCGCCGAGACGACGGCGGGGCCGTCCGCACCGCCATCGGGCAGCGTGAGCACGTTCACGTTCTGGATCTTGATGTCGCCCACCGAGGTGGCCGGGTTGTCCGGCCTGACCTTGAGCGTCTCGGCGTTGTTGCCCGCCGCACAGGCGGACAGGGAGACGATCGAGAGCACGGTGGCGGTGGCGGCGAGGGCGCCGTGTCGAAGGCTGCGGCTCACGGCGGCGGCAACTCCTTGAACAATCGGACTGCGGGCTTCGGACATCGGGCGCGGTGTAAAGCCGCCCTAAGGGTGTGTCAGCGCGCTTAGGCTACCGAGCCGCCGTGCACGCCCTGCACCCGACCCGCCCCCCGGGGCCAGTCGTCACCTTCCCGCCTGCCGGGCGATGCCGGGCAGCCGCGCTCGCGGCGTTGCCGAAATGCCCCCTGAGCCCTTCGTCGAGCTCTCGGCTCCGTTCGAGCGGGGGCGGCCCTCCGGGACCCTCCCGGCGGGCCGCCCCACCGCGGCAAGTCCGCCGAACGGTCCGCGCGGTGTTGTCGTGGGGTGTTCTACCGGCCGGTACGCCATGTGCCGTTCACGTAATCCGCGTGATCAATTCTTCCGCCCGCGTTGTGGCTTCTTCTCCATTTCCCCGCTTCGCGGCGGAAAGGTGCCGCACCGGTGCGGCTTGATCAATTTCATTGTGGCCCGGCAGTTACGTTCGTACGGGTGAGCGGTCACCGAACGGAGTAGGGAATGATCGTCATCCTGAAACCGACAAACCGGTACTTTCGCCCTCTTCTGCGGGGCTTCCGGTCCGTGCGACGTGGATGTTTCGCTCCGGGTGCACAGCGGCTCCGACCTGCGAATACCGTCTTCCGGAAGCCTTCCGCAGCACGTTCGTGTTGCAGTTGTCAAGCCCCGAGATATGCCCTGACCTGCGAAAACGCCATTCAGGAGATGCGGTTCTCGTGTTACTCTGGATAGCCACGGAAGGGGTACCTGTCACATGACGTTCAAGGTTGGCGACACCGTGGTCTATCCCCATCACGGGGCCGCGCTGATCGAGGCTATCGAAACTCGCCAGATCAAAGGCGTGGACAAGACCTACTTGGTGCTCAAGGTCGCCCAGGGCGACTTGACGGTTCGTGTGCCGGCGGACAATGCGGAGTTCGTGGGCGTGCGCGACGTAGTCGGGCAGGACGGGCTGGACCGGGTCTTCGAGGTGCTGCGCGCACCGTATGCCGAAGAGCCGACGAACTGGTCCCGGCGGTACAAGGCAAATCTCGAAAAGCTCGCTTCCGGCGATGTCATCAAGGTCGCCGAAGTAGTGCGTGACCTGTGGCGTCGGGAGCGCGAGCGCGGTCTCTCCGCCGGCGAGAAGCGCATGCTCGCCAAAGCCCGCCAGATCCTGGTGAGCGAGCTCGCTCTCGCGGAGAACACGAACGAGGACAAGGCCGAGGCGCTGCTCGACGAGGTCCTCGCGTCCTGAAACCGGATCACACCGGTCGTATGAATGTGCCGCGGTGCCCGCTGACCAGCCGTTTTCACGCTGTGTCGTCGGGCGCTGCGGCATGTTCCGACCTGAATCCGTGCATCCGGACCCACAAGCGCGCTTACGGAGTCGACCGGACCGACAGATTCCGCTTCCGGTGTCCGACTGCCGGTCATCCCCGTGCCTGCGGTGTGACCCGTGTAGGCGGTGGCCGTCGGAAGGTGGCGGCCCCCGGTGCTGCGTGAGCGTCCGATGCGACCTGCGCTCGACCGGGTGTCACGGAAGGGGCCCGGTGCGAGTCAGGGCGTCACGCCCGGCTCGCTGGGCCCCTACCCATGTCGGTCGTGGAAACAAACCTGCCGAACCTTCGGACCTTCCCACTCGGACCCCTCGGACCTTCTCGGACCCCCTCGGACCTTCTCGGACCTTCTCGGACCTTCGGAGTGCAACCGATGTCATCGACGCCACCCCCGACCGACCGGCCGCGCCCTCCCCGTACCGCCGCGGTGATCCCCGCCGCCGGGCGGGGCGTGCGGCTCGGGCCGGGCGCGCCCAAGGCCCTCCGGGTGCTCGGCGGGACGCCCATGCTGATCCACGCCATCCGCGCCATGGCCGCGTCCCGCGCCGTCTCCCTCGTCGTGGTCGTCGCGCCGCCGGACGGCGCGCCCGAGGTGAAGCACCTCCTGGACGAGCACGCGCTGCCCGAACGCACCGACTATCTGGTGGTGCCGGGCGGTGAAACCCGCCAGGAGTCCGTGCGCCTGGGCCTCGACGCACTGCCCGAGGACGTCTCCGTCGTCCTGGTCCACGACGCCGCCCGCCCGCTGGTGCCGGTCGACACGGTCGACGCGGTCGCCGCCGCCGTACGGGACGGAGCGCCCGCCGTCGTCCCCGCGCTGCCCCTCGCGGACACCGTCAAGGAGGTCGAGCCCGCCGGGACGCCCGGGGAGCCGGAGCCGGTCCTCGCCACTCCCGTACGGGCCAGGCTGCGCGCGGTGCAGACCCCGCAGGGCTTCGACCGGGACACGCTGGAGCGGGCGCACGCCGAGGTCGCGGTCGACGGAGAGGGCGCCACGGACGACGCGGGCATGGTGGAACGCCTCGGGCAGCCGGTGGTCGTCGTCCCCGGCCACGAGGAGGCGTTCAAGGTGACCCGTCCGCTCGACCTGGTACTGGCCGAAGCGGTACTCGCCCGCAGGAGGGCCAACGATGGTTTCTGAGCAGCACGCGGCGGGGGGCCCCGCCGCGCCCGTCATCCCGCTCGTCGGGATCGGCACCGACATCCACGCCTTCGAAGAGGGCCGCGAGCTGTGGTGCGCGGGCCTGAAGTGGGAGGGCGAGGGCCCCGGTCTGGCCGGCCACTCGGACGCCGACGTCGTCGCGCACGCCGCCTGCAACGCGCTCTTCTCCGCCGCCGGGCTCGGCGACCTCGGGCAGCACTTCGGCACCGGCCGCCCCGAGTGGTCCGGGGCCGCGGGCATCACGCTGCTCACCGAAGCCGGCCGGATCGTCCGCGCCGGGGGCTTCGAGATCGGGAACGTCGCCGTCCAGGTCGTCGGCCTCCGCCCGAAGATCGGCAAGCGGCGCGATGAGGCCCAGAAGGTGCTGTCCGCCGCGGTGGGCGCGCCGGTCTCGCTCTCCGCCGCCACCTCCGACGGGCTCGGCTTCACCGGCCGGGGCGAGGGCATCGCGGGCATCGCGACCGCCCTGGTCTACCGGACCGGCTGACCCGCCGGGGCCCTCGTCCTCGGCCTCGCCCTCGTCGGCGTACCGGCCGGGGCGGCGGCACCGGCGTTCACTCGTCCGGCGGGACGCGGCGGGAAGGAAGAGGGGGCGCGCACGGTTACGGGGTAGAAGCATCGGACCGATCGCTCCGCAGGCACCAGGAGGACGTACGCATGACCGCCGCACTCTCCGCCGAGCTCAAGAACCTGCTCGACAGTCCCGTGTTCGTCAACATCGCCACCATCCAGCCCGACGGCAGCCCGCAGGTCTCCCCGGTCTGGGTCAAGCGCGACGGCGACGACGTCCTGATCTCCACCACCGTCGGCCGCCGCAAGGAGAAGAACCTCCGCCGCGACCCGCGCGTCACCGTGCTCGTCCAGCCCTTCGACTCCCCGTACACCTACGCCGAGATCCGCGGTGAGGCGACGCTGACGACGGACGGCGGGCAGGAACTCATCGACGAGCTCTCGGTGAAGTACACCGGCAAGCCGTACGCGGAGTTCAACCCGAACTCCGGCGCCGACGCCCCCCGCGTGGTCGTCCGCGTCTCCCCGCGCAAGGTCGTCGGCAGCCTGTAGCGCGCCTGGAGCCCGTGTAGCCCCAGAGCGAGCTTTCGGACCCCCGGAGAGAGGCGTGAGGACGCTCTCCGGGGCCTCCGGTGACCGGTTCGGGGGCTCCGGCGACCGGTTCGGGGCATCCCGGTACCAGAAAGTTGTCCCCGCGATCCCCAAGGGTCGCGGGGCACTGGTGCGGGCCTACTACCCTTGAGACGTGACTCTTCGCCTGCACGACACCAACGCCCGGCAGATCCGTGACTTCGTCCCGCTCACAGCGGGCTGCGTCTCGATCTACCTCTGTGGCGCCACGGTCCAGGCAGCACCGCACATCGGCCACATCCGCTCGGGCCTGAACTTCGACATCATGCGCCGCTGGTTCACGTACCGCGGCTACGACGTCACGTTCATCCGGAACGTCACCGACATCGACGACAAGATCATCGCGAAGTCCGCCGAACAGGGCCGCCCGTGGTGGTCGATCGGCTACGAGAACGAGCGCGCGTTCAACGACGGCTACGACGCGCTCGGCTGCCTGCCGCCCACCTACGAGCCCCGCGCCACCGGCCACATCCCCGAGATGATCGAGATGATGCGCGGCCTGATCGAGCGCGGCCACGCCTACGAGGCCGACGGCAACGTCTACTTCGACGTGCGCTCCCTGCCCGGCTACCTGGAGCTCTCCAACCAGGAGCTGGACGATCTGCGCCAGCCCTCCGGCGACGGCGAGACCGGCAAGCGCGACCAGCGCGACTTCGCCATGTGGAAGGCCACGAAGCCGGGCGAGCCCAGCTGGGAGACGCCCTGGGGCCGCGGCCGGCCCGGCTGGCACCTGGAGTGCTCCGCGATGGCCCACAAGTACCTGGGCTCCGCCTTCGACATCCACGGCGGCGGCATCGACCTGATCTTCCCGCACCACGAGAACGAGATCGCCCAGGCCAAGGCGTACGGCGACGCATTCGCCACGTACTGGGTGCACAACGGCTGGGTCACCATGTCCGGCGAGAAGATGTCGAAGTCGCTGGGCAACTCCGTCCTCGTCAGCGAGATGGTCAAGCACTGGCGCCCGATCGTGCTGCGCTACTACCTCGGCACCCCGCACTACCGGTCGATGATCGAGTACAGCGAGGAGGCCCTGCGCGAGGCCGAGTCCGCGTTCGCGCGGATCGAGGGGTTCGTCCAGCGCGCCATCGAGAAGGCCGGGGAGGTCGTTCCCCCCGCCGCCGAAGTGCCGGCCGCCTTCGCCGAGGCGATGGACGAGGACCTCGGCGTCCCCGGGGCCCTCGCGATCATCCACACCACCGTCCGCCAGGGCAACAGCGCGCTCGCCGCCGACGACAAGGAAGCCGCCGCCGCCCGCCTCGCCGAGGTCCGGGCGATGCTCGGCGTCCTCGGCCTGGACCCGCTCGACCCGCACTGGGCGGGCGAGAGCGACCGGGGCGAGGACCTGCACGACGTCGTCGACACCCTCGTCCGCCTCGTCCTCGACCAGCGGCAGTCGGCCCGCGACCGCAAGGACTGGGCCGCCGCCGACGCCATCCGTGACCAGCTGGGCCGGTCCGGCCTCGTCATCGAGGACAGCCCCACCGGCCCCCGATGGACGCTGGGACCGCGCTGAGCACCCGCTCCGAGCAGTGAGATTGTGCCGCCCGGCGGTCCGGGCGGCACACTTTCCCTATACGTACGTACGTCTGAAAGCAACGAAACAGGTAGATCATGGCCGGGAACAGCCAACGCAGGAACCGCCGCACGTCCAACAAGAAGGGCATGCAGGTCGGCAGCGGTGGCCAGCGACGCCGTGGTCTCGAAGGCAAGGGACCGACGCCGCCCGCCTCCGCCCGCAAGGGACACAAGAAGAACCGGATCGCCGGCGCCCAGGCCAAGCAGGCCGCGGCCCGCCGCCCCGCCCCCCGGCGCGGCGGCGTGAAGGGCACCTCGGAGATGGTCGTCGGCCGTAACCCGGTCTACGAGGCCCTGCGCGACGGCGTGCCCGCCGTCACCCTGTACGTCCAGCAGTACATCGACAACGACGAGCGCGTCCGCGACGCCCTCAAGCTCGCGGGCGAGCGCGGCAACATCAACCTGATGGAGGCCCCGCGCCCCGAGCTGGACCGGATGACGAACGGCCTGAACCACCAGGGCCTCGTCCTCCAGGTCCCGCCGTACGAGTACGCGCACCCGGAGGACCTCACCGCCGCCGCGTACGACAACAACGAGGACCCGCTGATCGTCGCCCTCGACGGCGTGACCGACCCGCGCAACCTCGGCGCGATCGTCCGCTCGGTCTCCGCGTTCGGCGGCCACGGCGTGGTCGTCCCCGAGCGCCGCGCGGCCGGCATGACCGCCGGCGCGTGGAAGTCCTCCGCCGGTACGGCGGCCCGCACGCCCGTCTCCCGGGTCACCAACCTCACCCGCGCGCTGGAGGGCTACCAGAGGGCGGGCCTCACGGTCGTCGGCCTGGCCGCCGACGGCGAGCACACGGTGGAGGACCTGGAGCAGCTGGCGGGGCCGGTCGTCATCGTCATCGGCAGCGAGGGCAAGGGCCTTGGCCGGCTCGTCGGTGAGACCTGCGACTACCGGGTGCGGATCTCGATGCCCGGCGGCGCGGAGTCGCTCAACGCCGGCGTCGCTGCGGGCATCGTGCTGTACGAGGTGGCGCGCCGCCGCGGATAGCCGCGCGCGGAGTCGGCGCGCCGCCGCGGGGCGGTCGCGCGGGCCCGACGGGGCCGCGGCGTTCGCGCGGCGACACGCCCGGCAACCGGCTCGCCCGACGGGCGAGTTGACGCGCGAACGCCGAACACAGTTCCAGGATGCCCGAGTTTGGCCTGATCTTGACGGGTCTCGGACACATCCGGGTGGTCAAGGCAGTGTCCTAACCACACATCACTCGGTTAGATGAGTGTGGACACCAGAACGCCTCGGTTCGACGAGCAACCCGCCCTGAGCATGACCAAGGTGGACAGCGACCCCGCGCAGGTCATCGTCAACCACGCCAGCTTCCGGGTGCAGCTCGCCCCGGGCCAGCGCGCACGGCTGCGCGGTGCCCCCGCGGAGACGGCCCGCATCCCCGCCATGAGCGGCGCCGCCGGAGGCCGCCGGCGGGCACCGGTCGTCTGGAGCGGCAAGTCCGCTCCCGGCGACCCCGGCGCTACGGGCCTCCTCCAGGCCGTGCGCAACTCCACCGCCGGACACCTCGACGCCGGACTCGGCGGGGTCTCCGGGGGCGGGAGCGAAGCGGGCGCGACACAGGTCATCCCGCTCCTGGAGGAGACGCAGCCCACCCCCGTACTGACCGCCCCCCACCAGCCGGGACGCACCGGTCCGCTGCTGCCGCCCATGCGGCAGGCCGTCGGCGCGTACGACGGCCCGGTCGACGGGCCCGGCCGGCCCGGCGCCGTCGATGACTACGACGCGGCCGACGAATCCGCCGAGTCCCGCGCCCGGAAGGGCAACAACGACCCCGTCCGGCACGCCTATTACCCCGGCCACCGGATGAACCTGGGCGTCGTCCTGCTCCCCATGCGGGTGCTCCTGGGCTTCATCTCCATCTACGCCGGCATGGGCAAGCTGTGCGACCCCGTCTACTTCGACGGCGGCGAGCGCGGCTCGATGGTGAAGTGGCTGACCTCCCTGCACCCGTGGGCGCTGGCCGAGCCGCTGCGCGACTTCGCGCTCTCCCACCCGGTCGGCGCCGGACTGACCGTCGCCTTCCTCCAGGTCGTGGTCGGCGTGCTCACCGTCCTCGGCCTCTGGCAGCGGGTCGCCGCCGCGTTCGGCGCGCTGCTCTCCGCCGCACTGCTGGTGACGGTGAGCTGGCGCACGGTCGCGGTGTACGACGCCCCCGACATCATCCTGCTGGCCGCCTGGAGCCCGCTGATCATCGCGGGCGCGCCGGTCTACTCCGTGGACGGCCGGCTGGCCGGGGAAGCCTGGCGCAAGCTCGGCCCGCGCTCGGAGATCTGGGACCTGCGCCGCCGGGTGCTGCGCCGGGGCACCGTCGTCGCGGCGGTCGTCGTCGGCCTCACCCTGCTGCTCGGCTCCATCCTCGGCGGCGCCGTCCGCTCCACCGAGGTCGTCACCGTCCCCGGCCGCAACGACAACCCCACCAACCGCCTCCCCGGCATGCCGCTGCCCCAGGAATCCACCGGTGAGCGCCAGGCCTCCCGTACGCCGGAGCGGGAGCGCGCGCCGGAGCCGACCCGCTCCGGCGCGGCCACCACGCCCGCCCCCGGGCCGGGCGCGACCCGCGACTCCGGCGGCCAGAGCACCGGTTCGGGCACCGAGCCCAGCCAGACCCAGGGCACGGGCCAGGCACCCCCGCAGCAGTCCGCCCCGCAGGAGCCCCCCGCCACCACCAGCGCCGGACCCACTTCGTCCGGCTCCGCCGGCGACGGCTCCTCCGGCGGCGGCGAACCGGCACCCACCGGCGGTTCCACCTCCGGCGGCGAGGGATCGACCTCGGGCGGCGGCCGGAACCCCATCGGCGGCCTCCTCGGCTGACCCGTACCCGTACGAGAGCGACGAGGGCGGCCCCCACCCGGACGGACAACCGGGTGGGGGCCGCCCTTTGTGCGCGTGCGGGCGGCTGTCAGCCCGTACGGGAGCCGAGCTCGCGGGCCGCCTCGGTCAGGTCCTTCGCGGTGTCGATGGCCCGCCAGTACGCCCCGTTCGGCAGGGGATACCCGGCCAGCCGGCGCTCCCGGGCCAGCCGCGGGAACGTGGTCCGCTCGTGGTCGCCCCGGTCCGGCAGCAGCTTCGTGAACGCGGGCGAGAACACGTACACCCCGGCGTTGATCAGATACGGGGAGGGCGGCGACTCGATGAAGTCCGTGATGTGCCCGAACGCGTCGGTCTCCACGGCACCCCACGGGATCCGGGGCCGGGCGAGAGCCAGGGTGGCGGTGGCGTCGCGCTCCGCGTGGAACGCGGCCATCTCACGCAGGGAGAAGCGCGTCCAGATGTCGCCGTTGGTGGCGTACCAGGGCTGCTCCGGATCGGGCAGCCGCCCGGCCGCGTACTTCAGGCCGCCGCCGCGCCCCAGCGGTTCGGTCTCCACGACGGTGGTGACCCGGAGCGGCAGCACGGCCGCCTCCAGCCACTCCTGGAGCACCTCGGCGAGATGCCCGCAGGAGACCACGGCGTCGGTGACCCCCTCGGCGGCCAGCCAGGACAGCTGATGGCCGATGATCGGAGTCCCGGTTCCCGGGATCTCGACCATCGGCTTGGGGCGGTCATCGGTGTACGGCCGCAGCCGCGACCCCTGGCCACCGGCAAGGATCACGGCCTGCGTCGGATACGTATGCATGGCAGGCACGATATGCGGTGCCCGCCGACGGAAGGAGGCGCGCTCCGCGCGGCCCCTCTCGGGCTCAGCTGAACTGCGCGACGCCGGAGGCGAACGAGGTGTCGCAGACGGGCCGGGAGAAGCGGTGCGCACGGGTCGGGCCGTACTGCTCGACGGCCGCCTTGCCGAGGGCCTTCGCGATCGACATGCAGTGGCGGGCGAGGGACGGGCGCTGCTCGACGGCACGCTGGAGGCCGGTGAGCGCGGTGCCCGGATCCTTCTCCTGGAGCTCCATGAGCAGCTTCTCGCGCAGGACGTCCTGCGGGGCGTGCGGCTTCGCGGGCTTGGACACCGTCTCCGAGGAGGCGGCCAGCAGCTGGGAATCGTTGTCCGACGCCGCCCACGGAACGCTGGTGACCGCGAGGGTCCCGGACAGAACCATGACGACGGGCAGGACGAGAGCGAGGGATCGGCCGATGCGGCGCGCGGTGTGGGTCACGCAGCGAGCGTAGCTGCCGGTGATGACTTGGCGACAATTCGTCACCCTCGCGAGGGACGGTTCGACGCGCCCTTTCGAATACGAAGTTGACGAGCTGGGGTGAAATGCCCTGTGTGCCGGGGTATTTGCCGCCGCCCGGCGTCGAAACCCAAACCCGCCGGGACCACGCAAACGGCCCCGCGTCCCTGGGCGTGCCAGTGGCGCGGGGCCGTGCGTACGGCACGGGGTGCGGCGCGTCAGTTGGTGAGACGCTCGCCGGTGGAGGTCGCGAAGACGTGCAGCTCGTCCGGGCGCGGGACGACGTGCAGCTCCGTGCCCTTCTCCGGGACGTCACGGCCGCCGACCCGGACGACCAGGTCCTTGTGCTCGCCGGCGAACTGGGCACCGCCGTAGACGAAGCCGTCGGCGCCGAGCTCCTCGACGACGTTGACGGAGACGGCGAGGCCGGCCGGCTTGTCCGAGGCGTCACTGGCCAGCGACTTCGCGGCAGCGCCACCGTGCTCGACGATGTCGAAGTGCTCGGGGCGGATGCCGACCGTGACGGTGGTGTCACCGCGGTCGGCGGCGGCGGAGAGCGCCTCGCGGGAGACCGGGACGACGCTGTTGCCGAACTTCACGCCGCCGTCGGTGATCGGGACCTCGACGAGGTTCATCGCGGGGGAGCCGATGAAGCCGGCGACGAAGAGGTTCGCGGGGCGGTCGTACATGTTGCGCGGCGAGTCGACCTGCTGGAGCAGTCCGTCCTTCAGCACCGCGACCCGGTCGCCCATGGTGAGGGCCTCGACCTGGTCGTGCGTGACGTACACGGTGGTGATGCCGAGACGGCGCTGCAGCGAGGCGATCTGCGTACGCGTGGAGACACGGAGCTTGGCGTCGAGGTTCGACAGCGGCTCGTCCATGAGGAAGACCTGCGGCTCACGCACGATGGCCCGGCCCATCGCCACACGCTGACGCTGGCCACCGGAGAGCGCCTTCGGCTTGCGGTCCAGGTAGTCGGTGAGGTCCAGCATCTTGGCGGCCTCTTCGACCTTCGCCCGGATCTCGGTCTTGTTGATACCGGCGATCTTCAGTGCGAAGCCCATGTTGTCCGCGACGGACATGTGCGGGTAGAGCGCGTAGTTCTGGAACACCATGGCGATGTCCCGGTCCTTCGGCGGCAGGTGCGTGACATCGCGGTCGCCGATGCGGATCGCACCGCCGTTGACATCCTCAAGACCCGCGAGCATGCGCAGGGAGGTCGACTTGCCACAACCGGAGGGACCGACGAGGACGAGGAACTCGCCGTCCGCGATGTCGATCTCGAGCTGGTCCACGGCCGGCTTCGTGGAGCCGGGGTAGACGCGGGACGCCTTGTCGAACGTGACACTGGCCATGCTGAATCTTCTCCTCAACCGGCAGGAACGTGCCGGACGATCCGAGTAGGGAGTGGTCTGGTCCACAGACGCGAACCTGCCGTGACGCTACCTGGCGTTTCCTGATCTGTCAGTAGCCCGGAGCACACGGATCGGTGGCCCGGAGCACACGGAAAACGCGGACGACGGGGGCGCGGGGTTGGTTAGACTGCTCCGGCACGCCTCCTTAGCTCAGCTGGCCAGAGCAACGCACTTGTAATGCGTAGGTCGTCGGTTCGAATCCGACAGGGGGCTCGGCGGGAAGCCCAGGTCAGATGCGCTCTGACCTGGGCTTTTTCTGTTCCCTCGCGCCCATTCCCCCTGCCGTGGCGGCCCCGGTGCGGGCCTGCGGTGCGTGGGCGGGCGTGGCGGCCGGTGCGGTGGCGGGTGTGGTGTGCGTGGAGCCACTGGCGTGCCGGGTGGCGCCATCTGGTGCCGTCGTGGTGCCACCTTCGGTCGATCGAGGTGCTCCTGCGGCGCCATTGCCGCGCTGCTGATCGTAACGTCGCAGGTCAGGGGCTCTCCTGCGAGTGGTGCGCCAGGATGGCTCGACGTGGTGCCACCTGTGTGCCATGATGGCGTCATGGATCTCACCCCCTACGTCGACAATCTCCGGCGGGAACTCGCCGTCGCCGCGGATGCCGGTGGCGACGAAGCCCGCGCCCTGGCCGAGCGGCTCAGCACACCCTTGGAGTCCGCTGTCCGGCTGACCCTGCTCAACGTGCTCTCCGCGGCGATGGGTGACGTGACCCGCGAGCTGGCTCCCGGTTCGGTCGACGTACGGCTGCGCGGGCTCGATCCCGAGTTCGTGGTGACACCGCCGACCGTGCCCGAGCCGGTGCGGGAGGCGCGGGAGCCGGTCGTGACTCCCGCCGTGGCCGCGCCTTTGGGCGGGGAGGCCGACGACGGCACCATGGTGCGGATCAACCTTCGCCTCCCCGCCCACCTCAAGGGCCGCGCCGAGAGCGCCGCGGCGGCCGAGGGGCTGTCGGTCAACGCCTGGCTCGTGCGGGCCGTGTCCGTCTCCCTCGACGGCGGGGGGCACGCGGGCGCATCGGGCCGGGGCAGGGATTCGGGCGGTCGCGGCTTCACCGGCTGGGTCCGCTGAGGGGGGCGGGCCAGGACGCCCCCTTGGGCCAGGTCATTCCCGTACCACTTTCACCAGCGGGTCGCCGGTCCGGCCGACGCCACTGATCCACTCACCTAGCCAAGAGGACGGAACAGCCATGCCTTCTTTCGAGACCCCCGAGCCGATCTCCGCCGTCATCGAGCTGGACGCCGGCACCGCCCGCATCACCGCCGGCAAGCGCACCGACACGGTCGTCGAGGTGCTGCCGGGCAACGGATCCGACGAGGACGACGTACGCGCCGTGCGGCAGACCCAGGTCTCCTGCGCGGGCGGTCGCCTCACCGTCAAGACCCCCAAGAAGCGGTCCCTGTTCGGCAAGCCGGGCGCCGTCGTCGTGAGCGTCGAACTGCCCGCGGGGTCCGAGGTGCGCGGCACCTCCGCCCTGGGCGGCTTCTCCTGCGAAGGCCCGCTCGGTGAGGTCCGGCTCACGACCTCGCTCGGCGACCTCCAGGTGGACGAGTCGGCCCGCGCCGAGCTCAGGACCGACCACGGCGACATCCGGCTGGTCCGCTCCACCGGGGACGCCGAAGTCGTCGGATCCGGCCGGGTGGAGATCGGTGCGGTCGCCGGGGCGGCGGTCGTCAAGAACGGCAACGGCACGACCGGGATCGACGAGGTCGGTGGTGAGCTGAAGGTCAACGCGGCCAACGGCGACATCTCCGTGGGCGTCGCGCACGGCAGCGTCGTCGCCAAGTCCGCCAACGGGCGGATCGAGATCGACGTCGCCCATGCCGGTGTCGAGGCGACCACCTCCAACGGGCGTATCCGTGTCGGCGACGTGACCCGTGGCCGTATCACTCTGCGCACCTCCGTCGGCGACCTCGAAGTCGGCATCCACGAGGGCACCGCCGCCTGGCTCGACCTGAACCCCAAGTTCGGCACCGTACGCAACTCGCTCGGCGCCGCCGCCGGCCCCGAGGACTCCGACGAGACCGTCGAGGTGCACGCCCGGAGCGGTGCCGGCGACATCATCGTCCGCCGCGCCTGATCCTGCGCCTGGCCCTGGCCTGGCCCTGTGCCTGATCCCGGTCCCGCGCCTGATCCACCGACTCTGCCCCTGCCCCTGACCCGTCCGCGCCCCCGCATGTGCCCAACTCGCCCTCGTGAAAGGGAAATCGGAATGGCCACCATCCGGACATCCGCACCGGTCGCCGCGCACAGCACCGCACAGGCGATCACCGCCACCGGACTGCGCAAGTCCTACGGCGACAAGGTCGTGCTCGACGGCATCGACCTGTCGGTGCCCGAGGGCACCGTCTTCTCCCTGCTCGGCCCCAACGGCGCGGGCAAGACGACCGCCGTCAAGATCCTCTCCACGCTCGTCACCGCCGACGCCGGCGAACTGAGCGTCGGCGGCCATGATCTGGCCGCCGACCCGCAGGCCGTACGTGCCGCGATCGGTGTCACGGGGCAGTTCTCCGCCGTGGACGGGCTGATCACCGGCGAGGAGAACATGCTGCTGATGGCGGACCTGCACCACCTTCCGCGCCGGGAGGGCCGCCGGGTCGCCGCCGAACTGCTGGAGCGTTTCGACCTCGTGGAGGCGGCGAAGAAGCCCGCCGCCGGCTACTCCGGCGGTATGAAGCGCCGCCTGGACATCGCGATGACGCTGGTCGGCTCCCCGCGGATCATCTTCCTCGACGAGCCGACCACGGGCCTGGACCCGCGTTCCCGCCACACCATGTGGGGAATCATCCGCGAGCTGGTCGCCGACGGCGTCACCGTCTTCCTCACCACCCAGTATCTGGAGGAGGCCGACGAGCTGGCCGACCGTATCGCCGTGCTCAACGACGGGCGGATCGCCGCCGAGGGCAGCGCCGACGAGTTGAAGAGGATCGTCCCGGGCGGGCACGTCCGGCTCCGCTTCACCGGCCCGGACGCCTACCGGTCCGCCGCCCTGGCCCTGCGTGAGGCCACCCTTCCCCAAGCTCTCGGCTCCGATCGAGCAGGGGGGACCCCCGTCGACGAGGCGCTGTCGCTCCGGATTCCCAGTGACGGCAGTCAGCGCGAACTGCGCTCCATCCTCGACTGGCTGGACTCGGCCGGTATCGAGGCGGACGAGCTGACCGTGCACACCCCCGACCTCGACGACGTGTTCTTCGCCCTCACGGGCTCCACCGTCCCCGCCCGGGGCAACCAGCCGAAGGAGGCTGTCCGATGAGCTCTCTCTCCCTCGCCCTGCGCGACTCGAACACCATGCTGCGCCGCAACCTTCTGCACGCCCGGCGCTACCCCTCCCTCACACTGAACCTGCTGCTCACACCTGTCATGCTCCTGCTGCTTTTCGTCTATATCTTCGGCGACGTGATGAGCGCGGGCATCGGCGGTGGAGGGGCCGACCGTTCCGAGTACATCGCCTACATCGTTCCGGGGCTGCTGATGATGACCATCGGCTCCACCGTGATCGGGACCGCGGTGTCCGTCTCCAACGACATGACCGAGGGCATCATCGCCCGCTTCCGCACCATGGCGATCCACCGCGGCTCCTTGCTCGTCGGGCATGTCCTCGGCAGCGTGCTGCAGAGCGTGCTGAGCGTGGTCCTGGTGGGCGCCGTCGCCGTGGCCATCGGCTTCAGGTCCACGGACGCCACGGCCGTGGAGTGGCTGGCGGCGTTCGGGCTGCTCGTGCTCTTCGCCGCCGCCCTCACCTGGATCGCGGTCGGCATGGGCCTGATCAGCCCGAACGCCGAGGCCGCCAGTAACAACGCCCTGCCGATGATCCTGCTCCCGCTCCTGTCCAGCGCCTTCATCCCGGTCGAGACGATGCCGGGCTGGTTCCGGCCGATCGCCGAGTACCAGCCGTTCACCCCCGCCATCGAGACCCTGCGCGGCTTGCTGCTCGGCAGCGAGATCGGCCACAACGGCTGGCTGGCCGTCGGCTGGAGCCTCGGTCTCGTGGTGCTCGGCTACCTCTGGTCGACCTCGAAGTTCAGCCAGGATCCCCGGTAGTCGGCGAGGAGGTGCGGTGCGGGGCCGGGCTGTTTTCTACCGAGGGGTAGGCGGCCCGCGCTCCTTGTTATACCTTGCGTCTAACAAGCGGATGGGCGTCCGGGGTCCGGTATCCGGGCAGCAGGGCTGTCGCCGTACTCCCGCCGCCACGCCGTACGCCCGCCTCACCAGGCCGCATGCACCACAGCAGGCTGTACGCACCGCACTTCACCAGGCTGTATGCACCGCACCGCACCGCACCACGAACAAGGATCACCGCACTCGACCCAAGGGAGCCGCAGCATGGCCGGCAGCACCGTTCCGTCGAAGGTCCAGGAGAGACCCGAGGACGACGACGTCGCGCGGCGGCTGCTCGACTCGGCCGCGCAGCTGGCGTACGACCCGGCCACCGAGGTGGACTGGGAGACGCCGCTGGACAAGGAGTTCCACGGCGCGAGCCCGGAGTGGAGCAGTCTCTACGGGACCGCGTACTGGCGCGAGTTGACCGAGGGGCAGCGCAAGGAGCTCACCCGGCAGGAGGCGGCCTCGGTCGCCAGCACCGGGATCTGGTTCGAGATGATCCTCCAGCAGATGGTGCTGCGCGACATCTACATGAAGGACCCGGCGGGCGCGGAGTTCCAGTGGGCGCTCACCGAGATAGCCGAGGAGTGCCGCCACTCGATCATGTTCGCGCGCGGCGCGCAGAAGCTCGGCGCACCCCACTACCGCCCCCGCCGCGCGGTGATGGAGCTGGGCAGGGCCTTCAAGACGCTGGCGTTCGGTGAGGCGGCGTACGCGGCGATCCTGGTCGCCGAGGAGGTCCTCGACGTGATGCAGCGGGACTGGATGCGCGACGGGCGGGTCGTGCCGTTCGTCCGCACGATCAACAACATTCATGTGGTGGAGGAGTCCCGGCACATGAAGTTCGCCCGGGACGAGACCCTCAAGCGCCTGGCGGGAGCGGGGTGGGCGCGGCGGCAGATCAACGCGTTCGTCGTCGCCGTCGCCTCGTACTTCATCGTGACCAGCATGGTGAATCCGGAGGTCTACCGGAAGGCCGGGCTGGACAAGAAGCGTGCACTGGCCGCCGCCCGGAGCAACGAGCACCACAAGTCGATGATGCGGTCCAGCTGTTCGGGGCTGATGGACTTCCTGGCCTCCGCCCGCCTGCTCACCAAGCCCGCCCTCGCGTTCTACAAGCGCGCGAACCTGATCTGAGCCGGGGCCATGACCTACGCCATCACCCAGACCTGCTGCAACGACGCCACCTGCGTGGCCGTGTGCCCGGTCAACTGCATCCACCCGACGCCGGAGGAACGTGCCTTCGGCAGCACGGAGATGCTCCACATCGATCCCCGGGCGTGCATCGACTGCGGAGCCTGCGCGGACGCCTGCCCGGTGGACGCGATCTTCCCGGTGGACGCGTTGGCAGCCGGGCAGCGGGAGTACGCGGACATCAACGCCGCCTATTTCGCGGGGGAGGAGGAGCAGCCTCCCGCCGGGGCGGACGTCGACGGGCCCACCTTCCACGTCTGGGGCGAGCCGGTCTTCGGGCGCAGTCTGCCGTCCGACTTCGGGCCGCTGCGGGTGGCCGTCGTCGGCACCGGTCCCGCCGGGATGTACGCCGCCCAGGACCTGTTGCTGCACACCGCCGCCGAGGTGACCCTGATCGACCGGCTGCCGGTGGCCGGCGGGCTCGTCCGGTACGGGGTGGCCCCCGACCACCCCGCGACGAAGAAGGTCGGCGACACCTTCTCCCGCTTCCACTCCCACCCCCGGGTCCGGATGTACCTGGGCATCGAGGTGGGCCGGGATGTCACCGCGGAGGAACTGGCCGCCCACCACGACGCGGTGATCTACGCGGTCGGCGCGTCGGCGGACCGGCGGCTCGGCATCCCCGGCGAGGAGAGCCCCGGCGGGGGAGGGGCCGGCGCGGGAGGCCTCGGGTGCCTGTCGGCGACCTCGTTCGTCGCCTGGTACAACGCCCATCCGGAGGCCGTCGCGCAGAGCGTCGACCTGTCCGCCGAGCGGGTCGTCGTGGTGGGCAACGGCAACGTCGCCCTCGACGTCGCCCGGATCCTGGTCGCCGACCCGGACGCGCTCGCGGGCACCGACATCGCCGCCCACGCGCTGGACGCTCTGCGGGCGAGCCGGGTCCGGGAAGTGGTGGTGCTGGGACGGCGGGGCCCCGAGGACGCCGCGTACACCCGCTCCGAAGTCCTCGCGCTGAAGCATCTGCCCGGCGTGGAGCTGGTCGTGGACGACCACGATCCGCGTACGGGGGCGGCGATCGACGCGGCCGGGGCGGGCGACCGGGCCGGGGTGCTCCGGGGGCTCGGCCGGGTACGGACGGACGCCGCGTCACCCGCGCCCGGTCGAGGGGCGGACCGGCGCATCGTGCTCCGCTTCCATTCCGAGCCGGTGGAGATCCTGGGCGACGGGCGCACGCGCTCCGTACGCGTCACGGACGGCGGCGGGGGAACGGCCGATCTCCGCGCCGGACTGCTGCTGCGGGCCATCGGCTACCGGGGGCTGCCGGTCCCCGGGCTGCCGTTCGACGAGGCCACGGGCACCGTCCCGCACGAGGGCGGCCGGGTCGCCGGGCTGCCCGGCAGCTATGTGGTCGGCTGGATCAAGCGGGGGCCCTCCGGCGGGATCGGCGCCAACCGCACCTGCGCGGCCGAGACGGTCGGCACGCTCCTGGCCGACGCGGTCGCCGGGACGCTGCCCGCGCCGGCGGGCGATGCCAAGGCGTTCCGGCGGCTGGTCCGGCAGCGCAACCGCCGGGTCGTGGACGCCCGGGGCCTGGCCGCGATCGACCGTGCCGAACGGGACCGGGGGCGGCGCGACGGGCGGCCCCGGGTGAAGCTCGCCACCGTCGAGGAGCTCGTCACGACGGCGAGAGCCGGGCGGCTGCTACGGCTGACCCGGTGATGTGCTGACCCGGTGACGGGCTGCCCCGGTAACCCGGCGACCGCTGCCCCGGTGACCTGCTGACGCGCTGTCTCGACGGGCGGCCCCGGCCCCGCGACTGACGCCGGACCCGGGCCCGCGCGGACTTCCGTGCCCCCGCGGACCTCCGCGCCCCGCGTCGACTTCCGTGCCCGCGCGGCTCAGTGGCGGCCCGCGATGCGGTCCGCCGCCCTGGCGATGGGGTCCGTGCCGGGGCGGGGCGAGGCCGTCTCCCGGCGGTCGGCGGTGCGGTAGGCCGCGTACATGGCGTGGACGCCGAGCCAGCGGAAGGGTTCCGGCTCCCAGCGGCGCACGCGGTGGTTCACCCAGGGCAGGGCGGTGAGATCCGTCGGGCCCGCCTGGCCGGAGTCCTGCTGGATCAGGTCGCGCAGGGTGCGGGCGGCGAGGTTGGCGGTGGCGACGCCGGAGCCGACGTAACCGCCCGCCCAGCCCAGGCCCGTGGAGCGGTCCAGGGTGACCGTGGCGCACCAGTCGCGCGGGACGCCGAGGACGCCGGACCAGGCGTGGTCGACGTGGACGCCCGCCGTGGTCGGGAAGAGCTTGACCATCAGGTCGCGCAGGGCGGCCACGGTGGCGGGCCGGGTGCGGCCGTCGTTGTCGGTGGCCGAGCCGAAGCGGTACGGGTGGCCGCGCCCGCCGAGCGCGATGCGGTCGTCCGCGGTGCGCTGGGCGTAGAAGTAGGCGTGGGCCATGTCGCCGAGGGTTTCGCGGCCCTCCCACCCGATCGTGTCCCAGATCCGGGCGGGGAGCGGCTCGGTGGCGATCATGGACGAGTTCATCGGGAGCCAGGTGCGCTTCTGGCCCTTGAGGCTCGCGGTGAAGCCCTCGGTGCAGCGCAGGACGTACGGGGCGCGGACCGTGCCGTACGGCGTCACCGCGTGCTTGGGCTTGATCTCGGTGACCGGCGTCGATTCGTGGATGGTGACGCCGAGCGCCTCGACCGCGTCCGCGAGGCCCTTGACCAGCTTGGCCGGGTGCAGCCGGGCGCCGTGCGGGGTCCAGGTGGAGCCGACGGCCCCGGTCACATGGACGCGCTCGGCCGTCTCGCGGGCGCCGCGCAGGACCCGGTCGGTCTCCCCGAAGGCGATCTCGACGCTGTGGAAGTCCTTGAGGCGGGCGAGTTGGGAGGGGGTGTGGGCCACCTCCAGGACGCCTCCCTGGTGGATGTCGGCGTCGATCTTCTCCTCGGCGGCGGTCCGGACGACCTCGCCGACCGTCTCGTTCATCGCCTTCTGGAGCCGTACGGCGGCGTCGTGGCCGTGCAGTTCGGCGTAACGGTCGCGCCCCGCGATGCCGTTGTACAGCCAGCCGCCGTTACGGCCGGAGGCCCCGTAACCGCAGAACTTGGCTTCCAGGACGGTGATGTTGAGGAAGGGGACGGCCTTCTTCAGGTAGTACGCCGTCCAGAGGCCGGTGTAGCCGCCGCCGACGATGCAGACGTCGACGCTCGTGTCGCCGGGGAGGGGTTCGCGCGGGGCGGGGGTGCCCTCCTGCGCGTACCAGAACGATATGCCGCCGACGACGGTACTGACGGTGCTCATGATGCCCCTGGTGTCCCTGTCCGGTGAGATGCCGAGCGTACGTGTGGCGGGACGTTACTGCGCGGGGGGCCGGCGAGGTAGGCAGGGCGGGCGGGGCTGGCGGGGCGTGAATCCGTTTGACGTAGGTTCCTAGGATCGGTGGTGTGATCGACATCCCGGACGAACTGATCGCTGCTCAGTCCGCCTTCGACGGAGACGCGGGCCGGGCCTTCGTCGCCGCCCTGCCGGACCTCGCCGAGAGCTTCCTGGAGCGGTGGGGGCTGCGGCCGGACGGCGCGTCGATGTACGGGATGTGCGCGCTGGTCCTGCCGGTGGTGCGGGAGGCGGACGGGCGGCCCGCCGCCCTGAAGCTCCAGGCGGTGAACGAGGAGACGGTGGACGAACCGGTCGCGCTGCGGGCGTGGTCGGCCGCGGGGGCCGGGGCGGTGGAACTGCTCGACCATGACCCCGGGACCGGCGCACTGCTGCTGGAACGGCTGGACGAGCGGCGGCCGTTGTCCGGCGAGGCCGATGTGCGGGAGGCGGTGACGGCCCTGGGTGCGGTGCTGGCCCGGCTGGTGGCGGTGCCCGCGCCGGAGGGGCTGCGCACGCTGGGCGAGGTGGCGGAGCGGATGCTCGCGGCGGTGCCGGAGCGGGTGGGCCTGCTGGCCGATGACGCGGACCGGCGGCTGCTCGTGGACTGCGCGGCGGCGGTGCGGGAGGTCGCGGGGGAGCCGGGGGACCGGCTGTTGCACTGGGACCTGCACTACGACAACGTCCTGGCCGGGCGCGCGGACGCGGGGCGGGCGGGGGAGTGGGTGGCGCTCGACCCGAAGCCGCTCGCGGGGGACCCGGGCTTCGAGCTGTTCCCGGCGCTGGGCAACCTGTTCGACGCCGAGGAGGTGCTGTGGCGGTTCGACGCGTTGACGGAGGCGCTGGGCCTGGAGCGCGACCGGGAGCGGGCGCGGGCCTGGACGCTGGGGCGGGCGCTCCAGTCCGGGCTGTGGGCGGCCGGGGACGGGGAGCGGCGGATCGCCCCGGACCATGCGGAGATCGCGCGGCGGTTGCTGGGGCGGTGAGGGACCGCCACGCCTGACGCCCCGGTCACGTCCCTGGCACCCGGCCACATCCCTGGCGTCCTGGCCACGCCTGACGTCCCGGCCGTGTTGTGTTCCTGACGTCCCGGTCGCGTCCCTGGCGTCCCGGTCCGGGGCCGCGCCCCCGGCCTCGTACCTCAGGTCCGGTTGAGGCCGATCCCGGAGCCGGAGCGCTGTCCGGCGGCCTTCATGGCGAGCATCGCGGCTTCGAGGCCGCTGGTGAAGGACACCTCGCTGAGGAGTCCGGGGGCGGCGACCTGGTCGCCCGCGAGGAAGATTCCGTCGCCCCGGACGACGGAGGGCCGGTCCCGCCAGGTGGTGCCGGGGCGGTCGACGGCCCCGGTGCGGCCCTCGGCGAGGGCCTCGCTGCGCCAGGTGGTGCGCTCCCGCCAGCCGGGGAAGCCGAGGTCGAGAAGCTCCTCGGCGCGGGCGGTGCCTGCCGCCCTGCGCGCGTCGGGGCCGATCGGGAACTGGCCCTGGAGCAGCTGTTCGCCGGCCGGGGCGAGACCGGGGTCCTGGGCGGTGAACCGTTCCAGCCAGCCGGGCGCGTCCAGGTCCGACACGACGGACGCGTCGCCGCGCCGGGTGCGTACCGCCAGGTCCACCAGGACCGTACGGCCGCTCTCCCAGGTGAGGGACGCGTCGTCGAGGAGGACGCGGGCGGAAGGGAGGGAGGTGGCGACGATCACCGGTCCGGTACGGGCGAGTTCGCCGAGCGTCCGGTTGTCGACGCGCGCGGCCGTCTCGATGACGGCCCCGAGGCCGCAGGCGTGCGCGGCCAGCCGTTCGATGAGCCGCGCCCAGCCGCCGACCGGGTAGCGGGCCTCCGGCGGGAGCGAGGTCAGGCGGCGGAAGCGCTCCTGGACGAACCGGGCGGAGAGCGACCCGGGGTCGTGGTGGAAGAGCGCGGTGGCGGCGAAGTTCGCGGCGGCCCGCGCCCCCTCCTCGCCGACCTGGCCGGTGGCCCAGTCCAGGAAGGTGCCGTCCACCGGGGCCGTGTGGGGGTCCCGGCGGGAGAGTCGCGGCAGGGCGGCGGGCGGGAGCCTGCGGGCGGCTCCCGCGCGGCGGAAGCGGAAGCGGAGGCCTTCGACGGGCGGTACGGGGACGACGGGACCGAGAAGACCGCGCCGGGCCAGCCAGGTCCAGTGCGGCCCGCGCCGGTACAGCGCGTGCGGACCTTCGTTGGCGCGGTACGGCCCGTCCGTGGTCCTGGCCCGGCCGCCGAGGACGCGGTGGCCCTCGTGCAGGGTGACCCGGGCGCCGGATTCGGCTGCGGTGATCGCGGCGGTGAGCCCGGCGAGGCCGCCGCCGATGACGTGGATCTGTTCCATGGCTGGATCTCCTTCGCAACTTTGATGATGCGACGGATCGGGGGCGGCGGCTCGTGACACGGTCGCCGGGGCGTTGTCAGTGGTGTGCGTCACGATGGAGGCATGGCAGCGAGCGAGGGCAGGGTGAGCAGGACGACGGGCACGACGGGGGCGGCCAGGGCGAGGGGCACGACCAGGGCGACGGGGACGGCCAGGGGGACGGGGGCGGCCAAGGGCAAGAAGGACGCGATCGCGGCGGCGCGGCGGCCGGAGGTGCGGCTGCCGCCGCTCGTTCCCTACGACGGCGAGGGCCTGGAGCCGGACGGGGACTACGACGGGGTGCGGTTCGACGGGGTGGACCTGGCGGACGCCTCGGGCCGGGGCGCCCGGTTCATGGACTGCGCCCTGGACGACTGCTGCCTGGACCGTACGGAGCTGGCGCGGGCCCGCTTCATCGACGCGGTGCTGACGGGCGTACGGGGCGTGGGCACGGACCTCGCGGAGGCGTCGCTGCGGGATGTGGAGGTGGTGGACGCACGGCTGGGCGGGGTGCAGCTGCACGGAGCGGTGCTGGAACGGGTGGTGGTGCGCGGCGGCAAGATCGACTATCTGAATCTGCGCAAGGCCCGGCTGAAGGACGTCGTCTTCGAGGGCTGCGTGCTCTCCGAGCCGGACTTCGGGGACGCGCATCTGGTCCGGGTCGAGTTCCGGGACTGCGTGCTGAAGCGGGCGGACTTCAGCGGGGTCCGGATGGAGTCGGTGGACCTGCGCGCGGTGGCCGAGCTGGACATCGCCCGGGGCGTGGACCGGCTGGCGGGCGCGGTGATCAGCCCGTCGCAGCTGATGGAGCTGGCCCCGGCGTTCGCGGCGCAGATCGGGGTGCGGGTGGAGGGGTGAGGCCGCCCGGCGCGGTCACGGGGCGCCGGCCGGTGGTCACATCCGGGGGAAGCGGGCCTGGAGGTCCCAGATCACGGGGTTGTCGGAGAGGCCCTCGTGCATGTCGGACAGGTCGGCGATCAGGTCGTGCAGGAAGTCGCGGGCCTCGCGGCGCAGGAGGGAGTGGCTGAAGGTGAGCGGGGGCTCGTCGCCGGGCATCCAGTCCGCCTCGACGTCGACCCACCCGAAGCGCCGCTCGAACAGCATCCGGTCCGAGGACTCGGTGAAGTCCAGCTCCGCGTACTGCTGCCGGTGCGAGCGGTTGCCGCGCGGATCCTGGTCGATCTGCTCGACGATGTCGCACAGCGCCCACGCGAAGTCGAGCACCGGCACCCATCCCCAGGCTGTGGACACCTCGCGGTCCGCTTTGGTGTCCGCGAGGTAGACGTCACCGGAGAACAGATCGTGCCGCAGCGCGCGGACGTCCGCGCGGCGGTAGTCGGTCTGCGGGGGATCGGGGAAGCGACGGGAGAGGGAGTAGCCGATGTCGAGCACGGATCGATGGTGTCATGCCCGGGGGTGGGCCTGACACGATCGAGTGAGTGTGCCGGATGTGCCGGACGCATATGCGGGGCGGCCTCTGGCCTCCGGCGTATGGTTCAGTTCGCCTCACGAGGCCCATCATCGGATCTTTCAGGAGAATCCGGGCCTATTCGCGAGTGCCTTCCGCGCCTTGGGCGTTTTCCCCGGCCCGTGAGATCTGGAGGAACCTGATGGGCACTGGTCTCAGTCACTTCCGCGGCTTCGTCGCCGAGAGCTTCCGCGACGAAGGCCGCGTAGAGGGTCGCGTAGAGGGCCGGGCCGAGGACATTCTGCGGATCCTCGCGGTGCGCGGTGTGTCCGTCCCGGACGAGGCGCGGCAGCGCGTCACCGCCTGCACGGACCTCGCGGTACTCGACGTGTGGTTCGAGCGGGCTGTCACCGCACCGACTGCCGACGCGGTGTTCGACGACAGCTGACCCTCGGAAGCAGAAGCAGAAGCAGAAGCGGAGACAGCGGCGGCCGGAGCGCGACAGCTCAGGGCAGCAGCCGCTGTTCCTTCGCGACCGACACCGCGCCCGCGCGGGTGTCGACGCCGAGCTTGTCGTAGATCCGGCCCAGGTGGGTCTTGACCGTGGCCTCGCTGATGAACAGGGCACGGGCGATGTCGCGGTTGCCGAGGCCCTGGGAGAGCTGGGCCAGGATGTCGCGTTCGCGGTCGGTGAGGCTGGGGCGGGGGCTGCGCATCCGGGCCATGACCCGGCTGGCGACGGGGGCCGAGAGCGTGGTGCGGCCCTGGGCGGCGGACCGGATCGCGGCGAACAGCTCCTCGGGGCGCTCCGCCTTCAGCAGGTAGCCGGTGGCCCCCGCCTCGATGGCCCGGGTGATGTCGGCGTCGGTGTCGTACGTGGTCAGCACCAGGACGTGCACCGTGCCGTCGGCCGCGATGCGGCGGGTCGCCTCGACGCCGTCGATGCCCTCGCCGAGCTGGAGGTCCATCAGGACGACGTCCGGGGTGAGCCGGGCGGCGAGCACCACGGCCTGCTCGCCGCTGCCCGCCTCGCCGACGACCTCGATGTCCGGTTCGCTGCCGAGGAGGGCGAGCAGCCCGGCGCGGACGACCACGTGGTCGTCGCAGAGGAGGATCCGTACGGGAGCTGTCGGCCGGCTGGTCATGCGGGGGCCTCCGGGGTGGTGGGGAGCGGGGCCGCGGTGAGGGGGACCTCGGCCGAGAGCACGGTGCCCTCGCCCGGCGCCGACTCGATCGTGAGCGTTCCGCCGAGCTGCCGCACACGGGCGCGGATCGCCGGAAGCCCGTGCCCGCGTACGCGGCGTACACCGCCTGTGCCGCCTGCTCCTCGTACGCCGCGTACGCGGTCTGTGTCACTTGCGTCGCCCGTGCCGTCCGCGCCTGGTACGCCGTTGGCCGGGCGGGGGCCGTCGGGCTCGGCGGTGAAGCCGCGGCCGTTGTCGCCGATGTCGAGGACGACCCGGTCGTCCAGGTGCGTCAGGGTCAGCCCGGCGGCGGTGGCGTCGGCGTGCTCCCGCACATTGGCCAGGGCCCCCTGGGCGATGCGCAGCAGGGCGAACTGCACCCGGTCCGGCAGGGGGGCGTGCGGGGTGCCCTCCACGTGGCAGTGGACGGTGAGCGCGCCCGCCGCCTGGGCCGTCTCGCGGGCCGCCAGTGCGTGCAGGGCCGCCTCCAGGCCGCCGCCCTCCGCCAGGTCGGCCGGGGCCAGGTCATGGACGAAGCGGCGGGCCTCGGCGAGGTTGCGTTCCGCGATGCCCGTGGCCGTACGCACATGGCGGCGGGCGGCGTCCGGGTCGGCGTTCCAGGTGCGGTCGGCCGCCTGGAGCAGCATCTGCTGGCTGGACAGGCCCTGCGCCAGGGTGTCGTGGATCTCCATGGAGAGCCGCTGCCGCTCGGCGAGGGTCCCTTCGCGCCGCTCGGTGGCCGCCAGTTCGCGCCGGGTCCGCAGCAGGTCGTCGATCAGCTCGCGCTGGCGTGCGGCCAGTTCCCGCTGACGTACCGCCTGGCGTTGCATATGGACGAAGACGGCGGTCGCCACGGCCGCCACGGCGGGCGGGGCGAGGACCAGGTTCGGGTCGAACCCGGTGGCCAGGCGCAGTTGTGCGGCCACGACGAACGCGGTGAGCAGGGCGACCAGGGCGAGCGCCGCGCGCGGCGGCAGGATGCGAAGTCCGGTGTAGAACAGCGGCACCGCGCACCACGCGAAGCTCGGCGCGAGGACGACCAGCACCATCCATACGAGGACGAGCACGCCGAGCCAGGCGAGCCGGCGCGGGGTGGGGCGCGAGCCGAGTACGGGCCCCAGGAGGTACAGCACCGCCAGGGTGATCGACAGGGCGATGATCCATGGGGTGCGGGCCTCGCCGGGGTGCCGCATCAGAAACCGGGTCAGCGAGGCGCCGAGCAGCAGGAAGAACGCGGCGTGCATGAGGAGCGCGAGCCAGCGGGCGTCGGGGTCGGGGCCCCAGCCGGCGTCGGTGCCGGGGGCCGGGCCGGAGTCGCCGCGGAGGCCTGATCCGGGGTACGGGCCGGGGGCGTCGCGGAGGCCCGAGCGGGGGCCCGGACCGGGGGCGTCGCCGGACGGCCCGGCCCTCTCCGGGGCCCGCGGATTGCTCCGGTGGTCCACCTCGTACCTCGTGTTCCGTCTCGCCCGACCCAGTTGACCTGCACAGATCCCTCCATGGTGACCCGGTCCGGCCACCCCCGCATCAACCGATCGGCTGATGGGGGCGTCGACCGAACCGCGCGCCGCTTCCAGCCGGTACGTCGACCGTGGGGGGCCGGATCCGCCGGGAGGATCGATACCAGAGCGAAACGCCCGGACCTCTCCGGGCCGCTCCCCCTCCCCCCGACGCACCGGGCTGTCCCGGATCACCAAGGAGCCACTATGAAGAAGCTGTCGCTGCGCACCCGTGTCGTCACCGGCGCCGTCGTCGTCGCCGCCCTCGGGGCGGGCACCTTCGGCGCGATGTCCGCGAGCGCCTCCTCCCCGGCCGCCGCCCCCGCCGCCGCGGTCAAGGCCGACACGAGCAACCGCAACCTCCAGCAGACCACCCACCTGACCGTGGCCGCCGCCACCAAGGCCGCGCAGGCCACGCTGGACGCGGCGAAGAAGGAGAACCAGCGGATCTCCGTCGCGGTCGTCGACCGCAACGGCAACACCATCGTCACCCTGCGCGGCGACGGCGCGGGCCCGCAGTCCCCCGAGTCCGCGGCGAAGAAGGCGTACACCGCCGTCTCCTGGAACGCCCCCACCTCCCAGCTGGTCGAGCGTCTGGAGCAGGCCCCGAACCTGAAGGACATCCCTGGCACCCTGTTCCTCGGCGGCGGCGCCCCGGTGCAGGTCAAGGGCGCCCCGGTGGCGGGCATCGGCGTGGCCGGCGCGCCCAGCGGCGACCTCGACGAGAAGTTCGCGCGGGCGGGCGTCGCCGCCCTCGCCCGGTAGTCACGACCGCGTAGACGCAGCCGGTCGTCCCTGTCCCCGGCGCCCCGCCCCCGGCGCCCGGGAGGCCGAACGGGACGGAGCGGGCAGGACACGTCCGCACCGGCACAGCCGGTAGCCAGGACGCACGGATGTAGCCGGTAGCCAGGTCGGACAGACGTAACCGGTCGTCAACGTCCGTACAGACGCACCCGGTCGTCATATCCGCACAGGCAGCCGAGAACGGAGCACTCCATGAACGCCCTCGATCACGACCTGCTCACCGCCGCACGCACCGGCGACACCGAAGGTGTGCGCACCGCGATCGAGGGCGGCGCACGGGTCGATGTCCGCGACGAGGAGTTGCGTACGCCGCTGCTCCTCGCCGTCCACGGCGACCACGTCGAAGCGGCCCGGCTGCTCGTGGCCGCCGGGGCCGACCCGAACGCCCAGGACCGGCGCGAGCACAGCCCGTGGCTGGCCACCGGGGTCACCGGCAGCGTCGCGATGCTGCACGTGCTGCTGTCGGCCGGACCTGACGTGACCCTGCGCAACCGGTTCGGCGGCGTCTCCCTCATCCCGGCCAGCGAACGCGGCCATGTCGCCTACGTACGGGAGGTGCTGCGGGTCACCGACACCGATGTCGACCACGTCAACCGGCTCGGCTGGACCGCCCTGCTGGAGGCGGTGATCCTCGGTGACGGCGGCCTCGCGCACCAGGAGGTCGTGGAGCTGCTGCTCGCGGCCGGGGCGAGGCGGGACCTGCCCGACGGCGACGGGGTGGCGCCCCTGGCCCACGCCGAGCGACGCGGCTTCGCCGAGCCGGCCGCCCTGCTGCGGGACGCCGCGTGACCGGGGAGCGCGGCCCCGGCGCCGCAGCGTCTCCCGCCCGTTGGCCCCGTGGGTCCCGTGGACCCCGCGCCTCCAATGCCTCCCGCGCCCGTCGCCTCACCCTCACCCTCGTCGCCGCCGGCCTGCTCGCCGGGTGCGCGACCGGTACGACGGAGTCGGCACCGGGCACCCCGGACGCGTCCGCCGCGTCCGCCGCGACCGGTGCCGTCGCGACCGCCGGCCCCTCCCGCGCCTCCACCGGCCGCACCCCCGAAGGCACGCTCCTCGTCGCCGACTTCGGCAGTGACACCGTGACGTTCGTCGACCCCGGACGGGACGGTTCCGGGCAGGGCGGGGCGCCCATCGCCTCGGTGGAGGTCGGCACCGCGCCCTACGGTCTCGTCGTCGGCGAGGACGGGCGGGCCTGGGTCGCCACCGCCGAGGGTGTCGCGGTCGTCGACACACAGAAGCGGACCCGGCTCGCGCTCGTCCCGTACGAGACGGAGTCCGGCCCGGTCACCACCGGCGAGTACCGGGGCGGCGGCATGGGCATCGCCCTGGCCCCGGACGGGGATCACGTCTACGTCGGGGTCAACGTGCCCGGCGGCGACGGCACGGTCGAGGTCATCGACACCGCGACCCGCGAGGTCACCGGCACCGCGCCGGTCGGCATGCGCCCCTTCGACGTGGACGTGTCGCCGGACGGCCGAGCGGTGTACGCCACCGGTCACGACTCCTTCGACGTCACGGCGGTGGACGCGGACACACTCAAGACCCGGCGCATGGAAGTCGCCCCGTACGGCACGGAGGGCGGGCTCGGCTCCTGGCTGAAGCCGCACTACGCCGTCGTACGCCCCGACGACGGCAAGCTGCTGCTGCCCTTCGAGGGGGAGCGGCTCGCGGTTCTCGACCCGCGCACCGGGGAGGTGACCATCGAGCGGATGACCGCGAACACCCACCAGCACGGCGCGGCCCTCGCCCCCGACGGCACTCTCCTCGTCGTCGGCACCGGCCCGATCGGCTCGGACGACGAGTACCCCTCGCTCACCGTCCGCACCCCCGACGGCGAGGAACGGGTCGTCCCGCTGGACGGGCCGCACGAGGACGTGGCGGTGTCGAAGGACGGCCGCACGGCGTACGTCACCGGCGGCTTCACCCGCGACGGCTACTGGAACGGGATCACGGTCGTCGACCTGGACGACGAGAAGAGCGAGCCGGTTCGCCTGAACGCGGGCAACCGGCCCCTCGGTATTGCCATCCTCTGAGCTGGAGCCGTCCGTTCTTCCCCCGAGGCGGGCGGCTCCTCAATCCCCTCCCGGGAGACGTCTCCCGGGCGACGTCGCGCCAAGATCTGGGATCGACCGGGTGAATCGCCCCCGCGTTCTTTGCGCACACGGCGGAGCCCCCGGCCGCGAAGGCGGCCGGGGGCTCCCGTGAAGCAGGTGAAGCAGGTGGAGCAGATACGCGCTCGGGTCAGAGGTTGACGCCGAAGTCGCGGGCGATGCCGGTCAGGCCGGAGGCGTACCCCTGGCCGACCGCGCGGAACTTCCACTCGGCGCCGTTGCGGTAGAGCTCGCCGAAGACCATGGCGGTCTCGGTGGCGGCGTCCTCGCTCAGGTCGTAGCGGGCGATCTCCGCGCCGCCGGCCTGGTTGAGGATGCGGATGAACGCGTTGCGGACCTGGCCGAAGTTCTGGCTGCGGTTCTCGGCGTCGTAGATGGAGACCGGGAAGACGATCTTGTCCACATCGGCCGGCAGACCCGCCAGGTTGACGTTGATCTGCTCGTCGTCGCCCTCGCCCTCACCCGTGACGTTGTCACCGGTGTGCACGATGGTCTGGTCCGGCGTCGACTTGTTGTTGAAGAAGACGAAGTGGCCGTCGGAGACGACCTTCCCCTCCGGGGTGACCGCGATCGCCGAGGCATCGAGGTCGAAGTCGGTGCCGGTGGTGGTGCGGACGTCCCAGCCGAGGCCGACCGTGACGGCGGTAAGGCCCGGTGCCTCCTTGGTGAGCGAGACGTTGCCGCCCTTGGACAGGCTTACTGCCATGGGAAGTCCCTTTCCTCGTCGTGTGCGGGCTTCGTGCCATCACGAAGCTACCGTCATCCGTCATAACGCAAGCAGCAGACCACGAGGTTCCTGGTCGCTTTACTTTCTTTGCCGAACTTCGCCCCCAAGAGGCCCCGCGTGCAAAAGAAGGTGACGAACAGGGCGCGGGGAAGAGACCATGGGTGTCATGTCCGGGCCCTATGTCATCCGCGGCTCGGTCTCCCTCCCGGAGGCCGAGCTCATGTGGCGTTTCTCGCGGTCCTCCGGGCCGGGCGGTCAGCACGTCAACACCAGCGACTCCCAGGTGGAGCTGCGGTTCGACCTGGCGGCGACCGACGCGCTCCCCGAGGTGTGGAAGGCGCGGGCGCTGGAGCGGCTCGCGGACAGGCTGGTGGGCGGTGTGGTCTCCGTACGGGCCTCCGAGCACCGCTCCCAGTGGCGCAACCGCGAAACGGCCTCCGTGCGGCTCGCCGCCCTCCTGGCCGAGGCCACGGCGCCGCCGCCCAAGCCCCGGATCAAGCGGAAGATCCCGCGCGGGATCAACGAGCGCAGGCTGCGCGAGAAGAAGCAGCGCGGCGACACCAAGCGCGGGCGCTCGGGCCGCGACTGGTAGGCGCCAGGCACGCGGAACCGGAGCCGGAACCTCCGGACCGGACCTGGCCCCCACCCTCCGAATCGGAACCGGAACCGAAGCCCCCGGACCGGCCCGACCCGCCCCGCAACGTATCGTCAGCCCGCCGCAACGCATCGTCGGCCCAACACGACGAGCCGTCAGCCCAACTGGCGGTAGCGCCCCTTGAAGTACGTCAGCGGGTCGCCCTCCGAGCTCGGCAGGTCCGCCGTGAGCACCCGCCCGATCACCAGGGTGTGGTCCCCGGCCACCACGCGCTGCTCGGTGCGGCACTCCAGCGTCGCCAGTGCCCCGCCGATCAGCGGTGCGTGCGTCACCTCGCCCCGTACGTACGCGACATCCTCGAACAGCAGCCGGTCGCTGATCCGGCCCTTCATGGCGAACCGCCCCGCGATGTGCCGCTGGCTCGCGGCCAGGACGGAGACCGCCCACAGCGGCTGCTCGTCCAGCAGGTCGTCCATCCGGGAGCCGTTGCGCAGGCTCACCGTCACCAGGGGCGGATCCAGGGACACGGACATGAAAGCGGTCGCCGTCATGCCCACGTCCTCGCCCCGGCCGTCCTCGTCGAGGGGCGGCTCCTGGGCGGTGACCAGCACCACCCCGGCGGCCAGCCGCGCGAGTGCGGCGCGGAACTCGTCGTTGCTCACTCCCTCAGCATGGGGGATGGGCTCGGGGCGCGGGGTGGGAGGTTTCGTCTGGAGCACACCCCGACGCTAACCGCCGGGGCCGGGCGGTCGCATCGGGCCAGGGGACCAGGCCGGTCCTAGGACTCCGGGACTGCCGGGCCCAGGACTCCCGAAGGACGGCGT
This sequence comes from Streptomyces sp. NPDC048142, assembly GCF_043202835.1. Lineage (NCBI taxonomy): Bacteria > Bacillati > Actinomycetota > Actinomycetes > Kitasatosporales > Streptomycetaceae > Streptomyces > Streptomyces sp. NPDC048142. The sequence continues at coordinate 51,537 of NZ_JBIDBC010000017.1, forward strand.
GCGCGGGCGCACCCAACGGGAATCCAACGGGAACCCGTCCCTCCCGTGACCGCCGAACGACAGGCGTCGCCATAAGTCACCGGAACCCCTGATTCATCGCTTGTGACTTGAGTCACAGAGTCCATTTTCTGCTGACCCTGTGTACCGGGTGCACAGCTCACTGTGATTCAGTGGCCGTGGCAGTGCAACAAGTACGTCGATATGAAACCTGGAGTTGCTGTCGAGGTCTCGGGGAGTGCGAGCGATGGAGGCCGAGTCGGAACCGTACGTCCGCCTTGCGACCATGCGGCAGCTGCATCAGGCCGTCGCTGATCTCAATACGGCGCGGAGTCTGGCGGACACGCTGCAGGCCGTGGCCGACGGGATCGTCGAGGGCCTCGGCTACGAGCTCGGCTGCGTCAACCTGGTCCGGCCGGACGGCGACCTCGTCATCGCCGCCTTCGCGGGCAACGCCGCCGCCGAGGCGCTGATCACCGGACGCGTCGGCTCCCGTGACTCCTGGAACCGCCGGCTCTCCATGGGCGAGGCCTGGGACGACCTCCGGTTCATCCCGCACACCGAGGGCTGGGTCCTCCTCGACGACGACGTACCCCAGTGGCACACCGAGGGGCCCGAGCCCCGGTTCGAGGACGAGTGGCACCCGCTGGACCGGCTCTACGCCCCGATGTACGCCTCCGGGGGCGACCGGGATCTCCTCGGGGTGATATCCGTCGACCGGCCGCGCAACGGACGCCGCCCCGGAGCGTGGGGGCGCGAAGCGCTCCAGATGTACGCCTCCCAGGCCGCCATCGCGATCAGCAACGCCCGCCTGCGGTCCAACATGCAGCGCGCCCTGGTCCGCCTGGAGCGGGAGCAGCAGGCGCTGCGGGCCAGCGAGGAGTCCTTCCGGCAGGCCTTCGAGTACGCGCCCAGCGGCATGGCCATCGCCGAGATGGGCGGCGACCAGCAGGGCCGGCTGCTGCGCACCAACGACGCCCTGTGCCGGCTGCTCGGCCGTCCCGCCTCCGTGCTCCGCCGCTACTCCTTCGCCGACCTGGTCCACCCCGAGGACATCGGCACCCTGCTGCGCACCTCCGCCGAGGGCGGCCGGGCCGAGCTGCGGCTGAGCCGCCGGGACGGCACCTACCTGTGGGTCTCGCTGCGCAACTCGGTCGTCGCCGACGCCGCCGACGGGCCGCGCTTCCTGCTCACCCACGTCGAGGACATAGAGGAGCGCAAGCGGCACGAGCTGAACCTCGCCCACCGCGCCTCGCACGACGCGCTGACCGGGCTGCCCAACAGCGCCGAGCTGAGGTCGCGGCTCAGCGCCCGGATCTGCGAGCGGCCGCACTCCCCGGCCGCGACCGCGATCGAGGCGCTGGACGCGGCGTACGGAGACGTCGAGTCGTCCCTGACCCATGGCTACCGGGCCGACGGCTACGAGGGCGAGGCGATCCCCGGCGGCGGGCCCTTCGACCACCATGTACACACGGCGGCCCCGGATCCGGAGCACGACGACGGGACGAAGGGGCTCGCGGTCCTCTTCTGCGACCTCGACGGCTTCAAGTCCATCAATGACCGCTTCGGGCACCACACCGGCGACACCGTGCTCATCGAGGTCGCCCGGCGGCTGAGCACCTGTGTGCGCGACGGTGACACCGTCGCCCGGCTCGGGGGTGACGAATTCGTCGTCCTCGCCGACGGCCTCGGGGCGGCGGACGCCGCTGACCTGGCCGTTCGTCTGAGAAATGCCATCATTCCGCCCATAAGGGTCGACGGTCGGGCGGTCCGCGTCGGGGCGAGCTTCGGCATCGGCTGGGCCGAGTGCGGAATGACCGTGGAAGAGGTCCTGCGCTCCGCCGACCAGCGGATGTACGTGGAAAAGCGGTCCCGGTCGAAGGTTCACCGCAGGGCCGGATGACGTTCACGAACCGTTTCTCTCACCACCCCGACCCGTTCCCCGCAGGCTTCCCCGGCCGGTGAGCGCAATTCGGGGCCTGCTCCGTTCGAGGTAGGCTCGGCCGGTCGGCGACGGCTGGCGACATGGTGAGGAGTGACCCAGGGATGACGGCCGGAAACAACGGCGCGAGCAAGCCCGAGGACGACGATCCGTTCGGCTATCTGTACGCGGACGGACAGGCGGCAGGCGCCCAGCCGCCCGGCCAGGGCGGTTACGGCTACCCGGGTCCGGCCGCGCAGCCGGGCGTGCCCAGAACGTCCTACAACCAGGTGCGTGCCGTCGGCGAGCGCCAGTACGGCCAGCAGCAGGTGCCGCCGCAGCAGGGCGGGTACGGCTACCCGCCCCAGCAGGGTTACGGCCAGCAGCCCGCACAGCAGTACGGCCAGCCCGCACAGCAGTACAACCGGCCGAACCCGCAGTACGCGGCCCCCGAGACGTACCCCGGTGGCGCGTCCGACGGGCAGTATCCGCCGCAGGGCGGTCATGGCGGCGGTCCGGGCCGCGGCGGTCCGAACACGAAGGCGCTCCTGATCGCGGCGGTCGCCGTGGTCGCGGTCGTCCTCGTCGGCATCGGCGCCGCCCTGCTCACGGGCGACGACGGCGACAAGGACGACAAGAAGGACGAGGCGTCCTCCGCGCAGGGCTCCGCCGGCCAGGTCGAGGAGTCGAAGAAGCCGGAGACGAAGCCCGAGGAGACCCCGAAGCCGGTCGAGCTGCCGAAGCAGGACGCGGCGACGCTGACGCTGGGCGGCACGGCGGCCCTGGACTCCACGGTCGAGGGCGCCAAGGGCGCCAACGGCAACTACATCAACCTGAACGAGGTCGGCCGCTCGGCCACCTGGACGGTCGAGGTTCCCGAGGCCGGCGCGTACACCCTGTACGTGACGTACGGCGTGCCCGGCAAGGACGCGAAGACGACCCTGACGGTCAACGCGCAGGATCCCCGCTCCATCAACATGAAGAACTTCGCGAACGCAGCCGAGGGCGATCTGGAGAAGGGCTGGACGAACACGTACGCGTACGTCCAGCTCGACAAGGGCTCCAACACCCTCAAGCTGTCGTGCGAGACGGGCGACGCGTGCGACGCCAATCTCGACCAGCTGGAGCTGAAGTCCGGTCACATCAAGAGCTAGGGCTGCCCCGCAATCCCTGGCCCCGGACCCCCGACGCCCTGACCGCCCCCGTGGTGGTCAGGGCGTCGGCGTGTGCGGCTCCACCGTGACGCGCGGCAGCAGCTCCGCGTAGGCCGCCGCGTCGAACTCGCCGGCCGCCGGGGCCAGCACGGTCGCCGTCGACAGGGCCACCGCACGGGCCAGGCGCTCCGGCCAGGGCAGGCCCTCGGCCAGGGCGGACAGCAGTCCGGCCACCGCCGAGTCGCCCGCGCCGGTCGGGTTGCCGCGCACGGGCGCGGGCGGGGCGGCCCGCCAGACGCCGTCCGGGGTGAGCGCGAGCACGCCCTTCGGGCCGAGCGACGCGATCACGGCGTGGGCCCCGCGCCGGCGGGTGTCGCCCGCCGCGCGCAGCGGTTCGCGGGAGCCGGTCAGCTGGGCCAGCTCCTCGGCGTTCGGCTTGACCAGGTCGGGGCGGGCGGCGATGCCCCGGCGCAGCGGTTCGCCGCTGGTGTCCAGGAGCACGGGCACGGCGGCGGCGCGGGCGATCCGGACCAGTTCCGCGTACGCCCCGACATGGATGCCGGGCGGCAGGCTGCCGCAGAGCGCGACCGCCTCGGCCCCGGCGACCAGCTCCTCGTACGTCCGCAGGAAGGCGGCCCACTCGGCGGGGCTCACCTGCGGTCCGGGCTCGTTGAGCTGGGTGGTGTCGCCGGTGGAGCGGTCGGTGATCGCCAGGGTGCGGCGGGTGTTCCCGGCCACCGGCACGAGCGCGTCGCGCGGCGGGAGCGGGGCGAGGAGATCGCGCAGGACGCCTCCGGTGGCCCCGCCGGCGAAGCCGGTGACCACGCTTTCGTGGCCGAGCGCGCCGAGCACCCGGGCGACGTTGAGGCCCTTGCCGCCGGGGCGTTCGGTGACCTCGCCGACCCGGTGGCTGCCGTGCGGGACGAGTGCGTCGACGGTGTACGTCACGTCGAGCGCGGTGTTCAGAGTGACGGTCAGGATCACCTGCCGGTCCTTCCCTCGGTCCATGACCCGGCGGCGCGTGCCCGCTTCCGGCACACGACTCTGATGATCATGTCAAAGGGGTGGCGGTCGGCCCAGTCCCGCGGGCCGACCGCCATCGCTTCGTTACGTGCTGCCGCGCGGCCCGGCGGCCGGCCTCGGACCGTCTTCGGGCGTCCGGCCTCAGACCGTCTTCGGCTCGATGATCCACTCGCCCCGGCGCATGACGCCCTTGAGGACGAAGTCCTCGTCGAGGACCACCAGGTCGGCGTCCTTGCCCGGCTCCAGCGAGCCGACCCGGTCGTCGACGCCGAGCAGCCGCGCGGGGTTGGCGGAGATGGACCGGACGACGTCCTCGACCGGGATCCTGTCGAGCGTGACGGCCCGGCGGAACGCGGTGTCCAGGGTGAGCGTGGAACCGGCGATCGAGCCGCCCTCCACCAGCCGGGCCACCCCGTCGGTGACCTCGACCGCGAGCGGGCCGAGCTGGTACTCCCCGTCGCCGAAGCCGGCGGCGTCCATCGCGTCGGTGATCAGCGCGACGCGGCCCGCGCCCTTGTGGCGGTAGGCCAGCTCCAGGACGGCCGGGTGCAGATGCGTGCCGTCGTTGATCAGCTCGACGGTGATCCGGTCGTCCTCCAGCAGAGCGGCGATCGGGCCGGGCTCGCGGTGGGCGAGCGGCGGCATCGCGTTGAACAGATGCGTGGCGACGGTCGCGCCCGCGCCGATGGCCTCCACGGTCTGCCCGTACGTCGCGTCCGTGTGGCCGATCGCGGCGATGACCCCGTGCTCGGCGAGCAGCCGTACGGAGTCGATGCCGCCGGGCAGCTCGGTGGCGAGGGTGACCATCCGGGCGGTGCCGCGCGCCGCGTCCAGCAGCTTGCGGACCTCGGCCGGGTCCGGGGCGCGCAGCAGCTCCTCGCTGTGGGCGCCCTTGCGGCACGGTGAGATGAAGGGGCCCTCGAAGTGGATCCCGGCCAGGTCGCCCTGCTCGACCAGCTCGGACAGGACGCCCGCGCGCCGGGCGAGGAAGTCCATCTCACCGGTGACCGTGGAGGCGACCATCGTGGTGGTGCCGTGCTCGCGGTGCGTACGGATGCCGGTGAGGACCTCGTCCACGGTGCCGGAGGTGAAGGAGGCCCCGCCGCCGCCGTGGTTGTGCATGTCCACGAAACCGGGGACCACCCAGTGGCCCGTGAGGTCGATGGTCCGGGCGCCCTCCGGTGCGGTACCGGAGATCCGGGAGCCCTCGACGGTCACCCGGCCGTCCTCGACGGTGCCGGTGGGGAGCACCACCCGGGCGCCGGCGAGAACGGTGCTGTCTGCTGCGCGTCCGGCCATCAGGCGGAAACCTCCGTGGAGAGTAGATCCCAGGCGAGCAGCCCCGCGCCCAGGCATCCGGCGGTGTCCCCGAGGGCCGCCGGGACGATGTGGGGCAGCTTCTGGAACGTGACGCGTTCCTCGACGGCCGCACGCAGTGGTGTGAACAAGGTTTCCCCGGCTTCGGCGAGACCGCCACCGATGATGAGCGTGCCGGGGTCGAGGAGGGTGAGCGCGGTGACGAGTCCGGCGGCGAGCGCGTCGATCGCGTCCTGCCAGACCCGGACCGCCGCCGGGTCGCCCGACTCGACGGCCTTCGCGCAGTCAGCGGCGTCCGCCCCGGGGTCCCCGGACGCGGCGGCCCAGGCCCGGGTCACCGCGGCGGCGGAGGCCAGCGTCTCCAGGCAGCCGCGCTGGCCGCAGCCGCAGTCGGGGCCGTCCGGGCGGACCACGATGTGGCCGATCTCGCCGGCGTTCCCGTGCGCGCCCGACTCGATGGCGCCCGCGATGCCGATGGCCCCGGCGATCCCGGTGCCCAGCGGGACGAACAGGAAGCGGTCCGAGTCCCGCCCGGCCCCGATCCGCCCCTCGGCGAGCCCGCCGGTGCGTACGTCGTGGCCGAGGGCGACCGGGACGCCGAGCCGTTCGCGCAGCAGGGCACGCAGCGGTACGTCGCGCCAGCCCAGGTTCGCGGCGTACACCGCGATTCCCTTCTCGGCGTCGACGATGCCGGGCACGGCGACCCCGGCGGCGACGGCGCTCTCGCCGAGGTGCTCCTCGCCGTGGGCGCGCAGATCCGCCGCGAACGCGAGGATCGACTCGACGACCGCGTCGGCGCCGCGCTCCCGGCCGGTGGCCCGCCGCGCCTCGTGGAGGAGGGTGCCGTCGGTCCCGACCAGCGCGGCCTTCATTCCGGTGCCGCCCACATCGAGGGCGATGACATGTCTCACGGGAGACAGTTTCGCCCCCCGACCCCCAATAGGTCTAGTCCACTAGCGCAGTTTGTTGCGCACCCATACAAAATGATGAACAGGCGAAGGTGAGGGCTTTTCGGCCGGAAAGTCGCCCATGGGGAGTCCGGATCGAAGGAACCCCGACCAAAGGTCTGGACCAAGATACGGCTCGGGGGCCCCGACTGCCAGTACCCGTAAGCCAGTTGTGGCCTCCCGGGCCCGTATACGTTGCCGAAGCGATACGCCGGTGGAGTAGACCTCCGCGTCGGCCATGGGGGAAAATCGCAGTTCATCCGGACGGTGTCCAGGACAGGGCGGCACTGCCGCGGCCGAGCAGAGGCCGTCGGCCGACGCCGTGCGCACCGTCCGTGAGCAGGCGATCAATGAGGATGGGCGAGGCTGTGCAGCGGCGCTTTTTGGGTCTGACCGCGGTGGTGGCCGCGCTGGGAATGACGGCAACGTTGTCGGGCTGCGGCGGTGACACCGACTCGGGCGACGTCACGCTCAAGCTGGTGGCCGCCGACTACGGCACCGGGCCGGAGAACAGCTCCGAGAAGTACTGGAGCGGGGTCGCGTCGGGCTTCGAGAAGGAGCACCCCGGCATCAGGGTCGACGTCACCGTCCTCCACTGGAAGGACGTCGACCGCGAGGTCGCCGAGATGGTCAAGGCCGGCAACGCCCCGGACATCGCCCAGATCGGCGCGTACGCGGACTACGCCAAGGCGGGCAAGCTCTACACCGCCGACGAGACGCTCGCGATCCGCACCGCGGCGAACTTCCTCCCCTCGCTCACCGACGCGGGCAAGATCAACGGCACGCTGTACGGGATGCCCTTCGTCGCCAGCACCCGGCTGCTCTTCTACAACCAGAAGCTCTTCGACCAGGCGGGCCTGGACGCCCCCAGGACCTGGGACGACATCCGCGACGACGCCACCGCGCTCAAGGCGAAGGGCGTCGAGTTCCCCTTCGCCCTGCCGCTCGGCCAGGAGGAGGCCCAGGCCGAGACCCTGATGTGGCTGCTCAGCGGTGGCGGCGGCTACACGGACGACGTCGGCGCGTACGACATCGACTCGGCCGAGAACATCGCCACGTTCCGCTGGCTGCGGAACGACCTGGTCGGCAAGGGCCTCACCGGCCCGGTCGAGCCGGGCAAGCTGGACCGGGCGAAGGCGTTCGAGGAGTTCGCCGCGGGCAACGTCGGCATGCTCAACGGTCACCCCACCCTGATGAACGAGGCCGAGGCCAAGGGCGTCGAGGTCGGCATGGTGCCGCTGCCCGGCTTCGACGGCCCGACCACGGGCTCCATGGGCGTCGCCGACTGGATGATGGGCTTCAAGGAGAACGGCCACCGCAAGGAGATCGGCGAGTTCCTCGACTACGCCTACTCCGACGCGAACGTGCTGGAGTTCGCCGAGGAGTACGACCTGCTCCCGGTGACCGGCAGCGCCTCCGCCGCGATGGAGGCCGACAAGAAGCACAAGAAGCTGCACGAGTTCCTGGCCGCGCTCCCCAACTCGACCCTGCCCCCGTTCGGCAAGACGTCCTGGGCCACGGTCAGCGACGCGATCAAGAAGAACATCGGCAGCGCGGTCGCACCGGGCAGCAACCCCGAGAGCGTCCTCGGGGAGATAGCCACCGAGGCGGCGCAGGCGGAGGCCGCCGAGTAGCTGCCGCAGGCCGCGGACGCGGTGTCGGGGGTGGGCGTTAGGTTGGTTGATATGACCGCCCCCGACCACGGACACCACGATCCCGAGGCCGCGCCCGCGCCGCCCGCTGCCGACGAGCTGTCGGCCCGGGACCGGGCGCTGCTGGCCCTGGAGCGGCGGCCCTGGGCGGGGCCCGGGGCGAAGGAGCGGGCGATCCGCGAGGAGCTCGGGATCTCGCCGGTCCGCTACTACCAGCTGCTGAACGCGCTGATCGAGGACGAGCGGGCGCTGCGCGAGGACCCGGTCACGGTGAACCGGCTGCGGCGCCTGCGGGACGCGAAGCGCGGCCGGCGCTGAGCTCATCCGGCCGGCGCTGAGCTCATCCGGCCGGGGTGCCGCCCCGGCCTCCCGCTCCTCGACCGCCGGAGGGTTCGGTTCCGCCGGAGGGGCTCGACGCGCCGCTCCAGGACGCCTCCTACGGACTACGGCTCCTACGGACGGGCTACGGGTTCCTACGGACCACGGGTTCCTACGGGCCACGGGGCTTTTACGGACTACGGGGCGCAGCCGATCACCAGGTCCACCGCCCGGTCCAGGCAGCCCCGTTCACGGTCGCTCAGGTACGGGTTCGCCCGCTGGCGGGTGCGGGCCAGGGCCAGATCGGCGGCCGACGCGCCGCCGTCGTCGGAGAGTTCCGCCAGGAGCGCCGTCAGGAGCGTTCGGACCTTCGCCCCGGCCGGGAACGCCGGGTCGAGCGCGAGCCGGGCCAGGGTCAGCGCCGACATCGCCCGGTCGAGGCCGGACGGGCCCTCCGTCGCGGTGGACCAGTCGATCACCACCGCGCCCCTCTCCGTCAGCATCACGTTCTCCGGATGCAGGTCCAGGTGGAGCACGCGGTCCTCCGGGTCCGCCGAGACCCGGGGCGGTATGGCGTGGAGTTCGCGCAGCAGACGGGCGAGCAGCGCGCCCGCCTCGGCCGCCCCCAGCCGCCCCGCCAGCAGGGCCTCGGCCAGGGTCGGGCCGGTCAGCCGCTGGAGCACCAGGTCGGTGGGGCGGGCCCCCTCGGCGGGCGGACCGATGCGCGGCACCGGGAACCCGAAGGCGCCGACGTACGACATCACGGCCAGCTCCCGAGTGGTGTCGGTGCGGTCCCGGTAACGGCGAAGGACCCAGGAGCCGTCGAGTGCGTACACGTCGGCGGTGCGTCCCGAGCCCAGAAGTTGCCCTGTGTGCATGAGGGCGAACCTACCCGGGCGCCCCGCCGAAAGGGAGACGCCGTCGCTCTTCGCCCGGCCGGCCCGCGACATCGGCCGCCCGCCCGTCGCGGCGGGGGCCGAACCACGCGCCGCGCAGCCCCATAACGCGGAGGGAGGGGGGTGAACGGGATCTCCTGCGCCGGGTGTCACCGCCGCTACGGTTTCGGCAATTCCTGGTCCGGACCAACCCCCGCCGGATCAGGACACCCCCCTGAACCAAGGAGAGTTACGTGGAGAGAACCACGCTCCGCAGACGCGCCCTCGTCGCCGGCACCGCCACGGTGGCCGTGGGTGCGCTCGCCCTCGCCGGGCTCACCGGAGTGGCGTCCGCCGGCCCCGCGGGCACCACCGCCCCGCCGGTCTCCGCCGACAGCCTGTCGCCCGGACTGCTGGCCGCCATGGAGCGCGACCTCGGCCTGGACGCGGACGACGCCCGGAGCCGGATAGCCAACGAGTACCGCGCCGCCGCCGTCGCCGCCGGGCTGGAGAAGTCCCTCGGCGTCAGCTTCGCCGGAGCCCGGGTCAGCGGTGCGAAGGCCGCCCTGACCGTCGCCACCACCGACGCCTCCCAGACTGCCCGGATCACCGAGGCCGGGGCGAGGGCCGAGGTCGTCGGCCACAGCCTGGACCGGCTCGAAGGGGTCAAGGAGGCCCTCGACAAGGCCGCGCTGCGCAAGGCGCCGAAGGACGTGCCCGTCTGGTACGTCGACGTCGAGGCCAACCGGGTCGTCGTGAACGCCGCGAGCACCGCGGCCGGAGCGGCGTTCCTGAAGTCGGCCGGGGTCGACAGCGGCCTCGTCACCGTCGCCCGGTCCGCCGAGCAGCCCCGCGCCCTCGCCGACCTGCGGGGCGGCGACGCGTACTACATGAACGGCTCCGGCCGCTGCTCCATCGGCTTCTCGGTGAAGCGCGGCACCCAGAACGGCTTCGCCACGGCAGGCCACTGCGGACGGGCCGGAACGACCACCACCGGCTTCAACCGGCAGGCCCAGGGCACCTTCCAGGGCTCGACCTTCCCGGGCCGCGACTACGCCTGGGTCGCCACGAACGCCAACTGGACGCCGCGTCCGCTGGTGAACGGCTACGGGCGGGGCGACGTCACCGTCGCCGGCTCCACCTCCTCCGTCGTCGGCGCCTCGGTCTGCCGCTCCGGCTCCACCACGGGCTGGCACTGCGGCACCATCCAGCAGCTGAACACCAGCGTCACCTACCCGGAGGGCACCATCTCCGGTGTGACCCGCACCAGCGTCTGCGCCGAACCGGGCGACTCCGGCGGCTCGTACATCTCCGGCAACCAGGCGCAGGGCGTCACCTCCGGCGGCTCGGGCAACTGCTCCTCCGGCGGTACGACGTACTTCCAGCCGCTCAACCCGCTGCTCCAGGCGTACGGGCTGACCCTGGTCACCAGCGGTGGGCCGACGGATCCGCCCACCGACCCGCCGACCGACCCGCCCACCGACCCGCCGGGCGGCACCTGGGCGGCCGGCACCACGTACGCCACCGGGGCCACGGTGACGTACGGCGGAGCGACCTACCGCTGCCTCCAGGGACACACGGCCCAGGCCAACTGGACCCCCGCGGCCGTCCCGGCGCTCTGGCAGCGGATCTGACCGGGCCCCGGCCCGTACGCCTGTCACCGGGCCCCGGCTCGTGCGCATGTAACTGACCGTCCGGCGTCACCGAACCTCCTGAACCTCTCCGCCTCCCCGCACCGAGGACTCCGAGGAAACCGTCATGACCCCACCCATGGGCAACGCGACTCCCCATGACCCGAGCGCGTCCGACGAGGCGTCGGGGGACCGGCGGCGCATCAGCCGCAAAGGTCTCCTGAAGGCCGCGTTCGTCGCGAGTGCGGCACCCCTGCTCGCCGGAGGGGGCGTCGCACTCGCCCGGGACGCCGCCTCCACCGGGAACGGGCCCCTGGCCCCCACCCCGGAGTGCGACGACGGCGACGACACGACCCCACCGCAGATGGAGGGGCCGTACTTCAAACCCGATTCGCCGCGCCGCACCAGCCTGGTGACCCCGGGCACCCCCGGGGTACCGCTCACCGTGAGCGGCTACGTCTTCGGCCGGGCCTGCCGGCCCGTCTCCGGAGCCCTGCTCGACTTCTGGCAGGCCGACACCAACGGGGCGTACGACATGGCCCGGTTCGCCTTCCGGGGGCACCAGTTCACCGGGGCGGACGGGTCGTTCAGCCTCACCACCGTCGTGCCGGGCCTCTATCCGGGCCGTACGCGGCACCTCCACGTGAAGGCGCAGGCGCCGGGCGGCCGTGTCCTCACCACCCAGCTGTACTTCCCGAACGAGCCGCGCAACAACACCGACGCCCTGTTCGACCCGGAGCTGCTGATGAACGTCCGCAGCGCCGGGAACGGGCGCCAGGGCAGCTTCGACTTCGTCCTGGACGTCGCCCAGACGCCCGGCCCGACCGACCCGCCCACCGACCCGCCCACCGAGCCGGGGACCACCTGGTCGTCCGGCACCTCCTACCGCGCGGGCGACCGCGTGACGTACGGCGGGGTCGCCTACCGCTGCCTACAGGCGCACCTGGCCATGCCGGGCTGGGAGCCGCCGCGGGTCCCCGCGTTGTGGGAACGCGGGTAGACGCGAGGACAGCGAGCGCGCACCACCGCCCGCGCCCCGTTCACGCCGTCCGGCGCGTGAACGGGGCGCTCTTGCGCTCTCCCCGGAGCCGGCGCTCACCATGGACCGGTCCGTCGCCCTCGCCACCGGCCCGCAGTGGCTGAAGCTCCAGCGGCAGACCTCCCGCGGGCCCCGGTCACTTGGCGTCCGCGTACCGTTCCACCACCGCCGTCGTGAAAGGGAAGCGCACCGGCGTCTCCCCGAAGGCGGTCCGCCCGGCCAGCTCGCCCGCCGCGCGGATCGCCTCGGCCACGGCGGCACTCTCCCCGGCCGGGCAGTGCACGATCACCTCGTCGTGCTGGAAGAACACCAGCCTCGCCCGCAGCCCCTGCTCGAAGAGCGTCCGGCGCAGCGCGGCCAGCAGCAGCAGCGCCCAGTCGGCCGCACTGCCCTGCACCACGAAGTTACGGGTGAAACGCCCCCGGGCCCGCGCCGGTCCGCCGTCGGACCCGGCCCCGGGGCCCTCGGGGCCCTCCTGCGGGATGCCCGCCTCCTCGTCCTGGCCCGCCAGCGCGACCGGCGGGCTGGTCCGGCCCAGCCAGGTCCGCACCACACGCCCCTCCTCGCCCGCCCGCGCCGCGTCGTCGACATAGGCGACGGCGAGCGGGAAGCGGCGGCGCAGGGCGGCCAGGTTCTTCAGCCCGTCGCCGGACGTCTGGCCGTAGATCGCACCGAGCAGCGCCAGCTTGGCGTGCTCGCGGTCACCCCTGAACGCCCGGTCGGACAGGGCCTTGTAGAGGTCGCCGTCGTGACCGGCCACCTCCATCAGGCCCCGGTCGCGGGAGATCGCCGCCAGCACCCTGGGCTCCATCTGGTCGGCGTCCGCGACGACGAGGCGCCACCCCTCGTCGGCGACGACGGCCTGCCGTATCACCTTGGGGATCTGGAGGGCCCCGCCGCCGTTGGTCGTCCAGCGGCCGCTGACCGTGCCGCCCGGCTGGTACTCCGGGCGGAAACGGCCCTCGCGCACCCAGTCCTGGAGCCAGGACCAGCCGTGCGCCGTCCAGATCCGGTACAGCTTCTTGTACGCGATCAGCGGCTCGACCGCCGGATGGTCCAGCTCCTCCAGCTCCCACCGCCGGGTCGACTTCAGCGGGATCCCCGCCTGGGCGAACGCCTTCACCACATCGGCGGGCAGATCGGGGCGGACCCTTCTGCCGAACGCCGCCGACACCTCGTCAGCCAGCTCGGCGAGCCTGCGGGGCTCGCCGCCGCCCGCGTACCGCTCGCCCAGCAGTCCGTTCAGCACCTCCCGGTGGACGTCGGCGCGCCAGGGCAGCCCGGCCCGGTGCATCTCGGCGGCCACGAGCATCCCCGCCGACTCCGACGCGGTCAGCAGCCGCATCCGGTCCGGGTGCTCCGCCGTGCCGTGGCGGCGCACCTGGTCCGCGTAGACCCGCAGCAGCCCCTCGAACGGCACTCCGGGGCCCGACGACGGCTCGAAGAGGGAGGACTGCGCGCCCGGTTCGGCGGACCGGGCGGGCGGGTCCGGCGGCACCGGCGCGTTGTCCAGCCGGGCCAGCGCGGCGGCCGCCGACCGGGGCTCGCCGAGCCGCCCGGCGTGCCCGAGCAGCAGCAGCTCGGCGCACTCGATGTCGTAACACCGCTCGACCCGGACCCCGGCGGCCAGCAGCCGGGGGTAGATCTCGGCGGTCGACCGCCACACCCAGCGCGCCACACCGGGGCGGGAGCGGACCGCCTCGACGAGGTCGGGCTCGGCCACGACGGGACCGGCGGGCGTGCCGTCCCCGGCCAGCGGCGCGAGCAGCGCCCCGCCCCCGTCCGCAGCAGCCACCGCCCACCGTTCGGTCATGGGTACGAGTCTGGCACCCGCCACTGACAGCGCCCCGGAAGCGCGGCCCGACCCACACCGGACCGCCCCGGAACCGCTCCGGAGGCGGGGCCCGAACCACCCCGGGACCCGCACCGGGACCGCTTTGGAAGCAGGGACCGCCCCGGAACCGCCCGGGACCGCTTCCGAAGCGGGGGCGCCGAATGGCCGCCCGCCCCCGCAGCCATGAGGATCGCCTCATGGAAGCGATCGTGTACGAGGAGTTCGGCGGCCCCGGCGTCCTGCACCTGGAGCGTCTCGACCCGCCGCGCCCCGGCCCCGGCCAGGTCCGGGTCGCGGTGCGGGCGGCCGGGGTGAACCCGCTCGACCACAAGATCCGGAACGGCTGGATGGAGGGCGCCTTCCCCACGTCGCTGCCCGCCACGCCCGGCGCCGAGTTCGCCGGGGTGGTCCAGGAGACGGGGGAGGGCGTCACCGCGTTCGCCCCCGGTGACGAGGTCCTCGGCTGGAGCGCCACCGGCTCCTACGCGACCGAGGCGCTGGCCGAGGCCGCCTCCCTCGCCCGTAAGCCGGAGGGGCTGTCCTGGGAGGAGGCCGCGGCGCTGCCCGTCGCGACCGACACCGCCTCCCGGGTCCTGGACGAACTCGCGGTGGCCGAGGGCGAGACGCTGCTCCTGCACGGGGCGTCCGGCGGCGTCGGCTCCGTCGCCGTACAGCTCGCGGTGGCCCGCGGCGCGACCGTCCTCGGCACCGCGTCCCCGGCCAACCACGACTATCTGCGGGTCCTGGGCGCGGTCCCGGTGGCGTACGGGGACGGGCTGGTCGAACGGGTGCGGGAGCTGGCCCCGGAGGGTGTGGACGCGGTGTTCGACGCCTCGGGGCGCGGCGCGCTGCCCGCCTCCGTCGAGCTGCGCGGCGGCACGACCGACCGGATCGTCACCATCGCCGACGGGGACGCCGCGGAACTGGGCGTCGCCTTCTCCTCCGGCGGCAGTCCCTCGGCCGAACGCCTCGCGGAGAACGCCCGGCTGGCGGAGGCCGGTGAGCTGCGGGTGGAGATCGCCCAGGTCTTCCCGCTCGCCGACGCCGCGAGCGCCCACTCCCTGAGCGAGGGCGGCCACGTCCGGGGCAAGCTGGTGCTGCTGCCGTAGGGAGGCGGCGGGGACCGGTCCGGCGGCGGGGACCGGTCTGTCGGTGCGGCCGCCTACCCTTGGCCGGATGGAATCGGTGATCGATCGGGCCTGTGCGGCGGCCCTCTACGCGGAGGGCGACGCCGCCCTGGACACCGGCGCGTCCCTGCTCGCCGCCGCCCCGGACGCCGACGCGGAGGCGCACCGGCGCGGCGAGGAGTTCGTCCGCCGGGCGTGGGACCGGGGCTGGCACCCCGCCGACCTGGTCCGGTTCGTCCGCCGGGAGCTGGACGAGCGGCGGGCGGCGCTGGCCGCGACCCTGATCGCCGCCGAGACCGCCCGGTACGCACAGCTCCCGCCCCGCTGGCGGCAGCAGCTCGCCGAGCTTCCGCCGCCCGTGCCCCGTAACCGCCCCGACCGGTTCGGTTACGCCGGTGACCTGCTGGAGCTGTACCGGCTGCTGCTGCGGCTGCCCGCCATCGAGCCCGTAGGACCGCCGCCCGGCACCGCCGCCGAACACCTGCACCGGCCGGCCGCCGCCGACGAGCCCCGCATGCTCACCCGGATCCGGGCGCTGCTGGCGAAGGCCGAGGCGACCGGCTTCCCGGAGGAGGCCGAGGCGCTGACCACCAAGGCGCAGGAGCTGATGGCCCGGCACAGCATCGACGAGGCCCTCCTCGCCGCCCGGACGCGGAGCCGTGAGACGCCGGGCGCCTGCCGGATCGGGGTGGAGCCCCCGTACGGGAGCGCCAAGGCGATCCTGCTCGACGCCGTCGCCTCCGCGAACCGGTGCCGGGCCGTGTGGAACGACGACCTCGGTTTCACCACGGTCGTCGGCTTCGAGCCGGACCTGGAGGCCGTCGAGCTGCTCTTCACCTCCCTGCTCGTCCAGGGCACGGCCGCGATGACCCGGGCGGAGGCCGGGCAGCGCGCCGGGGGACGCAGGCGGACCAAGACCTTCCGGCAGGCGTTCCTGATGGGGTACGCCCAGCGGCTCGGCCGCCGGCTCGCCGACGGCGCCGAGCGGGTCACGGCGGCTGCGGACGGCACCGACGCGGGCCTGAGCGGTGAACTGCTGCCGGTGCTGGCCGCCCGGGACGTCGCGGTCACCGACACCACCGGGCGGATGTTCCCCCGGACCACGACCACCCGGGTCCGCGGTGTCAGTGACCTGGACGGCTGGACGCACGGCACCGAGGCCGCCGACCGGGCCCGCATGGGCGGCGCGCCCGGGAGCGGCTCGCCCCACGGGCCCGATGGCGAAATCATGGCCTAAGTCGGGCTTGTCCGGTATTGCGGCTAGGCTCGGCCCATGAGCTGGCTCCGGGCGCTGAAGGAGACCGCCCGCTCGGGGCTGGAGATCGAGCGGCAGAGGCTGGAACCCCTCGTCGCCATGCGCGGTGCGGCCGGTCTCGCCCTCGTCGTCGGCGCCGGCCTCGTGCTGTTCGGGCCGGAGATCGCGGCGAGTTCCGCGTTCGGCGCGTTCCAGGCGGCCATCGCCACCTTCCAGCGGAGCTGGCGGCCGCGCCCGGTCCTCGCCCTGGTCTCCGGCGTCAGCCTCGCCGTCTCGACGTTCGTCGGCTATGTCAGCGGCGCGCACGTCGTGCTCTTCCTGTGCCTGCTCGGCGCCTGGACGTTCCTCTCCGGTCTCGCCTGGGCCGCAGGCCCCACGGGCGGCATCATCGCCTCGTCCAACGTCGCGATCATGCTGGTGACGATCACCCTGCCCACCTCGGTCGGGGACGCCGCCGCCCATGCGGGGATGATCGCCGCCGGCGGCTTCGTGCAGGCGGCGCTCATCGTCCTCTTCCCGGTCCGCAGATGGGGCGCGCAGCGCGACGCGCTCGCCGACGCGCTGGCCGCCGAGGCCGACTACGCCCGGCGGCTGCGGCACGACCCGGTGGCCGCCTTCGACCCGCTGCCCCTGATGACCGCTCGCAGCGCCGCCGCCGTCACCCCGCGCGAGGCCCGTCGCCGCCCCGCCGAACTCCACGGGGCCCGGGGCGTCGCCGAGCGGCTGCGCCCGGTGCTCGCCTCGCTCGCGGACCCGGCGATGGGGGTGCCGGGCGATGGTCTGGAGCGGCTCTGGGTGAACGAGCTGCTGGGCGCGGCCGGCTCGGTCCTGGACGCCGCCGCGCGGGCCGTCCGGCACGGCGAGCCCGTCCATCTCTCCGCCACCGACCTGGGCGTCCTGAAGACCCCCGACAACGACGTGATCCTCGTCGGCCCCGCCCGCCGCGCCGCCGACCGGCTCGCGGCCCTGCTCGACGACGTCCTGGAGATCGCTCGGGGCACCGGGACCGACGGCGGGGTGCCCTCCGGCCTCGCCCCGGACACCCGGCACCGGCCCACCCTGCTGAAGCTGATCCCGGTGGTGCTGGCCTCGATGCGCCGCGAGCTGCACCACGGCTCGCCGATCATGCGCCACGCCATCCGGGTCGCGGTGGTCGCCGTCTGCGGGTACTTCGTGGGCGAGGCCGTGCCGCTCGGCCACGGCTACTGGGCGCCGATGACCGCCGTCATGGTGATGCGGCCCGAGTTCTCGCAGACGTACGCCCGTTCCGCGGGCCGCTTCGGCGGCACCCTGGTCGGCGTCGGGCTCGCCACCGCCGTCGTGCAGACCGCCCACCCGGACGCCCGGCTCTCCGCCCTGCTCGCGGTGGTCTGCGCCGGGCTGATGTATCTGCTGATGCGCACCGGTTACGCGGTCGGCCAGGTCTGCGTCGCCGCGTACGTCGTCTTCCTGCTCGGCATGGCCGGCGACGACTGGTCCCAGACCGTCACGGAACGCGTCGTGCTGACTCTCGTCGGCGGACTCCTCGCGATGATCTCGTACGCCCTCTACCCGGCCTGGGAGACCCCGCGGCTGCGCAACCGGCTGGCCGAGTGGCTGGTGGCGGACGGGCGGTACGCGGCCACGGTCGTCGACCGGTACGCGGACCCCGCCTCCCAGGGCGCCGAGGACGTCCGGGACGCCCTGATCGCCACCCGGGAGGCCCGGGTGGCGTGGCAGGAGGCGCTGGCGACCGCCCAGCACGAACCCGTACGCCACCGGGGCATCTCCCGGGCCGCCGCCACCGACGCCCAGCACGCGCTGGCGCAGCTGGGCAGGTCCGCGATGGTCCTGGAGGCCCACCTCCCGGCCCGGTCGGCCGACCCGGTGCCCGGCGCCGCCCAGCTGGCCGAGGCGTTGCGCCGGGCCACCGAGAAGGGCGCCAGGGCCGTACGGGAGCGGCGGCTCCCCGACTGGCAGCCGGTGGTGGACGCGGTGGCCCACTGGGACCTGCCCACACCGGCACAGGACGGCACGGCACCGGTCGGCGACCCGGTCGTGCGCCGGGGTGCGGCGCTGCTGCTGGACGCGCTGGAGGAGTTCACCCGCGCCCTGGACGAGCGCGGCGGCTCCACCCGCGTCAGCAGTACGCTCGCCGAGAGCTGAGCGGCTCCCCGGCGTCCGGCGTCAGGGTGCGGGGACCTCGGGCAGGTCCGAGAAGTCGGGGAGCGAGGGCAGGTCGCCCGGCAGCTTGCCCGGGTCGGCCTTGGCGAGGGTGTCCTTGATGCCGCCGTCCCACGCGACGACCAGCTTCGCGCCGTCGACGGAGTCGACCGCGCCCATCGTGCGGCCGGTGGAGCCGCCGGTGCACTTCAGCGCCAGCATCGGCTCGCCGCCCATGTCCCGCACATCGCCCTGGCAGACGGCCTGGTCGGCGACGAGAGCGACCTTGCGGGCGGTGATGGACACCGTGACGTTCTTGCCGTCCGTCAGTCCCACCCAGGTGCCCTCCAGTGCCGCCGCGTCCGTGCCGCCGCCGGACTCCCCCGAGCCGTTGTCGCCGCCGCCCCCGGACGTGGCGCTCGCCGTGGCGTCCGCGCCGGAGTCCTTGCCCGCCTCGTCGCTGCCGCACGCGGTCAGCGTCAGTGAGACGGCCAGGCCGGCGACCATGACGGCGCCCGTGCGTAGAGAGCTGGTCACGTGGAGTTCCCCCTTGCGGTTTTCCGGTCGAAAGACCGCGTCACGTTACCAAGGTCCGTACGGATCAACTCCGGTGATCGGGAGCGAAATAGGCGTGCCGTTCGTCTCTCTCCCAGGGGGTGGGGCCGGAGCGGATAAGGCTGTAATCAAAGGAACACCGCGCGTGCACGTGCATCTGCTCATGCATTGGCATATGAACAGAGCTATGATCCGAGCTAGTTGACACTTGCACTTTGTAACTCGGGGAGCGTCCTGTGCACCACGTGTACAACGGCATGGCGGCCACAGAGCTTCGCGGAGTCGTCTGGCAGAAGAGCAGGCACAGCAACTCCCAGGGATCCTGTGTGGAGTTCGCCCGGCTGCCCGGAGGGAATGTGGCGATGCGGAACTCCCGGCACCCCGACGGGCCCGCTCTCGTCTATACGCCCGCGGAGATCGAGGCGCTGCTGCTCGGCGTCAAGGACGGCGAGTTCGACCACCTGGCCGGCGGCGGCTGATCCGGCCGCCGGCCACAGGCGGCCGATTCCGACCGCCCGGCCACCGGCGGCCGACGCCGGGTCCGGCCCGCGGTGGGCCGGACCCGGGGTACTCCGTACCGGGGCGCCTACGAACCCGGCTTCGCGTTTTCCGGCAGCCGGAAGAGGGCCCAGACCACCTTGCCGTACAGCGGCCCCGAAGGCAGTTCCCCGAGCGGTACGGGGGAGGGGTGCCAGCCCCAGCTGTCGCTGACGCATTCCACCAGGAACAGGCCACGGCCGGATTCGGCCGAATCCGCCGCCTCGCCCGCCACCGGGCTCTCCCGGCTGGGATCGCGTACCGCGCACACCAGCCGCGAGGTCCAGCGCATCAGATGCAGTCGCACCGGAGGGTCCTGGAACTCCCGGGGCGGATCACCGGGCAGCGCGTGGCGCAGGGCGTTGGTGACGAGCTCGGACACCACCAGGGCGACATCGTCGAAACGGTCGCCCAGCTCCCACCGCTCCAGCGTGGTCCGGGTGAACTTCCGTGCCCCGCCGACCGCTTCGTAGTGTGCGGGCAGAGCGCAGGACGCCGATCCGGCAACCCCTGAGGGGTCGGTGGGGGGAAGCCCCTGCCGTAACGGCTCGAGCATCGTCGATCCATTCGTCCCCATACGAGGCACTCCCGGGATTCGCGGCTGTAGCGGCACTGCCTGTAGCGGTACTGCGGGGGGTACAGCGGCACAACACGAGCACGCAGGTGCGCGAGGGCCATGGTTCCGAATGCGCAGGGCAGATGCAAGGGCAGATGCACGTGCACGCGCCGGACCTGCCCGATACCGTGGTGGTTCTGGGGCATTTCTTCCCGAGGTCAGTTTCGGAGCTTTCCGGACGTCTTCCCATTTCCGTAATCGAATGAGTACGGGCTGAAGCGTTTTGGTGGCAGAATCCGGCACTCGGGGTTCCGGGGGGCTCCGGGTGCCAGGTAGACGATGGGGAGGGTCGGACCAGTGTCGGCAGGCGAGTCGAGTGGATCGGTGGTGCGACGCATCCTCCTGGGCTCTCAGCTCAGGAGACTGCGGGAGTCGCGCGGTATCACCCGTGAGGCGGCCGGCTACTCGATCCGGGCCTCCGAATCGAAGATCAGCCGCATGGAGTTGGGACGGGTGAGCTTCAAGGCCAGGGACGTCGAGGACCTGCTCACGCTCTACGGAGTCACGGACGAGGCGGAGCGGGACTCCCTCCTCGGCCTCGCCCGCGAGGCCAACGTGGCGGGCTGGTGGCACAGTTACGGAGACGTGCTGCCCGGCTGGTTCCAGACGTACATCGGTCTGGAGGGTGCGGCCTCCCTCATTCGGATTTATGAAGTCCAGTTCGTGCACGGTCTGTTGCAGACCGAGGCGTATGCCCACGCCGTCGTCTCGCGCGGAATGCGCGGCGCCTCGCCCGCCGAGATCGACCGCCGGGTGGCCCTGCGCCTGGAGCGTCAGAAGGCACTCGTCTCGGAGCGCGCCCCGATGTTCCACGCCGTTCTCGACGAGGCGGCGCTGCGCCGCCCGTACGGCGAACGCGACGTCATGCGCGCCCAATTGCGGCATCTGATCGATATGTCGGAGCAGCCGAACGTCACGCTTCAGGTCATGCCCTTCAGTCATGGTGGTCATGCCGGCGAGAGCGGCTCTTTCACGATGCTGCGTTTCCCGGAATCCGATCTGTCGGACATTGTCTATTTGGAGCAGCTCACGAGTGCGCTCTATCTGGACAAGCCCGAGGAAGTCGCGCAGTACGAAAAGGCCATGGCGGGCCTCGCCCGGGACAGTCCCGCGCCGGAAGAGAGCCGCGATCTTCTGCGCGGTCTACTCCAACTGACGTAAATTCTCAGTACGATGACATCGCATCAGGAGTGTGCGAACGCCTGCAGTAAGGGATTGCATGTCCTTCTTCCATGAACTGGCCCACCAGTACATCGACGGCGAGTGGCTGACCGGCAGCGGCTCGTGGGACATCATCGATTTCAATCCCTACAACGGTGAGAAACTCGCCGCCGTCACCGTGGCCACCGCGCTGGAGGTCGACCGGGCCTACCGGGCCGCCGAGCGGGCGCAGCGGGAGTGGGCGGCCGTCAACCCGTACGAGCGGCGTGCCGTCCTCGAACGCGCGCTCCGCATCACCGGCGAGCGCGCCGAGGAGATCGCCGAGGCGATCATCGACGAACTGGGCGGCACCCGGCCGCGGGCGCGGTACGAGGTCCGCAGCGCGACGGAGTTCCTGCGCGAGGCGATCCGCCAGGCGCTGCGGCCCACCGGGCGGCTGCTGCCCGCCGTGGGGGACGGCCGGGAGAACCGGCTCTACCGGCTGCCCGTCGGCGTCGTGGGTGTCATCAGTGCCTTCAACTTCCCTTTCCTGGTGACGATGAAGTCCGTCGCACCCGCCCTGGCGCTCGGCAACGCGGTCGTCGTGAAGCCCCATCAGAACGCGCCCGTCGTCGGCGGCGGACTGATAGCGAAGATATTCGAGGACGCCGGGCTGCCCGCCGGGCTGCTCAACGTCGTCATCACCGACAGCGCCGAGATCGGCGACGCGTTCATCGAGCACCCCGTGCCCAAGGTGATCTCGTTCACCGGCTCCGACCGGGTCGGCCGGCACATCGCCGCCACCGCGGCGGGCGCCTTCAAGCGGACCGTCCTCGAACTGAGCGGCAACAGCGCCCTGGTGGTGCTGGAGGACGCCGACGTCGACTACGCGGTCCGGGCGGCGGTCTTCAGCCGCTTCCTGCACCAGGGGCAGGTCAGCATGGCGGCCAACCGGATCCTGGTGGACCGGTCGGTGGCGGCGGAGTTCACGGAGCGGTTCACCGCCGAGGTGGCCGCGCTCGCGACCGGGGACCCGAGGGACCCGGAGACCCGGATCGGGCCGGTCATCAACGCCTTCCAGGCGGACGCCCTGGACGCCCTCGTCGAACGGGCCGTCGCGGACGGCGCGACGGCGCTCGTACGGGGCCGGACCGTCGGCAACGTCGTCGGGCCGACCGTCCTCACCGGCCTCGCGGAGGACTCCCCGCTGCTGACGCAGGAGATCCTCGGCCCGGTGGCCCTGCTGATGACGTTCGACGGCGAGGAGGAGGCCGCGCGGATCGTCAACGAGAGCCCGTACGGACTCAGCGGCGCGGTGCACACCCGGGACGCGGAGCGCGGGGTGAGGTTCGCCCAGCGCATCGTCAGCGGGATGTTCCACGTCAACGACTCCACCGTGCAGGACGATCCGCTGGTCGCGTTCGGCGGCGAGAAGATGTCCGGGGTGGGACGGCTGAACGGTGAGGCCGTGGTGGAGGCGTTCACCACACAGAAGTGGATGTCGATCCAGCACGGCCGCTCGGTCTTCCCGTTCTGAGCTTCCCGACGAGGGCTCTCCCGCTCCCGCTGCCCTCCCGCTGCTCCGGTTGCTCCCGCTGCTCTCCCGGACACCGGGCAGGCCGGCGCGAAGGCATCCGCAGACGGGCGGGCTACCCTAGTCAAAGTTGAATAGGGAGAGGGGTGCCATGTCCGCGATCCGGCTGCTGGTCCTCGGCGCCGTGCGTATGCACGGCCGCGCGCACGGCTACCAGGTCCGCAACGACCTGGAGTACTGGGGCGCGCACGAGTGGTCCAACGCCAAGCCCGGGTCGATCTACCACGCCCTGAAGCAGATGACGAAGCAGGGACTGCTCCTCGCGCACGAGACGGCCCCCTCCACGGCCGGCGGCCCGCCGCGTACGGAGTACGAGGTCACGGACGAGGGGCTGGCGGAGTACCGCACCCTGCTGCGTGACGCCATCCGCTCCTACGACCGGAACATGGACGTCCTCTCGGCGGCGATCGGGTTCATCGTCGACCTGCCCCGTGAGGAGGCGGTCGCGCTGCTCAAGGAGCGGATCGAGGGCATCAGGGAGTGGCGGGACTCGGTCACCGGGTACTACACGCCCGAGGGCGGGCCCGAATCCCTCGGCCACATCGGCGAGATCATGAACCTGTGGGTGCATTCGGCCGACAGCGGCGCGGAGTGGACCCGGGGACTGATCGCCCGTATCGAGGGCGGGGCGTACACCTTCGCGGGCGAGGGGGACCCGTTCGTCGGGGTGCTCGCCGAGGGCGAGGAGAACCCGTTCGCCACCGGTGTCCCCGATCCCGGGGACCGCGACTGACCAAGCTCGACGAAGGCTTTCCCCTTCACCGGCCCACGCCGGACCACCGGGTCGACTCGGTCAGCTCGGACAGCCGGGTCAGCTCGGACAGCTCCGGTCAGCCCGGACCGCTAGGATCGGGAGCCGACATCGGTTTCGTCACTGCCGGAGGTGGGCCAGGGTGCGGGAGTTCCAGCGGGGCGCGGTGCGGCTGCACATCCTGCATCACGCGGCCGAGGAGGAGATCCACGGCGCGTGGATGACCGAGGAGCTGGCCTCCCACGGCTACAGGATCAGCCCCGGCACGCTGTATCCGACGCTGCACCGGCTGGAGTCCGACGGCCTGCTGACCTCGGAGCAGCGAGTGGTCGACGGCCGCACCCGCCGCGTCTACCGGGCGACCGAGGCCGGGAAGCAGGCCCTGGCGGAGGACCGCAGGGCCCTGGTGGAGCTGGCCCGCGAGGTCCTGGGCGACGACGCGCCCTGATCAGCCCTGTGGCACTGCCGTCCCGGACGGGACGGCGGAGTCGGCGCGGGCAAGGCGGGCGTCGAGGGAGTGGACACCGGCGCCGACGAGGAGCAGGAACAGGCTCCCGCACAGCTGTGCGAGGTCGGTGCGCGATTCGTGGGCCAGGTCCCACCAGCCGGACTTCCCGGCGAACAGCGGAGCGTTCCCCCACAGGATCGGCAGCTTCGTGATCAGCAGCGCGCCGAGCATGTTCACAATCATCGGTACGACGGCGAGCCGGGTCAGGAGACCGGCGAGGATCAGCACGCCGCACACGATCTCGAAGATGCCGTCGAGCGGTGCGAGGAAGCCGGGGGCGGGGATGCCGGCCCGGTCGAAGCGGCCGGTGCCCTGCGCGTCGGGGCGCAGGAACTTCAGGACGCCCTCGGACAGGAAGACCGCGCCGACGTAGAGGCGGATGAGGACGACGGCGCCCGGTGCGCTCGTGCCCATCGGACGCTGCTGGAACTGGGTCACGGCACTCGTACCTCGCCTCGGTCGGGTGCGGACATTGTCCGGTGGTTCCCGGGGCGGGGACACCAGGCGGCCCGGCCGTTCACCCGGGTGGGGGGGACGGCCGGGGCAGCGGGTCAGCCCCGCGCGGTGAGGGCTCGGCGTACGGCGTGGACGGCGGCGCCCAGCGCGACCACCGCGGCCCCGGAGACGACCGAGGAGACGGGCAGGGCGAAGGCCAGGACGAGGCAGCCGGCCAGTCCGACGGCGGGGATCAGGCGGTTCGGGCGGCCTTCGTCGGGGGTGAGGGTCCAGGCGGAGGCGTTGGCGACGGCGTAGTAGACGAGGACCCCGAAGGAGGAGAAGCCGATCGCGCCGCGCAGGTCACCGGTCGCGGCGGCCACGGCCACGACGGCGCCGACGAGGAGCTCGGCACGGTGCGGCACCTTGAACCGCGGGTGGACGGCGGCCAGGGCGTGGGGCAGATGCCGGTCGCGGGCCATCGCCAGGGTGGTGCGGGAGACGCCGAGGATCAGGGCGAGCAGGGAGCCCAGTGCGGCGACGGCCGCACCGACGCGGACGACGGGAACGAGCCAGTCGGCGCCCGCGGCCCGCGCGGCCTCCGACAGCGGCGCCGCCGCGTCGGCCAGGCCGTCCGGTCCCAGCACCGTCAGGACGGAGACGGCGACCACGGCGTAGACGACGAGGGTGATGCCCAGCGCGATCGGGATGGCCCGCGGGATGGTGCGGGCCGGGTCGCGGACCTCCTCGCCCAGGGTGGCGATGCGCGCGTACCCGGCGAAGGCGAAGAACAGCAGCCCCGCCGCCTGGAGCACCCCGCTGACGGTGGCGTCGGAGCCGACGTCCAGCCGGGCCGCGTCCGCCGTGCCGGAGGTGAGGGCGGCGACCACGACGGCGGCGAGGACCGCCAGGACCACGGCCACGATGACCCGGGTCAGCCACGCGGACTTCTGGACCCCGGCGTAGTTCACCGCGGTGAGCGCCACCACGGCGGCGACCGCGACGGCGTGCGCCTGCCCCGGCCACACGTACGAGCCGACGGTGAGCGCCATCGCCGCGCAGGAGGCCGTCTTGCCGACGACGAAGCTCCAGCCCGCCAGGTAGCCCCAGAACTCACCGAGGCGCTCCCTGCCGTACACGTACGTGCCGCCCGAAGCCGGATACCGGGCGGCCAGCCGGGCGGAGGAGGTGGCGTTGCAGTAGGCGACCACGGCGGCCAGGGCCAGACCGATCAGCAGCCCGGAGCCGGCCGCGCGCGCCGCCGGGGCGAGCGCGGCGAAGATCCCGGCGCCGATCATCGACCCCAGACCGATCATGACGGCGTCGGGCACGCCGAGCGTCCGCCGCAACTCCTCCGGGGCGCTGCCGGAGGTCGATGGCTTGCTCATGGGCATACTCCTCGGCGACATGAGGCCGCACGCTCTACGGACTCCGATATCGGCAGACGATATATGAGCCGGATGCGAGCCCCATGGTCACGGCCCCACACCGCGTTGACTCGCGCGAACAGCCCTTCGCGCGAGCGAGATCAATCACGGACCGACGGGCCTCCGCCGGACCCGGACCCGAAGACGGGACGGACCCGAAGACGGGACGGCCCCCCTCCTGAGACCCGGGGGAAGCCGCTGTTCGCGTTGTTGCTCCCGCTGCCGGTCGGCAGGTTCGCGTGCGTCGGCCGGTAGGCGGGCTCAGTGGTGGAAGGCCGTCGGGGTCGACCGGTCGTGACTCAGCGGGTGCTTCTGGGCCCGCAGTTCGGGCAGCAGCAGCTTCAGGTCCTCGACCAGCAGCTCGGCCAGGTCGGAGGAGAAGCCGTTGCGGCACACCACCCGCAGCACCGACAGGTCCTGCCGGTTGGCGGGGAAGGTGTACGCGGGCACCAGCCAGCCGTGCTCCCGCAGCCGGCGTGAGACGTCGAACACGTCGTACGCGTGGACGTCGCTGTTCGTCGTGAAGGCGAACACCGGCAGCTCGTCGCCCCGGGTGAGCAGCCGGAAGTCGCCCAGCGCCTCCACCGCGCGGGCCAGGGAGCAGGCCACGTCCCGGGAGGCCCGCTGGACCGCCCGGTAGCCGTCGTGCCCGAGGCGCAGGAACGTGTAGTACTGCGCGACCACCTGCGCCCCGGGCCGGGAGAAGTTCAGCGCGAACGTCGGCATGTCGCCGCCCAGGTAGTTGACCCGGAAGACCAGCTCCTCCGGCAGCGCGTCCGCCGTACGCCACAGCGCCCAGCCGACCCCCGGGTAGACGAGGCCGTACTTGTGGCCCGAGGTGTTGATCGACGCCACCCTCGGCAGCCGGAAGTCCCATACCAGGTCCGGGTCGAGGAAGGGCGCCACCATCGCGCCGGACGCCCCGTCCACATGGACGGGGATGTCGAGGCCGGTGCGCTCCTGGAGGGCGTCCAGGGCCGCGCACAGCTCCGCGATCGGCTCGTAGGACCCGTCAAAGGTGGAGCCGAGAACCCCGACGACCCCGATGGTGTTCTCGTCGCAGAGCTCGGCGGCGGCCTCCGGGTCGAGGTGGAACCGTTCGCCCTCCATGGGTACGAGCCGGGCCTCCACCTCCCAGAAGGTGCAGAACTTCTCCCAGCAGACCTGCACATTGACGCCCATCACCAGATTGGGCCGCGCCGTCGCCGGATAGCGGTCCGCGTTCCGCTTCGCCCAGCGCCGCTTCAGGGCGAGCCCCGCGAGCATGCACGCCTCGCTCGACCCGGTGGTCGAACACCCCACGGCCGCCCGCGGATCGGGCGCGTTCCACAGGCCGGCGAGCATCGCGACACAGCGCCGCTCCAGCTCGGCGGTGCGCGGGTACTCGTCCTTGTCGATCATGTTCTTGTCCCGGCACTCGCCCATCAGGACGCCGGCCTGCGGCTCCATCCAGGTGGTGACGAACGTGGCCAGGTTGAGCCGGGAGTTGCCGTCGAGCATCAGCTCGTCGTGGACGAGCCGGTACGCCGTCATCGGCGGCAGTGGCTTGTCGGGCAGCCGGTGCCGGGGCGGCGCGGTGTTCATCGCGGCCGTCGGGTCCGCCTCGCCGAAGAACGGGTTCAGGGCGAGCCTGCGCCGCTCCTCGGAGGGTTCGTCCTGCTCCGGGTGAGCGCCTCGGTGGAGCGGCATGGGGGAAGTCCTTCGCTTGGCCGGTGCGGTGGGCGGGGGTCAGTTCTCGGGGGTGTCCGGCGGATCATGACCGGGGTCACGACGCCTGGTGCGGCACCTCGCCGCGTTGCCGAAACGCCCGAATCGCTCCGCGATGAGGACGCTCCGACGCCTTGCGATGCACCGCACCGGACGCCGCGCCCTGCCCGGCCCTGATCCGTCGGACACCCCCTAGGCTGCCAGGCCCGCTTTGATCGCCCGGGTGAACTTCACGACCCGCTCGGCCTGCACCCGTGCGGCGGTCAGCGTCTGCTCGCCGACCGGGATGTCGCCCTGCCCGGCGACGTGGGAGGTGCCGTACGGGTTGCCGTCGACGAACTTCGTGGGGTCGGTGTACCCGGGCGCGACGAGGATCCCGCCGAAGTGATGGATCGTGTTGTAGAGCGCGAGCAGCGTGGACTCCTGGCCGCCGTGGGCGGTGGAGCTGGAGGTGAAGCCGCTGTAGACCTTGTCGGCGAGCTGCCCCGCCTGCCACATACCGCCGAGCGTGTCGATGAACTGCTTCAGCTGGGCGGTGACGTTCCCGTACCGGGTCGGCGAACCGAAGATCACCGCGTCCGCCCACGCCATGTCGTCCTGCGAGACCTCGGGGATGTCCGCGGTCCTCGCCACGTTCTCGGCCCACGCCGGGTTGGAGTCGATGGCCGCCTGCGGGGCGAGCTCCGCCGCCCGGCGCAGCCGCACCTGCGCCCCGGCCCGCTCCGCGTCCCCGGCGATGGCCTTCGCGATCGTGGCGACGGTGCCGGTGGAGGAGTAGTAGATGACGGCGACGTTGACGGGTGTGGGCATGCGGAGGGCCTCCGTCGAAGCAGTATCGATACAGAAGTGTTCTATTCGTGCGGAACGGTTCTAAAGCGCACGAATAGAACGATACGGAGATCGGGTGCGTCCGGCGCGCCGGACGGGGCCTTCTCCGTGACGGCGGGGGTGAGGGCGTGTGTGTGGGGGGGGCGGGGGAAGTGGGGCCACCGGCTCACCCTGGGGCGACGAAACGAAGAGACCGCCTCAATGGCGGTCCTGGTGGTCCCGGCGGCCTCGGGGGAGCCGTGTCCCCTCCCGCCCGCCAGGGCCGTCCTGGTCACCAGGAGGGCGGCGTCACACCTTGCTGATCACCGCCGCCGTCCCGTACGCGCAGACCTCCGTGCCGACGTCCGCCGCCTCGGTGACGTCGAAGCGCATCATCAGGACCGCGTTGGCGCCCCGGGCCCGCGCCTGCTCCACGAGCCGCTCCATCGCCTGGTTGCGGGTCTCGACCAGCGTCTTGGTCAGTCCCTTCAGCTCGCCGCCGATCATCGACTTCAGCCCGGCGCCGATCTGGCTGCCGAGGTGGCGCGACCGCACGGTCAGCCCGAAGACCTCACCGATGACCTGCGTCACCTGATACCCCGGTACGTCGTTTGTGGTGACGACCAGCACGTCCGCCTGGGCGGTCTGCCCGCCGCCGAATTCCTCAATGCCCATGTTCGTGGCACCTCCTGCGATCAGCTTCGGCTTACTCCGCAGGATGCGCATTCCCGCTGTGCGCCACCGGAACCAAGGGTGTTCACCGGGCGTCGGTAGCTTCGGTTGCCGCGCGGCCTCCATCACCCACGTCACCCTGGAGTCTGGACCCTTGAATACGCTTGCCCTCGGCCCGAGCTGGCTGGACCCGGACTATCTGCTCAACACGTTCGGCCTCCCCGGCCTCCTCCTCATCGTGTTCGCCGAGTCCGGACTCCTGATCGGCTTCTTCCTGCCCGGCGACTCCCTGCTGTTCACCACGGGGCTGCTGGTGACCACGGGGCAGCTGAAGTATCCGCTGTGGCTCGTCTGCACCCTGATCGCCATCGCCGCGATCCTCGGCGACCAGGTGGGCTATCTCTTCGGCCGCAAGGTCGGCCCGGCCCTCTTCAAGCGCCCGGACTCCCGTCTCTTCAAGCAGGAGAACGTGGAAAAGGCCCACGAGTTCTTCGAGAAGCACGGCCCGAAGTCCCTGGTCCTGGCGCGCTTCGTGCCCATCGTCCGCACGTTCACACCGATCATCGCGGGCGTCAGCCGGATGAACTACCGCCTGTTCGTCATCTACAACGTCGTCGGCGCGCTCCTGTGGGGCGTCGGCGTCACCGCGCTCGGCGCCATGCTCGGCAAGATCGACTTCGTGCACGAGCACATCGAGAAGATCCTCGTCCTGATCGTGCTCATCTCCGTGGTGCCGATCGTGATCGAGGTCCTCAGGGCCCGCAGCCAGGGCAAGAAGGCCGCTGCCGCCGAGGCGGCGGGCGGCGACGGTCCGCCGGCGGATGCCCTGCCCCAGGGGCTCGTCGGGCCGGGCTCAGCCCCGCCCGGAGCCTGAGGTGACCGGGCTCAGTCCCGCCCGGAGCCCGAGCTGACGCGCGCGTGCCGACCGCGCTTCGGTGCGGCGGCCGACGGCTCCGCCTTCTTGCCCTGAGCCCGGTGCTCCACCACCAGAACAGCGATCACCACGGCGGCGCCGAGCGCGAACAGAGCGCAGGTCAGGCCGACCGAGCCGCTGGGGGCGAGCAGCCCGCGGTCATCGTCCTGCCAGGGCCACAGCGCGCGCAGTGAACCAGCCATCAGACCGGTCATCACGACCAGCGTCATGTGGTGGTAGTTCGCCAGCAGCCACTTCAGCAGCTTGACGAAGAGCGCGAGCCCCACAGCACAGCCCAGCGCGAAGGCTGCGAGATAGCCGAAGTCACGCTCGTTGACGGCTTCGATCGTCGGCTCGTACAGGCCCATGGTCAGCAGCAGGAACGAGCCGGAGATACCGGGAAGGACCAGCGCGCAGATCGCGATCGAGCCGGCCAGCGCGACCACCACGGGGTGGGTCGGCATCTCGCCGGGCGGCAGCCCCGTCAGGGTGAAGGCGCCCAGCGCGACGACCACGCAGAGCGCGTAGTTCCCGACGGTCCAGCGCCTTCCCGAGCCCGAGTACGGCACCCACAGGGAGGCCAGCACCAGACCGAAGAACAGGGCGTAGGCGGACTGGGGGTGCTCCTCGACCAGGGGCGCGATCAGCTTGGCCGCGAGCACCAGGGCCACCGCCATGCCCGCCAGGAGCGGAAGCAGGACCGTCCAGTCGACGTTCCTCAGCTCGGCCCTGGCGCGCGCGGCCCCGCGGCCGCGGGGCAGGTCGGACGCGCCCATGCGCAGCGCGCTGGTGATGTGACCGGCACCGTCGATCAGCTTCTCGTACACGCCGGTGATCAGCGCGACGGTGCCGCCGCTGACGCCGGGGACGGCCTCCGCGGTGCCGATGAGAGCGCCACGGAAGGCGTTGAAGACGTGGTGGCCGGATGGCTTCGCCATGATCTCCTGTTTCGACTGTGGGCTCTCGGCCATGGTTCGGCCCTCGGCCTTGAGGGGAGCAGGCGACCATCCTAAGGGCTGTCCCGTCATCCCTGGCGGGCGCACGACGACAGCTACGGCACCTCGCCGCGGTGGCCGTACGAGGAGGGGTCGGCAGGCGGAACGGACGAGACCGCCGCTTCCTCAGAACCCCCGGGTCCGCTTCGCCGCCCGGCGGCTCGCCCCGCCGACCGCGCCCGGCACCCCCATGAACAGCCGGGAGATCTCGCTCCCCAGGTTCACCCCGATCGCGATGGCCAGCGCCGTCGCGACAGCCGTCGACAGCGAGGTCAGGCCCCGGTTCACCTCGTTCTGGGCCACGCCCAGCAGACCGAAGTACGTCGCCGAGCCGGGCAGCAGCGGCCCGATCGCCGCCGTGATGTACGGCAGCGAGGAAGTGAACCGGTAGCGCGAGAACAGCTGGCCGAACAGCCCCACCAGCCCGGCCGCCACCGCCGTCGCCGCGACCGGCGAGAGGCCCCCGGTCCGGGCCATCGCCCCGAAGACGATCCAGGCCACGCCGCCGTTGAGGGTGACCGCCAGTACCGTCGACCGCTCCTGCTGGAGCAGCACCGCGAAGGCCAGGCTCAGCGTCATCGACACCAGGATCTGCAGCACCGGCCGGTCGTTGGCGATGAACTGGGCCTCGGGGTTGAGCTGGGCCCCCAGCTGCAGCCCCAGGTACAGGATGATCAGCACGCCCGCGACGATCCCGATGAAGAAGTACATGACCTCCAGGAGCCGGGCCGAGGCGGTGATGTAGTAACCGGTCAGCCCGTCCTGTACCCCCGCCACCAGCGCCCGCCCCGGCAGCAGCGCGAACAGTCCACCGGTGATCACCGCGGACGGGCGGATGTCCGTCGAATGGGTCAGCGTCAGCGCCACCCCCATCGCGGCGGGCGGCATCGCGGCCACCGTGAACTGGTAGAACTCCGGCAGCCCCCGCCCGGCGCACAGCCACGCCAGACGGTCGCCGAGCATCGCGCCCGCCGCCGCCACGACGAACACCAGCATCCCGCCGCCGACCAGCACGGAAGCCGAACCGGCCAGCAGCCCGGCGGCCGCCGTCAGCACCCAGCCCGGGTACGGGTGGCGGTTACGGCGGATCTCCGCGAGCCGCCGGTAGGCCTCCTCCAGCGAGACCTCGGTGTCCGTGCTCGTGATGTCGTCGACCAGCCGGAACACGGCCGCCAGACGGGTGTAGTCGGTGCCCCGGCGGCGTACCGTACGGCTCGCCGTCACCGGGTCGTCGACCAGCGACGGCTGGTGCGAGATGGACAGCAGCGTGAACGTGACCGTCGGCTCACTGCGGTCGAGACCGTAGGACCGGGTCACCGCGAACATCGCCGCCTCGACGTCCTCGGCGCCCTCACCGCCCGCCAGCAGCAGCTCCCCGATACGCAGCGTCAGGTCGAGCACGCGCGGCACGGCGGGACCCGTCTCGTCATCGGTGCGCTGGATCGTCTCCGGGGCGGGTCGCTCGGTCACCGGCATCCGCAGCATCGTGCGCATCCGGTCCTGCCAGGGCGCCTCCTTGGTCAGCCTGATCATCGGGATGCCCTGCGCCGGGGTGAACGCGGGCGGCGCCTGCTGGGCCTTGTACGTGCTCGGCGGGGTGAAAGCGGAACTCAGCGTGTCGGAGCCCGTACCGCCCCCCGAGCCGCCGCCCGACGGGGCCGGACCGCTCGGTTCCTGGTGCACACCGGTCGGCAGCGCGAACTCCGACGTCGGATGGTCCTCCTCGGGCGGCGACGCCGGATGACTCGTCCCCGGGGGCGGGGCGAAAGCGCTCCGCGCCTCGTCGGACTGGGGCTTCTGGTCCTCGGGACCGCCCGATTCCGCCACAACTCGACCTCGTTCCTCCTCGACCACACGTTCCTGGGCAGGTGTCCCGCCGCACGCCTGCCCAGTATGGCCACCGGCATGGCCCCGTACGCGCAGAAGTGCGGACAGCGAAACGGGCGGCACACCCGCGAAGGTGTGCCGCCCGTTCGGGGACGGCCGTCCGGCTCACAAACGGAACCGGAAGCTGGACGTCAGTGGGCGCCGCCCTGCGCCTCAAGACGCTTGTACGAGGCCTCGATCTCGGCCTCCGCCTCGGTACGGCCGACCCAGTCGGCGCCCTCGACGGACTTGCCCGGCTCCAGGTCCTTGTAGACCTCGAAGAAGTGCTGGATCTCCAGGCGGTCGAACTCCGACACGTGGTGGATGTCGCGCAGGTGCTCCACCCGCGGGTCCGACGCCGGGACGCAGAGCAGCTTGTCGTCGCCGCCCGCCTCGTCGGTCATCCGGAACATGCCGATGGCACGGCACTTGATCAGGCAACCGGGGAAGGTCGGCTCGTCCAGAATGACCAGCGCGTCCAGCGGGTCGCCGTCCTCGCCGAGGGTGTTCTCGACGAAGCCGTAGTCGGCCGGGTAGCTGGTCGAGGTGAAGAGTCGACGGTCCAGGCGGATCCGACCGGTCTCGTGGTCCACCTCGTACTTGTTCCGCGAACCCTTCGGGATCTCGATGGTGACGTCGAACTCCACGGGTGGCTCCTCCATGATCAACACATACGACTGGTGATTAAGTGTCCCCCACGCAGAAGAGTGCTCGCGAAAGGGGCTGGTCAACGGTGGCCGAGCCGGTGGAAAGACCGTCGATGCGCCCGTCGGACCCGTGGGGCAGGCTGAAGGTCCTGAAGAAAAGACACAACGGGTCGTACGCCTGGCAGGTCATCGCAGGCTCCGCCACGCTCGGCCTGGTCGTCGCCGCCGGCGCCGTCCTCGCCGCCGGCCCCTGGGACAACGGTCAGCGTAAGGCCGAGCGGGCACTGGCAGTCACCGCGGACCGTACAGGTGGCGCACATCACGGCCGCCCGACGCCCGACGGCCCCCGCCCGGCCCCCAGCGCCCCGCCCGTCCTGCCCGCCCTCGGCACCACCACCCACGACTCCCCCCAGGGCCCCGCCGCACTCCGCGACACGCTCGCCCCGCTCATCGGCGTGCCCGCACTGGGCACCGAGGTCGCCGCGTCCGTCATCGACACCGCCACCGGCGAGCAGCTGTACGGTCACGGCGCCGGCACCCCCCTCACCCCGGCCTCCACCATCAAGATCGCCACGACCACCGCCGCGCTCTCCGTGCTGGGCCCCGGCCACCGCATCGCCACCACCGCCGCGCTGTCCCCCGACTCCCGCACCCTCACCCTCGTCGGCGGCGGCGACCCCACGCTCAGCGAGGCGGCCCTGCGCTCGATGGCCGCCGACGCCGCCGAGGCCCTGCGCGAGGACGGCGAGGACTCCGTACGGCTGGCCTACGACACCTCCCGCTACACCGGCCCCGTGCTCCACCCGATCAGCCCCAACGTGAACATCGCCCCCGTCACCGCCCTGATGGTCGACGAGGGCCGCCTCGACGACACGGACCGCGGCCCCGCCGAGCGGACCGAGGACCCCGCGGGCGACGCCGCCCGCGCCTTCGCCGCACAGCTGACGAAGGCCGGCGTCAAGGTCACCGGCGAGCCCCGCGAGGCCCGCCCGGCCGACGACGCCCGTACCGTCGCCACCCACCGCTCCGCCCCGCTCTCCGCCCTCGTCGAGCGCACCCTCACCAACAGCGACAACGACCTCGCCGAGGCCCTCGCCCGGCAGACCGCCATCGCCAAGGGCGAGAGCGCCGACTTCGCCGGAGCCCGCCGCGCCGTCACCAACGAACTGAAGAAGCTGGGGGTCCCGGTGGCCGGCGCCCGCCTCGCCGACGGCAGCGGCCTGGACCGCCGGGACCGGGTCACCCCCGCCCTCCTCACCGCTCTGCTCGCCCGCGCCGCCGACCCCGGCCGCCCCGGACTGCGCCCGGTCCTCACCGGCCTCCCGGTCGCCGGCTTCAGCGGCACCCTCGGCAGCCGCTACGGGCAGGACTCCGAAGGCACCGGACTGATCCGCGGCAAGACCGGCACCCTCAGCGGCGTCAACTCCCTCGCCGGGACCGTCGTCGACCCGCGGGGCCGGCTGCTCGCCTTCGCCTTCCTCGCCTCCGGCACCGTCTCCGCATCCGACGCCGAAGCCGCCCTCGATGACCTGGCCACCGCACTCGCCCGCCCGGCGGACTGAGCGGCCCCCGGCGCCCCGAAGAGCGGCGCGAGGGGGTGTCCTGCCGGTCGTACGGGGCTCCCAAGACCCCACCACCGGACGACGGGCTCACGTACGGTTGACGCATGACGAGCATCGGTGGTGCCGAGATGGTCGACTGGAATCTCGCGGTGGCGACCGCGACCCGGCTCGTGCGGCCAGGGCCCGAGATCAGCCGCGAGGAGGCCCGCGCCGTCGTCGCGGAGCTCCGGCGGCACGCCAAGGCCTCGGAGGAACACGTCCGGCTCTTCACCCGGATGATCCCCGAGGGGACCGAACCCGAGGACACCCCCGTCCTCGTCGTCGACCGGGCCGGCTGGATCAAGGCCAACGTCGCCGGCTTCCGCGAACTGCTGCGCCCGCTGCTCGCCAAGATGGAGAGCCGCCGCTCCGGCGGACCCGGCGGCGCCGTCCTCGGAGCGGTCGGCGGCAAGGTCACCGGCGTCGAGCTGGGCATGCTGCTCTCGTTCCTCGCCTCCCGGGTGCTCGGCCAGTACGAGACGTTCGCCCCGGCCACCAGGGACCTGCCCGCCTCCGCGAACGGCGGCGGACGGCTCCTCCTCGTCGCCCCCAACATCGTCCACGTCGAACGTGAGCTGGACGTCGACCCGCACGACTTCCGGCTCTGGGTCGCCCTCCACGAGGAGACCCACCGCACCCAGTTCACCGGTGTGCCCTGGCTCCGTGACCACCTCCAGGGTGAGATCCAGACGTTCCTCGACGAGACCGACGTCGACCCGATGACCTTCCTGGAGCGGCTCCGTGAGGCCGCCCAGTCCCTCTCCGGCGCCGGACGCCCCGAGGGCGAACAGGGCGAGGACGGCGGCCGCAGCCTCGTCGACATCGTCCAGACCCCCGCCCAGCGCGAGGTGCTCGGCCGCCTCACCGCCGTCATGTCCCTCCTGGAGGGACACGCGGACTTCGTGATGGACGGCGTGGGCCCCGAGGTCGTCGGCTCCGTCGCCGAGATCCGGGAGAAGTTCCAGCGGCGCCGCGCCCAGGGCGCCGGCCGCCTCGACCAGGCCCTGCGCAAGCTCCTCGGCCTGGACGCCAAGCTCCGGCAGTACAAGGACGGCGAGAAGTTCGTACGATCGGTCGTCGAAGAGGTCGGCATGGACGGCTTCAACCGCGTCTGGACCTCACCGAACACCCTCCCGACCAAGGCAGAGATCGCCAAGCCCGCCGACTGGATCGCGCGGGTGCACCGTAAGGCCGAATCCTGACCATCAGGCCGCCCGGGGCTGCTCGCTTGGATCATGCCGGGCTCGCCGGCCCCGGTGCGCGCTCCCCCAAGCTCTCGGCTTCGCTCGAGCAGGGAGGGGCCCCCTCCGGCGTTGTCGTCAATCACCAACTTCCCCAAGCTCTCGGCTTCGCTCGAGCAGGGGAGGCCCCATCCGCGTTGCCTCAATCCTCCGCCTTGCAGCTGCACGCACCGGAACCCGCTCCCTGATCCGGCCTGATCCAAGCGAGCAGCCCTGGCCGATATTGGCCCTCCAATCACCCATCCGAGGGACCATAGGGGCATGGGAAGGCGTGCAATGCTCGATGAACAGCTTGCCTCTGTCACCATCGACGCACTCTGAGTGACGGGACTCACGCGTTCCGGCGCTCGACGCTCCTCCCGAACTCCACGAAGGGCACCGGACATGGGTCCCCATCCTGCGGTCGCGGCGATACGCCTGGCGGTCCGCCGCGTACTCCACGACGTACTCACCGAATTCCACCGTTACGCCGACCACGACCGGCCCGCCGAAGCGGCGAGGCGCCCCGCGCACGCCGCCCGCTCCCGTTACGCCGAGGCCGGCGCCGCGGGCAGGCAGGCTCTCCCCGAACGACCCGCACTCCCCGAACAGCCCGACACCCCGCTCGTGCTCGTCGCCTGTTCCGGCGGCGCCGACTCCATGGCGCTCGCCTCCGCGCTCGCGTTCGAGGCCCGCAAGCTCGCCGTCCGGGCCGGCGGCATCACCGTCGACCACAACCTCCAGGCGGGATCCGGTCTCCGCGCCGCCGAGGTCGTCACCCGGCTCACCGCCATGGACCTCGACCCCGTCGAGGCCGTCGCCGTGCACGTCGGACGCGAGGGCGGCCCCGAAGCCGCCGCCCGCGACGCCCGCTACGCCGCGCTGGACGCCGCCGCCGAACGCCACGGCGCCGCCGCCGTCCTGCTCGGCCACACCCGCGACGACCAGGCCGAGACCGTCCTCCTCGGCCTCGCCCGCGGCTCCGGCATCCGCTCGCTCTCCGGCATGGCCGCCGCCTCCGGGCCGGCCGGCCGCTACCGCCGCCCCTTCCTCCAGCTCGACCGGCAGACCGCCCGCAAGGCCTGCCTGGTCCAGTCCCTGCCCGTCTGGGACGACCCGCACAACATCGACCCCGCCTACACCCGCTCCCGGCTCCGCCACGAAGGCCTGCCCGCCCTGGAGAAGGCGCTCGGCAAAGGCGTCGTCGAAGCCCTGGCCCGGACCGCTCAGCTCTCCCGCGACGACGCCGACGCCCTGGACACCTGGGCCGCCGAGGCCGAGCTGTCCGTACGCGACGACACCGGCCGTCTGGAGTGCGCCAAGCTCTACGTCCTGCCGCCCGCGGTACGCCGCCGGGTGCTGCGCCGCGCACTGATCGACGCCGGGGCACCCGCCGGCTCCCTCTTCGCCCGGCACCTCGAAGAAGTCGACCGCCTGATCACCGGCTGGCGCGGCCAGCGGGCCATCAACCTGCCCGGCCGCGTCGAGGCGATGCGGCAGGGTGGCAGACTGGTCATTCGGCAGAGCTGACGCGCAAGCGGCTGAAGTGCAGGCGAACAGCCGGCCCGGCCCGGGGCGCGCCCCGGGCCGGCAGGCAGAGAAAGAGACGTGGGTGAACGAGAAGGACATGGGTACCGACCTTCAGTCGGTGCTCCTCACCAAGGAAGAGATCGACGCGAAGCTCGTGGAGCTGGCCGCGAAGATCGACGCGGAGTACGCGGGCAAGGATCTGCTCCTCGTCGGCGTTCTCAAGGGCGCGGTGATGGTCATGGCGGACCTGGCACGCGCGCTGTCCACCCCCGTCACGATGGACTGGATGGCCGTCTCCTCGTACGGGGCGGGCACGCAGTCCTCCGGCGTCGTCCGGATCCTCAAGGACCTCGACACCGACATCAAGGGCAAGCACGTCCTGATCGTCGAGGACATCATCGACTCCGGGCTGACGCTGTCCTGGCTGCTGTCCAACCTGGGCTCCCGGGAGCCGGCCTCGCTGGAGGTCTGCACCCTGCTGCGCAAGCCGGATGCCGCAAAGGTCGCGATCGATGTGAAGTGGATCGGTTTCGACATCCCCAACGAGTTCGTCGTCGGCTACGGGCTGGACTACGCGGAGAAGTACCGCAACCTGCCCTTCGTCGGCACGCTCGCCCCGCACGTCTACGGCGGCTGACCCCGGCCGACCTGCTGGGGAACCCTCACCGCCCGCGGGCCGTTGGAGCTTCGAAAGCAGGTTTCCCCGCCGTACCCCGCAGTCGCGGGTGACGATGCTGGGGTACCGTCCGAAGAACAGTCTTTTCAAACAGCAGCATTTACCTACGGGCAGGAGGGACGGGGCGTCTTCGCTCCGTATGGATGGACGTGAAGCGATACTTCCGTGGGCCGGTCATGTGGATCGTGCTGGCCGTCCTCGCCGTGGTCGTGTTGATGCAGGTCGTCGGCTCGTCGGGCGGCCACAAGACGGTGGACACCAGCAAGGTGATCCAGGCGATCAGCAAGAACCAGGTGGACGAGGCCAAGCTCACCACCGGTGACGAACAAATCCTCAAGATCCAACTGAAGGACGGCCAGAAGCTCGAAGGCGAGTCCGGCAGCAAGTTCCAGGCGAGCTACATCGGCAACCAGGGTGTCGAGCTCGCCAACACGCTGCAGCAGAAGTTCGAGGCGGGTGAAATCGACAAGGGTTACACCGTCTCGCCGTCGAAGCAGTCCCCGTTCATCTCGATCCTCCTCTCGCTGCTGCCCTTCGTCCTCATCGTGGTCGTCTTCCTGTTTCTGATGAACCAGATGCAGGGCGGCGGCTCCAAGGTCATGCAGTTCGGCAAGTCCAAGGCCAAGCTGATCACCAAGGACACCCCCAAGACGACCTTCGCCGATGTGGCGGGGTCCGACGAGGCGGTCGAGGAGCTCCACGAGATCAAGGAGTTCCTCCAGGAGCCGGCGAAGTTCCAGGCCGTCGGCGCCAAGATCCCCAAGGGCGTACTGCTCTACGGGCCGCCCGGTACGGGCAAGACGCTGCTCGCACGCGCCGTCGCCGGCGAAGCGGGCGTGCCGTTCTACTCGATCTCCGGTTCCGACTTCGTCGAGATGTTCGTCGGCGTCGGCGCCTCCCGGGTGCGCGACCTCTTCGAGCAGGCCAAGGCGAACGCCCCGGCGATCGTCTTCGTCGACGAGATCGACGCCGTCGGCCGCCACCGCGGCGCCGGTATGGGCGGCGGTCACGACGAGCGCGAGCAGACGCTCAACCAGCTGCTCGTCGAGATGGACGGGTTCGACGTGAAGGGCGGCGTCATCCTGATCGCCGCCACGAACCGCCCGGACATCCTCGACCCGGCGCTGCTGCGCCCGGGACGCTTCGACCGGCAGATCGCGGTCGACCGCCCGGACATGCAGGGCCGCCTGGAGATCCTCAAGGTGCACCAGAAGGGCAAGCCCGTGGCGGAGGGCGTCGACCTCGGCGCCGTCGCCCGGCGCACGCCCGGCTTCACCGGCGCCGACCTGTCGAACGTGCTCAATGAGGCAGCGCTCCTGACGGCGCGCAGCAACAAGAAGCTCATCGACAACGAGAGCCTCGACGAGGCCATCGACCGTGTCGTGGCGGGCCCGCAGAAGCGGACCCGGATCATGTCCGAGAAGGAAAAGAAGATCACCGCGTACCACGAGGGCGGACACGCCCTGGTCGCGGCGGCCTCCCCCCAGTCGGACCCGGTCCACAAGATCACGATCCTCTCCCGCGGCCGCGCCCTCGGTTACACGATGGTGCTCCCGGAGGAGGACAAGTACTCCACGACCCGCAACGAGATGCTCGACCAGCTGGCGTACATGCTGGGCGGGCGTGCGGCCGAGGAGCTGGTCTTCCACGACCCGACCACCGGCGCGGCGAACGACATCGAGAAGGCCACGGCAACGGCCCGCGCGATGGTCACGCAGTACGGCATGACGGAGCGGCTCGGCGCGATCAAGTTCGGCGGCGACAACTCGGAGCCCTTCCTGGGCCGCGAGATGGGCCACCAGCGCGACTACTCGGAAGAGGTCGCGGCACTGGTCGACGAGGAGGTCAAGAAGCTCATCGAGACCGCCCACAACGACGCGTGGGAGATCCTCGTCGAGAACCGCGACATCCTCGACGCCCTGGTGCTCGAACTCCTGGAGAAGGAGACGCTGGGCAAGGACGAGATCGCGGAGATCTTCGCCCCGCTCGTCCGGCGTCCCGCCCGCCCGGCATGGACCGGATCCGCCCGGCGCACCCCGTCGACGCGGCCCCCGGTGCTCTCTCCGAAGGAGCTGGCCCTCACCAACGGCGCCTCGATCGCCAATGGTTCGGCCACCCCGCCGGAGATCGCCCCGACGGACCTGACGAAGGACATCGCCCCGTCCACCGAGGCGATCCCCGAGGAGCGTCCCGAGAGCTAGTGGCGGACCGAATCCGGTGAGACCCCCGTCACGGGGGCCGACCCGGTCCCGGAATGGAAGCCGCGCCCCCCAGGTTTTAGCCTGTGGGGGCGCGGCTTTTCGGTATGCCTGCGATGTCTGAGCGCGAACCCGCGCACGGGACAGCACAGAGGAACGAGGCACAGATGACCGACCCGGTGACGCTGGACGGCCAGGGTTCGATCGGCGAATTCGACGAGAAGCGGGCCGAGGCGGCTGTACGCGAACTGCTGATCGCCGTCGGGGAGGACCCGGACCGCGAGGGCCTGCGGGAGACGCCGGGGCGGGTGGCACGGGCGTACAAGGAGATATTCGCGGGCCTGTACCAGGAGCCCGAGGACGTCCTGACGACCACGTTCGATCTGGGTCACGACGAGATGGTGCTGGTCAAGGACATTGAGGTGTTCAGTACATGTGAGCATCATCTGGTGCCGTTCAGGGGCGTCGCGCACGTCGGCTACATCCCGGCCGCCACCGGCAAGATCACGGGCCTGTCCAAGCTGGCCCGGCTGGTCGACGTCTTCGCCCGCAGGCCGCAGGTCCAGGAGCGGCTGACGACCCAGATCGCCGAGTCCCTCATGTCGATCCTGG
The DNA here is from genome assembly GCF_043202835.1 of Streptomyces sp. NPDC048142. Lineage (NCBI taxonomy): Bacteria > Bacillati > Actinomycetota > Actinomycetes > Kitasatosporales > Streptomycetaceae > Streptomyces > Streptomyces sp. NPDC048142. The sequence goes on from NZ_JBIDBC010000017.1 coordinate 92,776, forward strand.
AGCCGCGGGGAGTCGTCGTCGTCGTCGAGTGCGAGCACATGTGCATGTCGATGCGCGGGATCCGCAAGCCGGGGGCGAAGACCCTGACCTCCGCGGTGCGCGGCCAGCTCCGCGACCCCGCGACCCGCGCCGAGGCGATGAGCCTCATCATGGCGCGCTGACGCCCCCGAGACGCGTGACACGGGTGCGGCGACCGCCCTAAGCGGCTGCCGCGCCCGTGCCGTCGTGGTCGTTTCCGTCCTCAGGGAGGCGGCAGACGCGCTCCAGGAAGAGGGCGGCCGCGATGACCGCGATGCCGGCCACCACCGCCGCGCCCGCGTAGATGGCCTGGTCGCGGCGGGGCGGGATGTCGAGGTAGCCGAGGAGGAAGACGCCGGTGCCGCCGTACATTCCGGCGACCAGGGCGGCGACCAGGGCGCTCGCCTGGCCGAAGACGACCGCGCGGGCCGCGAACAGGGGCTCCACGCCCTTGGCGCCGGGGCGGCGCTCGCGCTGGGCCTGGAGGCGGGCGCGGGTGGTGAGGGCGGTCGCGAGGACGATCGCCGCGATCGCGGCGAGCACGATCGACGCGGCCAGCGGGACGCTCGGCAGGGTGCCGAGGGCGTCCCAGAGGCGGGCGCCGCCCCAGGAGAGGACACCGGCGGCGGCGAAGAGGCCCGCCAGTACCCCGAGCCGTAGTTGCTTCACCGAGTGAGCCGCCCTTCGCGCCGCCTGTGCCCGGTCCGGCCGTGTGCCGGACCACCGTCCGTCGAGCCTAACGATTACGACCTCACCCGCGATAGCGAGCGGGCTCCCGGCGCCCTGCGACTCCGCCTCCGGCGTTGTCGTCAGTCAACGACGCTCCGCGTCGCTTCCCTCCTCCGCCTTGGATTCGAAGCCGCATGACGCCGCTCGCTGATCCACTCTCTATGGCGGGTGAGGTCGTTACTCCGGCAGGCGCAGTTCCAGGTCGGCGCGGGGCAGGACGCTGTCGCGGCCGACCTCGGCGAGCAGCTGGGCCACCGGCCCGGCGCCGGGAAGCTGGGCCTCGGGGTCCACGTCGTGCCAGGGGGCGAGGACGAAGGCCCGCTCGTGGGCGCGCGGGTGCGGGAGCGTGAGCACCGGGTCGTCGGAGACGACGTCGGCGTACGCCACGATGTCGACGTCGATGGTGCGCGGGCCCCAGCGCTCCTCGCGGACCCGGTCGAAGGCCTCCTCGACGGCCTGGCCGCGCTCCAGCAGGGAGGCGGGGGGCAGCGTCGTCTTCACGAGGATGACGGCGTTGAAGTACGAGGGCTGGGAGTTCGCCTCGACGCCCCAGGGCTCCGTCTCGTACACCGGGGAGACGGCCTTGACCCGCAGGCCTGGGGTGTCCTCCAGGGCGTCGACGGCCCCCTGGAGGGTCTCCAGCCGGTTGCCCAGGTTGGAGCCGAGGGAGATCACGGCCATCTTGGGGTTGGAGAGCGTGACGTCCGCGGCGTCCACCTGCTGGACGACGGCGGTCGGGACCGGCTGTACGGTCGGGTCGCTCTGCCCTTCGGTGGAAAATGCAGTCATGCTCGGCTCCGGGTGATGGTGATGGTCACGTCGTCGAAGGGGACGGTGATCGGCGCTTCCGGCTTGTGCACCACCACCTCGACCTCCTGGACGCCTTCGTGCTTCAGGCACTGCTGGGCGATGCGCTCGGCGAGCGTCTCGATCAGATCGACCGGCTCGCCGGTCACCACCTCGACGACCTCCTCGGCCACCACGCCGTAGTGCACGGTGCGGGCCAGGTCGTCGGTGGCCGCCGCGGGGCGGGTGTCGAGGCCGAGCACCAGATCGACGATGAAGGTCTGGCCCTCTTCCCGCTCCCGGGGGAAGACACCGTGGTGCCCGCGGGCCTTGAGGCCGCGCAGCGCGACACGATCCACGCGAATCACTCCTGCTGTCGTTTGGTCGAGAGGCGCCCGGCCGCGTGCGGGCGGCGCGGTGCCTTTTCCGAATCTACCTGCGGGCACCGACAGCGCCCGCCCGTGGGGCCCCGGACCGCGTCTCACCGGGCTGGTTACCGCCCCTGCCGGTGGTCATCGGTGTTCGTATCCCTACCGGTCCCCTACCCACTCAGGAGGGTGTTTCCCCGTCGTCGTCCTCGTCGGATTCCGTCAGGACGGGTGACCCGTGGTGGGACCAGAGCTTCCAGCCGTCGGCGGTGCGCCGGAACACGTTCGTGGCGACGACCAGCTGGCCCACGAGCGGGCCCAGCGCGTTCCCGTCCTCGGCGGGGCCGCCGCTGAGGATGTTCTCGGTGCAGGTGACCAGGGCGGTGTCGCCGGTCATCGAGACGTTGACGTCGGTCAGGAAGAACTGGATGTACTCGGTGTTCGCCATGATCAGGGCGAAACTGCGCAGCACCTCGCCCCGGCCCGTGAGCACCGGCCAGCCGGGGTGGACGCAGGAGACGGTGAGGTCCTCGCCCGGCAGCCAGCAGTCGGAGAGCTCCTGGTAGTCGCCGCGCTCCAGCGCCTCGTAGAAGGCGGTGTTGGCCGCTTCGACCTCCGCGATGTCGGCGGCTGCCTGTGCGTGTTCCTCGTTCACGCGGCTCCCTCGACCGCGCGGGCGACGCGGACCGCGTCGGCGGTGGCCCGTACCTCGTGGACCCTGACCGCCCAGGCGCCGGCCGCCGAGGACAGCGCGGAGACGGCCGCGGTCGCCGCGTCGCGTTCGCGGGCGGGCGGCGGGGCCGAGCCCGGACCGGCCAGGACGTGCCCGAGGAAACGCTTGCGGGAGGCGGCCACCAGCAGCGGGCGGCCCAGCGTGTGCAGCTCGGCCAGGTGCGCGACGAGCGACAGGTCGTGGGCGGCGTCCTTCGCGAAGCCGAGGCCCGGGTCGATCACGATCCGCTCCGGGGCGACCCCGCCCGCGATCACCGCGTCCATCCGCTGCCGCAGCTCGCCGAGGACCTCGGCGACCACGTCTCCGTACACCGCGCGGCTGTTCATCGACTCGCTGAAGCCGCGCCAGTGCATCACGACGAACGGGACCTCCGCGGCGGCGACGGCCGGGATCATGTCCGGATCCGCGAGTCCGCCGCTGACGTCGTTGACCAGGACGGCCCCGGCGGCGACGGCCTGCTCGGCGACGCGGGCGCGCATGGTGTCCACGGAGACGGTGACGCCCTCGGCGGCCAGCCCCCGCACGACCGGGACGACCCGGCGCAGCTCCTCGGCCTCGTCCACCCGGCTGGCGCCCGGACGGGTCGACTCACCGCCCACGTCCACCAGGTCCGCGCCCTCGGCCACCAGGTGCAGACCGTGCTTGACCGCGGCGGTGGTGTCGAACCAGCGGCCGCCGTCGGAGAAGGAGTCGGGCGTCACGTTGACGACGCCCATGACCGCGCAGCGGTCCCACTCCGGCAGCCCTCGGACCGTGCCCCGCGTGCGTGACGTACTCATACGACCAGACTAGGACCTGCCGTGGGCCCGGGGCGCCGCGCTCACGCCGCGCTCACCTTGTGCTCCGGAGGCGTACGCGGCGTACGCGGCGGGTGGCCGCACGGGCGCGGGCCCCGCGAGCGGAACGGGCGGGGCAGCGAGAGATTCACGAAGCCCTCCGCCCGCATCGCCGCGATCCCGATGCGGGGCAGGTCGCGGCTGGTGCGGAAGACCACGAAGCGGGGCTCCCAGCGGGGCTTGAACTTGGCGTTGAACTTGTACAGCGACTCGATCTGGAACCAGCGCGAGAGGAAGATCAGCAGACCCCGCCAGCAACGCAGCACCGGCCCCGCGCCGAGCCGCTCGCCGCGGGCCAGCGCGGAGCGGAACATCGCGAAGTTCAGCGAGACCCGGGCGACGCCGAGCTTCCCGGCGGCCTGGAGGGCGGCGACGATCAGCAGCTCGTTCATGCCGGGGTCGGCCGAGCGGTCGCGCCGCATCAGCTCCAGGGACATTCCGTCACGCCCCCAGGGGACGAAGTGGAGGACCGCCTTCAGGTCGCCGTGCGGGGAGTCCTGCGCACCGGAGCCGGGCAGGTGGGCGGTGGCGATCACGCAGTCGCCGTCGGCCGGGTCGCCGATCCGGCCCAGCGCCATGGAGAAGCCGCGTTCGGTGTCGGTGCCGCGCCAGTCGGCGGCGGCCCGGCGGATCCGGTCCAGCTCGGTGTCGCCGATGTCACGTGCCCGCCGGACCCGGGTCTCGTAGCCGCCCCGTTCGATGCGCTTGACCATCTGGCGCACGTTCCGCATGGCCCGTCCGGCAAGGGAGAAATCCGCTACGTCCACCACCGCCTCGTCGCCCAGTTCCAGGGCGGTGAGGCCGGTCTCGCGGGTCCAGACCTGGCCGCCGGTCTCGCTGCACCCCATCACGGCGGGGGTCCAGGAGTGCGCCTGCGCCTCGTCCATGAAGCGCTCGATCGCGCCCGGCCAGGCCTCCACGTCCCCGATCGGGTCCCCGCCCGCCAGCATCACCCCGGAGACGACCCGGTAGCAGACGGCGGCCTTGCCGCTGGGGGAGAAGACGACGCCCTTGTCGCGGCGGAGCGCGAAGTGGCCGAGCGAGTCCCGGCCGCCGTGCCGCTCCAGCAGGGTCCGCAGCCGGCTCTCGTCGTCCTCGGTGAGGCGGGCGGCCGGGTGCTCGGGGCGGAAGGCGAGATAGATGGTGGTGACGGCGGTCAGCAGACCGAGCGCGCCCAGCGAGTAGGCCACGGTCCAGCTGGTCCGCCCGGCGTAGTCGACGGGCCCCTCGACGCCGAACAGGCCGTACAGCACGTGCTGGAGGCGGTCGGCGATGGACGGGGTGCCGACGACCCGGCCGGGGTGGACGCTGACGATGATCAGCCCGAGCCCCAGCGAACCGGCTCCGAGCAGCACGAAATTGGCGAGCGCGCGCCAGCGGCTGCGCGGGTCGGGGAGCGCCCGGAACTGGTCCCGGTGGCGCAGCAGCAGCCAGCAGAGCGTCAGCGAGACGAGCACCCCGACGATCGAGTGGCGGTACGCGAACTGCGCCACGGCCCCCGCGGGCAGCAGGGCCACCGCCGCCCGCCAGGCCCGCCGCTTGCGCCGCTTCAGCCCGTGCGCGAGCAGCAGCAGGAGCATGCCCGCGCTCAGGGAGAGCGCGGCGGCGAACGGGCCGAGCGCCCCGGGGAGCACCTCGGCGACGGTGTGCATCCGGCTGTGCCGGAAGCGGGGGAAGACCCCGGCGGCGATGTCGATCAGCCCGACGACGGTGCAGGCGCTGCCGACGAGCGCCGGTACGGATTCGGGGCGCGGCCCGTGGAACAACCGGCGGACGCGCCGCGCAACCGACGCCGACTTATCCCCATCTAGCGTGACAGACATTGCTTCCCGTGGCTTCGCGAGAGATTCGTTGAGTCCGCCGGCCGGAGCCCCACGGACGATGTGCGCTCTCTAGGACGTGGGTTGTGGAGCGCAGGTTCACCCGCATTCCGGAAATTTCCCGCAACCGGACCTCGTAACGGAATCGCAGAGAAAGCTCACTCATGGGTCTCACCAGCACACCAGTTCTCGTCGTCGTGGCGGTGCTGGCCGTCGCGCTGTTCGCCGCCACGGTCCGGTTCTGGCCGCACCTGGCCCGGCCCGGCGCCGCCGCCGTGTCGGGCCGGATCGGGCTCCTGCTGGCCACCCAGCTGACGCTGTTCGCCGCGGTGGGCCTGGCGGCCAACAACGCCTTCCTCTTCTACGGTTCCTGGGCCGACCTCTTCGGCCGGCAGCAGGAACTCGGTGTGGTCACCGACCATGCGCGGAGCGGGTCCGGCTCGCGGCACATGGCGCGGATCGGCACCCAGCACCCGGACGTGCCGGGCGGCCGGGTGCCGTCGGTCGGCGGGCGGATCGACAAGGTGGTCGTCCTGGGGCGGACCTCGGGCATCGAGGCACCGGCGTACGTCTATCTGCCGCCGGAGTACTTCCGGGCGGCGTACGCCGGGCGGAGGTTCCCGGCGGCCGTGGTCCTCACCGGCTACCCGGGCACGGCGGAGAACCTGCTGAAGGGGCTGCGCTACCCGCAGACCGCGCACGAGCGCGTGAAGGCGGGCAAGGCGCAGCCGATGATCCTGGTGATGCTGCGGCCGACGGTCGCGCCGCCCCGGGACACGGAGTGCGTGGACATCCCGAAGGGCCCGCAGACCGAGACGTTCTTCGCGAAGGACCTGCCGGAGGCGATCGCGGGATCCTACCGGGTCGGCGAGAAGGCCCGCAACTGGGGCATCATCGGCAATTCGACCGGCGGCTACTGCGCGCTGAAGATCGGGATGCGCCACCCGGACCGGTACGCGGCGAGCGCCGGGCTCTCCGCGTACTACAAGGCCGCCGAGGACCCGACGACGGGCGACCTGTTCCACGGGAGCGAGGAACTGCGCAACCGCGCCGACCTGATGTGGACCCTGGAGAACGAGCCGCCGTCCGGCGGCTCGTTCCTGGTGACGACGTCCCGGGAGGGCGAGGGCAACCTCGGGAGCACGGTGAAGTTCATCGGGAAGGTGAAGGCGCCCGCGCGGGTGTCGTCCATCGTGCTCGACAGCGGCGGGCACAACTTCACCACCTGGCGGCGGGAGATCCCGCCGGCTCTGGAGTGGCTGAGCGCCCGCCTCAGCGAGAACTGAGCCCCAGCTGTCTAAGCGGTGGTGGCGATCGTCGCCACCGTCTCCACGGCGACCTCGGCGCGCGGTACGTCCTGGGCGTCCGCGTCGATCGAACGGCGCAGGGCCTCGTGCAGCCGGGCGGGGGTCAGGACGCCGAGGAAGCGGCCCTCGCTCTCCTTGTCGATGACCGCGATCCAGCCCGCGTCGTGCTGGAGCATGGTGGCGAAGGCCTGCTTGAGGGGTGCGCCGAGCGGGAGCCAGGCCTCCATCCGGCGGGCGTGTTCGCGGACGGTGGCCTTGGTGACGCCCCTGGTGTCGGCGGTCGCGCCGGTGGTCCTATCGGTGGTCGCGTCGGTGGTCGCGTCGGCGGGGATCCAGCCGTGGAGGTTGTCCCGGCCGTCCAGGACGACCGCCCAGCGTGCGCCCTCGGACCTGAGCCGTTCGGTGGCCGTGGCCAGCGGGTCGTCGAGGTGGACGACCGGCGGCTGGTCGAGGTCGCTCTCCTCGATGGGCGTCACCGAGAGCCGCTTGAGCCCGCGGTCCGCGCCGACGAAGTCGGCCACGTACGGGGTCGCGGGGGCTCCGAGCACGGTGGCGGGGGAGTCGAACTGCTCGATGCGGCCCTGCCCGTAGACGGCGATCCGGTCGCCGAGGCGGACGGCCTCCTCGATGTCGTGCGTGACGAACAGCACGGTCTTGCGGACCTGGGCCTGGAGTTTCAGGAATTCGTTCTGGAGACGCTCGCGGACGACCGGATCGACTGCCCCGAAAGGCTCGTCCATCAGGAGAACGGGCGGATCGGCGGCCAATGCACGGGCCACGCCGACGCGTTGGCGCTGACCGCCGGAAAGCTGCTCCGGATAGCGGTCACCATAGACGGAGGGGTCGAGTCCGACGAGGTCGAGGAGTTCGGCGGCGCGTTCGCGTCCCTTTCCGCGCTTCCAGCCCAGCAGATGGGGAACGGTCGCGGTGTTCTCCAGCACCGTCCTGTGCGGGAAGAGCCCCACCTGCTGGATCACATAGCCGATTCGGCGGCGCAGTTGGACGGGATCGATGGTGGATATGTCGTCCCCGTCGAGGAATATCCCGCCCTCGGTCGGTTCGATCAGCCGGTTCACCATCTTCATGGTGGTCGTCTTGCCGCAACCGGAAGGCCCGACGAGCGTGACCAGTTCACCCTCGGCGACCTCGAAGGAAAGGTCGTCGACGGCGGTGGTGCCGTCGGCGTACCGCTTGGTCACGTGCTCGAAACGGATCATGGTTCCCCATTGTGGAGGGCGTTCCGTGAAGGGCAGGTCGCCGGAATGCGACAGCCTCCGCGATTGTCAGTGGTCGAGGATAGGCTTGCCAGTCATCAGTTCGATCCGGGGAGATCCGGGGCGATCCGGGGGTCCGGGGCACTCCGGGGGACGAGGGAATGCGGGAGGTGGGGGGGCGGATGGCCGAGCAGAGCTGCCTGGTGACGAACGACTGGATCTGCGGGGAGTATCTGCGCTCCCGCAGCCAGGAGTTGACCGACGCGACCGTGCAGCACATCGGGATCACGGTGGTCTCGGTGCTGATCGGGCTCGCGGTCGCCTTTCCGCTGGCGCTGCTCGCCCGCCGGGGCCGGCGGTTCGCCGGACCGGTGCTCGGGCTGACGACCGTGCTCTACACCGTGCCCTCGCTGGCGATGTTCTCGCTGCTGCTGCCCCTGTTCGGGCTGTCGGCCGCGCTCGTCGTCACGGGCCTGGTGCTCTATTCCCTGACCATCCTCGTACGCAACATCCTGGCCGGGCTCGCAGCGGTGCCGCAGGAGGCCAAGGAAGCCGCCCGCGGCATGGGGTACGGACCGGCGCGGCTGCTGTGGGAGGTGGAGCTCCCGCTGGCACTGCCCGCGGTGATGGCAGGGCTGCGGATAACCACCGTGTCGACGGTCGCGCTGACCACGGTCGGCTCGCTCGTCGGCAAGGGGGGCCTCGGCAATCTCATCGAGGACGCGCTGCCCAGCTTCTTCAAGGCCCAGGTGCTCACCGCCTCGGTACTGTGCGTGCTGCTCGCGGTGACCGCGGACCTGCTGCTGCTCGGCTGCCAGCGGCTGCTGACGCCCTGGACCCGGATATCCGCGGCGGGCCGGCCCGCCGCGGCGAAGGTGGAGGCGGGCTGACCCGTGGGAGTCATCGGCGACGCCTGGACCTGGCTGACCACCGGGGCCAACTGGTCGGGGGACGGCGGGGCCGCGAACCGGCTCGGCGAGCATCTGTACGTGAGCGGGGCCGCCCTCGCGGTGGCCTGCGCGATAGCCCTGCCGCTCGCCCTGTATCTGGGGCACATCGGCAAGGGGGGTGCGCTCGCGGTCAACATCTCCAACGTGGGACGTGCCGTCCCGGTCTTCGCGGTGCTGGCCCTGTTCATGGTCACGCCCCTGCGCAACTCGGGGTACTGGCCCACGATCATCGCGCTGGTGCTGTTCTCGGTGCCGCCCCTGCTGACCAACGCCTACGTCGGGATGCGGGAGGTGGACCGGGCCGTGGTGCAGGCCGCGCGTGGCATGGGGATGTCGGGCGGGCAGCTCTTCGTGCGGGTCGAGCTGCCGCTCGCCTACCCGATGATCATGACCGGGCTGCGGTCCGCCGCCGTCCAGGTCGTGGCCACCGCGTCGATCGCCGCGATGGTCGGCCTCGGCGGGCTCGGCCGGATCATCACCGCCGGGTTCAACACCTACGACACCGCCCAGGTCTTCGCGGGCGCGGTGCTGGTCGCCGGTCTCGCCCTGCTGGTGGAAGGGGTGCTGGTGGGCCTGGACCGGCTGCTGTCACCGCTGCGCCGCCGGCGGACCGCGTGAGCGCACATCTTTCTGCTGGTCACTTTCCTTCTGGTTACTTTTCTTCTGTTCGGACGGAGAACAACACATGAGCAGGACCTCGCGGATAGCCGGAGCGGTCATCGGCATGGTGGCCCTGGCCGGGTCGCTGGCGGCCTGCGGCGGCGACAGCCTGGAGAAGGAGAAGGACGGTTCCGGCTCCTCGGCGGGCGACGGCAAGAAGGGCTCCCTGGTCGTCGGCTCGGCCTCGTTCACCGAGTCCAAGGTGCTCGCCGAGCTGTACGCGCAGATCCTGGGCGACGCCGGATACAGCACCTCGATCACCACGGTGAAGAACCGTGAGCTGTACGAGCCGTCGCTGGAGAAGGGCGAGATCGACGTCGTACCGGAGTACGCCGCCACCCTCGCCGAATTCCTCAACGCCAAGGTCAACGGGGCCGGCAAGGCACAGGCCGAGCCCGTGGCCTCCGGGGACGTCGAAGCCACGGTCACCGCCCTGAGAGGGCTCGCCACCCCGCTGGGTCTCACGGTCCTCCCGGCGGGGAAGGCCGTCGACCAGAACGCCTTCGCGGTGTCCAAGGAATTCGCCGAGAAGAACAACCTGAAGACGCTTTCCGATCTCGGGAAGTCGAAGCTGAAGGTCAAGATCGCGGCGGGCGACGAGTGCGAGGTGCGGCCGTTCTGCGCACCCGGCCTGAAGGAGACGTACGGCATCGACGTCACGGGTATCGACCCCAAGGGCGTCGGCACCCCGCAGTCCAAGCAGGCCGTCCGCGACGGCAAGGTCCAGCTGGTCCTGACGACCACCACGGACGCGGTGCTGGACGGGCTGGTGTTCCTGGAGGACGACAAGAACCTCCAGAACGCGGACAACGTCCTTCCCGTTCTGAATGCCAAGGACGCGGGTGCGCCGGAGATCGCCGACGCCCTGGGCAGGATCACGGCCGCGCTCACCACGGAAGATCTCGCCGAGCTGAACCGGAAGGTCGACGCCGAGCGCGCCAAGCCGGCCGACGTGGCGAAGGAGTATCTGGAGTCGAACGGCCTGATCAAGAAGTAGATCCTGATCACGAGGTCGCGAAGTCACGAGGTCGCGAAGTCACGAGGTCGCGAAGTCACGAGGTAAAGGGGCGGGTGGCGGGCGCATGAAGGTCTTTTGGGGGGGCCGCGAGGTAACCGGCGGGGAACAGATTGCCGGGCGGCCCCCCAAGTGGCGCGTACACACGGTAAATTTCAGGCCATGTCACGTGGACGCCACCGTCATTCGCCGCCCCTCCACAAAATCCTGCCGCCTTCCGTGGTGGCGGGAGTGTCGGTCGTCGGTGCCTCCGGCGCCTGGCTGCTGGCCGAACCCCTGGTCCTGCGCGGCCTGGTGGCCGCCGTGGCGGCCGCCGCTGTGACCGGCGCGTATCTGATGCGCAGCTGGGACCGGGCGGCGGGGCTGCGGGTCGCCGAGCTGACGCGGGCCCGCGCCGGTGACGAGTGGCGGGCCGAGGAGCGGATAGCCGAGCTGGAGCAGGATCTGGAGGAGTCGCGCGAGCTGCGCACCCGTCTGGAGACCAAGCTCCGCCGTAAGCGCGTCGAGCTCGCGGGGCTCCGCGGGGAGCACGCCGGACTGCTGCGCCGCTACGCCAACGCCGAGACCGAGCGGGCCGGCGCGCTGGAGGGCCGCAGGCAGCTCGCCATCGAGGCCGCGGCCCCGAAGGCGCTGCCGGCGAGGTCGGCGCCGACGCCGGAGTCGTACCGCCGCGCGGACGAGGCCCTGATGAACCTCACGCGCAACGCGGCGCTCCAGGAGACCCGCCGGACGGTGGAGGCGGTCCGGCGGCGTCAGTCGGCCGTCGACGACCGGCACCGGGATGCGGAGGCGCAGAGCCCGAAGGGGAAGGACGCGGCGGCCACCGGGGCGGGCGAGCACCTGGACCACCAGCACCGCCGCCCCTCGACCAACCCGCCCGCCCCGGGCCCGGCCCCGCAGGACCCGACCAACCCGCCCGCCCCGGCCCCGCGGAACCCGAACGCCCCGGCCCTCGCCAAGACCCAGCAGGCCCAGGGGACTCAGGGCACCCAGCAGGCCCAGCAGGCCCAGCAGGCCCAGGGGACCCAACAGGCCCCGGACGCCCCGAACACCCCAGACGCCCCGGACGCCCCGGCGCTCCCGAGTGCGAAGACCCCGTCTTCCATCGCGCCGGCGCATGTGCCGCGCGCGATCCCGGCCGCCTCGGCCGTCGTCCCGTACGCCACGCGCCGCCACCTGGTCCCCCAGGGCAACTTCGACTTCTTCGGCACCCAGAGCGGCCAGAACACACAGAACGCCCAGCAGGTGAGCGCCGCGATCGAGGCCGTCCAGAACGAGGACCTCGCGGACGTCGTCGGCGAGGAGGCGCTCGCCGCCCACCGCACGGGAGCGGTACGGAACCAGGCCGTCGGCAAGGTCATCGACCTCACCGCGCACGACGAGACCGAGCAGATCGACGTCGCCCGGCTGCGCGGCGCGGTCTCCTGACGAAGGCCCCCGACCGAGCCGCCCCGTAACCAGGTGGCCCCGCCCGCTCCATGGCCGTGCCTGTACGTGGCCGTGCCTGCCGTGTGTTGATGCCCGCTACTTGTCGATGTCGCCGACGACGAAGAACAGCGAGCCCAGGATCGCCACCATGTCGGCGACCAGGGTGCCCGGCAGCAGCTCGGTGAGCGCCTGGATGTTGTTGAACGAGGCGGAGCGCAGCTTCAGCCGGTAGGGCGTCTTCTCGCCCTTGGACACCAGGTAGTAGCCGTTGACGCCGAGCGGGTTCTCCGTCCAGGCGTAGGTGTGGCCCTCCGGCGCCTTGAGCACCTTGGGCAGCCGCTGGTTGACCGGCCCCGGCGCCAGGTGGGCCATCCGGTCCAGGCAGGCGTCGGCCAGGTCCAGGGCGTTGAGGGTCTGCTCCAGCAGGCACTCGAAGCGGGCCAGGCAGTCGCCCTCGGTCCGGGTGACGACCTTCAGGGTGCCCTGGAGTTCCCCGTACGCGAGATACGGCTCGTCGCGCCGCAGGTCGAAGTCGACGCCCGAGGCGCGGGCGATCGGGCCCGACACCCCGTACGCGTGCACCGCCGCGGCGGACAGCACGCCCACGTCGCGCGTACGGCCCCGGAAGATCTCGTTGCCGAGGACGAGGTTCTCGTACACGTCCATGCGGGAACGGACGGAGGCGACGGCGTCGCGGACCCGGCCGGCCCAGCCCGCCGGGACGTCCTCCTTGAGCCCCCCGACCCGGTTGAACATGTAGTGCATCCGCCCGCCGGAGACCTCCTCCATCACCGCCTGGAGCTCCTCACGCTCCCGGAAGGCATGGAACACCGGGGTGATGCCGCCGAGTTCGAGGGGGTAGGAGCCGAGGAACATCAGGTGGTTGAGGACCCGGTTCAGCTCGGCGAGCAGCGTCCGCGTCCACACGGCGCGCTCGGGGACCTCCATGCCGAGCATCCGCTCGACGGCCATCACGACGCCCAGCTCGTTGGAGAACGCGGAGAGCCAGTCGTGGCGGTTGGCGAGCATGACGATCTGCCGGTAGTCGCGCGCCTCGAAGAGCTTCTCCGCGCCCCGGTGCATATAGCCGATGACCGGCTCCGCGTGCTGGACGCGCTCGCCGTCCAGCACGATCCGCAGCCGGAGGACCCCGTGCGTCGAGGGGTGCTGGGGACCGATGTTCAGCACCATGTCGGTGCTCTCCGCCGCTCCGCCGATGCCGATCGTCGTCTCCGTCATGCGGGACAGTATTCCCTGCCCCCGGCGCCCCGGGGTCAGGGAACGCTGTCCCCGGGCGCCGGGGCGGTCACCCGCGCTCCGGCCCCACCCGGTGCAGCAGCCAGCCGAAGTCGCCGAGGCCGCCGCGGGCGGTGAGCTCCGCCGCCTCGCCCGCCGCCGCCAGCGCCCGTACGTAGCCCGCCGGATCGGTGGCGGCCAGGCTCAGCGGCGGCCGGTCACCGCTGACCCCCAGCCGGTGCAGCGCCGCCCGCTGCCCGGTGAGCTCGGCGCTTGCGTGCCGCACCGCCGCCGCACAGGCGTCCAGCGCCACATGGGCGGTCAGGTCGCAGGAGCCGTCCGGCACCGGACGCACCTCGCGCCCGCCCCGGAAGCCGGTCAGCGTCCCGAAGGGCGGCCGGGCGCCCCGTACGTGCGCGTAGTCCACCGCCACCGCGAGACCGGCGGTCAGCGAGCCCACCGCCCGCGCCCAGGCCGCGTCCCGGGGGCGGCCGATCTCCGCCCGCCCGCCCGGCGCGGACAGCGGCCACCAGCGCTCCAGCCACGCCGCGTCCGCCCCGGTCACCGCGTCGCCGAGCCGCTCCGCGCCGTCGGAGGTCCGCACCTGGACGTACCGGGGGACGCCGTCCGCGCCCGCCTGCGCCACCTCGGCCGGAACGTTGTCCAGCCACTCGTTCGCGAACAGCAGCCCGGTGACCCCCGCGGGCGGCTCCGCGCACCACTCGATCCGGGGATCCAGGCCCGGGGGCCGGGCGGCGACCTCGACGGCGTACGGGGCCACCTCCAGCCCCTCCGGCAGCGCGGCCAGCACTCCGGTCAACAGCTCGCCCCGCCCCGCCCCGACATCGACCAGCGCGACCGTGCGGGTGTCCAGCTCCCGGGCGACTCCGGTCAGCAGCCGGGCCACCGCCGCCGCGAAGAGGGGCGAGGCGTGGACCGACGTACGGAAGTGGCCCGCCGGTCCCTCCGGGCTCCGCAGCGAGCTGCGATAAAACCCCTCATATCCGTACAGAGCGGCCTGAGCCGCCTCCCGCCACCCACGCCACTCGCCCGTCACATAGGCAATTCTCCACCTTGGGGAGTACGGTCCCAGGACCTGGATCGACCCTCCGGTTGACCCGGGCACCGATCCGCTGTCCCTACGCTGGGTTACGTGCAGCGCCTCTACGATTTCATCCGCAGACACCCGACGGGCGTCGACGTCTTCTGGGCCGTCTTCCTCCTCGGGCTCTCCGGCGTGTCGATGGCGTCGGGCATGTACGACGCGGGGCGCGAGGAGCTCGTCGCCGTTCCGGTGGTGCTGGGGCTCTCCACGGTGGTGGCGCTGCGCCGCAGGGCCCCGGAGAAGATGCTGCTGCTCGCCATCCTGGTGGGCGTCGTGCAGCTGGTGCTCGACGTCCGGCCGGGCATCGGGAACTTCGCGATGCTGGTGATCACGTACACCGTGGCCACGGTCGGGGAGCGCTGGGCGTCCCGGCTCGCCCTGGTCTGCAGCCTGGGCGCGGCCGCCCTGTCGCAGCTGCGGTGGCAGACCGAGCCCGGGGGCTCCTGGCCCCAGGCGATCTTCGTGACGGTCATCATGACCGTGCCGTTCGTGCTGGCCTGGGTGCTCGGGGACTCGCTGCGGACCCGGCGCGCCTATTTCGACCAGCTGGAGGAGCGTGCCGCCCGCCTGGAGCGGGAACGCGAGGCGCAGTCCAAGGTCGCGGTCGCCGCCGAGCGGGCCCGGATCGCCCGCGAGCTGCACGACGTCGTCGCGCACAACGTGTCCGTGATGGTCGTCCAGGCCGACGGCGCCGCCTATGTCATGGACGCCGCCCCCGACCAGGCCCGCCAGGCGCTGGAGACCATCTCCAGCACCGGCCGCCAGGCACTCGCCGAGATGCGCAGGCTGCTCGGTGTGCTGCGGACCGGTGACGCCCCGGAGAGCGGCGAGTACGTCCCCCAGCCCGATGTGGAACAGATCGAGGACCTGGTCGCGCAGGTGCGGCAGACCGGCCTGGAGGTCGACTTCAAGGTCGAGGGCACCCCCCGCCCGCTGCCCAGCGGCGTGGAGCTGACAGCGTACCGCGTCGTGCAGGAAGCCCTGACGAACACCCGCAAGCACGGCGGACCCGACGCCGGGGCCAGCGTCCGGCTGGTCTACTTCGACGACGGCCTCGGGCTGCTGATCGAGGACGACGGCCGGGGCGCGGCGCACGAGCTGTACGAGGACGGCGGCGCGGACGGCGCCGGGCACGGGATGATCGGGATGCGGGAGCGGGTCGGCATGGTCGGAGGCACCTTGGACGCGGGGCCCCGGCCCGGCGGCGGCTTCCGGATCAGCGCCCTGCTGCCGCTCAAGTCCCCGGACTGACCCGGTCCGCTCGGCTGTCCCGGCCGGCTTTCACGAGACCCGCTGCCGGCTTACGGGACTCCTGCCGGCTTCACGAGATCCCTGCCGGCTTCCACGACCACCACGACCGACCCAGGACAGGACACGATCCCCATGACCATGGCCATCCGCGTGATGCTCGTCGACGACCAGGTGCTGCTGCGGACCGGCTTCCGGATGGTGCTCGCCGCCCAGCCCGACATGGAGGTCGTGGCCGAGGCCGGGGACGGGGCGGAGGCGATCGAGATCCTGCGGTCCACCGCCGTCGACGTGGTCCTGATGGACGTCCGTATGCCCCGGCTGGACGGCGTCGAGGCGACCCGCCGTATCTGCGCGCAGCAGGACCCGCCGAAGGTGCTCATCCTGACCACCTTCGACCTCGACGAGTACGCCTTCTCCGGGCTGAAGGCGGGGGCCAGCGGTTTCATGCTCAAGGATGTGCCGCCCGCCGAGCTGCTCGCCGCGATCCGTTCCGTGCACAGCGGTGACGCGGTCGTCGCCCCGTCCACCACCCGCAGGCTGCTCGACCGCTTCTCACCGATGCTGCCCAGCGGCGACAAGGAACCGAAGAACAAGCACATCGGCAAGCTCACCGAACGCGAACGGGAAGTCATGCTCCTGGTCGCCCAGGGCCTGTCGAACGGGGAGATCGCGGCCCGCCTGGTGCTCTCCGAGGCCACGGTCAAGACGCACGTCGGCCGCATCCTCACCAAGCTGAACCTCCGCGACCGGGTCCAGGTCGTCGTCCTCGCCTACGAGACCGGCCTGGTCCGGGCCGGCGGCGGCGCGGGCTGAGGAGGTCCGGCCCGGAGCCTGTCGGGTGGCCTTCGGCCGAAGGCCACCGGGCAGCCGCTCAGCGCAGGACGCCCTCCAGGAAGTCGCTGCCGAGCCGGGCGACGACCGTCAGGTCCAGCTGGTGCAGGACATAGCGGCCGCGGCGGCGCGTCGTGACCAGGCCCGCCTTCTTGAGCACGGAGAGGTGGCGGGAGACCTCGGGGGAGGTGATGCCGTTGGATTCGGCCAGCTCGCCGGTGGTGTACGGGGAGCGGGCCAGGTTGCGGCAGAGCCGCATCCGCATCGGGTGGGCCAGCGCCTCCAGGCGCAGCCGGAGCAGTTCCACGGAGGCGGGCGCCGGCAGGTCGGGCAGATGGACCGGGTAGTGGATCACCGGTCGCCAGCCCGGGGCGTGCAGCACCATCAGATGCGGCCAGCCGAAGCTGGTCGGGATGAGCGTCAGGCCCCGGCCGACGCCCGGGTCGACGGCGGTGGTCCGGCCCTCGGACAGCTTGTCGACGTTGATCCGGCCCGCGCTCTCGTCCAGCGTGACGGCGGAGGACACCGCCCCGACGGCGTCGGCCAGTCCCTTGCGCCGCAGCAGCTCCGTCTTGTGCCGGGCGTCCGCCACCAGCTGGACGGAGACCCGGCGCCAGGTGTCGGCGAAGAACGCCTTGTCGCAGTCCTCGAACAGCCGCCGGATCCAGCCGCGTACGGAGGTGGGGTCGGCCAGCAGCCGCTGGGTGAACTCCAGCTGCTGCGGGCCGCGCGCCGCCGCCAGGTCCAGGGCCCGGCTCCGCATCCCCGCGTCGTTCATCGGTGACGGCGCCCCGGCCCCGTAGTGGCTGGCGCAGGTGAATTCCAGGGCCGCGGCGACGAACCGTTCGTCGTCCAGCTGGTCCAGCAGGTCCAGGTCCTCGGCGAGCGTCGCCCCGGTCCTGCCGTCGCCGCCCCGGATCCCGGAGAACGGCAGGAACACGTCGGAGAAGGTGTTCCGCCAGAGGAACTCCGCCTCCAGCATCCGGTCCGCGAGGTCGGGGTCCATCGCCGTCGAGGTCGCGGTGGCCCAGCCGTGCAGCCCCGGGTGGTGGCCGGGCTCGGAGAGCGCGTGCAGGGCGAGGCCCAGTTCGGCCAGGGGGGGAAGTCGCGAAAACGACGCGGTCGGCGGGCAGTCCCGCGATGTTTATATGCACGCTCACCCCTCCATAGTGGGGGGTGCGCGCACGGGCCGTCGTGCCATTTGACGGGGGCTGTCAATCAGCGCGCGGCACGGCCGTGACCTGCGCAGGCTGTTCTTATGGACGCCATTCAGCAGCACATGCTCGACACCTACCGCGCGGCCCGGCTGTCGGAGCCCGCGCCCCCGCCGCCGGGCCGGCACGACCGCTCCGTCCTGCGCGACCTGTACCGGCACTGGCTCACCCACCCACCGACGCGCCACGCCCCGGGGCCGGACGGCCCTTCCGGCCCGTCCGGCGTGTGAGGACGGAACCCCGACGCCGGGGGCCGACCACAGGACAGGGCCCCACGCGCGCGGGACGCCGGCCACCCGGCAAGGCCCTCGCCACCAGGCAGCCCCGGCCCACCGCGCCAGGCAGCCCCGGCCCTACCGCGCCAGGCAGCCCCGGCCCTACCGCGCCAGGTACCCCACGAACCCCGCCACCGCCTCCCGTACGTCCTCGGCCGTCCACTCCAGGCCGTCCGCCGCCACCGTCACCTCCGTGACCGAGACCCCGGGCGGCAGCCCCGTCCCGCCCGCCCCCGCGAACCAGCGCCGGAAGAGGGTCACACCCGTCTCCTCGGCCTGCCGCACCGACGCCTCGTCCAGCACCTCGCTCCCGTACGGCAGCCAGACCTGGAACTGATGGGTGTGCGGCGGCTCCGGACGCACCCGGAACCACGGCACCCCCGACGCCGCCAACCCCTCCGCCAGCGCCCCGGCCACCACCTTCGCGTGCGCCACGTAGTCCGGGAGCCTCGGCAGCTCCCGCTCCAGGCCCAGCAGCGCGGACAGCGCCGCCGGGTACTGCTGGAAGACCTGGCCCCCGTACCGGTGGCGCCACACGCGCGCCTCCTCCACCAGCGTCTCCGGACCGGCCAGCACCGCTCCCGACAGCCCGTCCAGCGACTTGTAGAACGACACGTACACGCTGTCCGCGAGACCGGCGATCTCCGGCAGCTCCCGCCCGAAGTGCGGGCCGCACTCCCACAGCCGCGCCCCGTCGATGTGGACCACCGCGTCCCGCTCCCGGGCCGCCTCCACCACCTCCGTCAGCTCCTCCCAGGACGGCAGCACGAACCCGGCGTCCCGCAGCGGCAGCTCCAGCATCAGCGTGCCGAACGGCTCCGGGAACTCCCGGACCTCCTCCGCGCTCGGCAGTCCCGGCCCGGACGTCGGATGCACCGTGCGCAGCCCGCTCACCGCGCCCAGCGCTCCGCCCTCGTGCAGCTCCGGGTGGGACAGCGGGTGCAGCGCCACCGTCGCGACGCCCGTACGCTCCGCCCAGCACCGCAGCGCGACCTGCTGGGCCATCGTCCCGGTCGGGAAGAACGCCGCCGCCTCCATGCCCAGCAGTCCGGCCACCCGCCGCTCCAGAACGGCGACGACCCCGCCCCCGTACACATCGGTCCAGTCCTCCGGATCGTGTACGGAAGCGGCGCCGGCCGCCAGCGCCGCCAGCCGCTCGCCCAGCGTGCCGTCCGCGCCCACCCGGGCCAGCACCCGCCGCGACCCCCGCCACGCGGTCAGCCTGCGCCGCCGCTGCTCCTGCTCATCGATCGTCGCCATGGGACGATCATCACCCGGACCTCTGACAGCGCGCCCATGGGTTTTCCCGGTTCGCGGAGTTGTCCAGCGGAGTTATCCACAGGCTGTGGGCGGCGGGGAGGCTTCCCCGAAACGCTGGCGTAGCATGCAGAGAAATCGTCCGGTACCCCCCGCGGACTGGAACGGAAGGCCATCGCCGCGTGAACGCACCAGTTTCGAAGGAACCCCTCGACCCGAGGGACCGCCCCGCCCGCCTCACGGTCGGCGTCGTCGGCGCGGGCCGGGTCGGACCCGCCCTCGCCGTGTCCCTCCAGCTCGCCGGGCACCGCCCGGTCGCCGTGTCCGGCGTCTCCGACGCCTCCCGGCGGCGCGCTGCCGACCTGCTCCCCGGCGTGCCCGTGGTGGAGCCCGCCGAGGTGCTGGCCCGCGCCGAGCTGGTGCTGCTGACCGTCCCCGACGATGTGCTGCCCACCCTGGTCGAGGGCCTCGCCGAGACCGGCGCCGTACGGCCCGGCCAGCTGCTCGTCCACACCTCCGGGCGGTACGGGGCACGGGTGCTGGACCCCGCGCTGCGGGCCGGGGCCCTGCCGCTCGCGCTGCATCCCGCGATGACGTTCACCGGCAGCGCCGTCGACGTCCAGCGGCTCGCGGGCTGCTCCTTCGGCGTCACCGCCCCCGCGGAGCTGCGGCTCGCCGCCGAAGCCCTGGTCATCGAGATGGGCGGCGAGCCCGAGTGGATCGCCGAGGAGTCCCGCCCGCTCTACCACGCGGCCCTCGCCCTCGGCGCGAACCACCTGGTCACCCTGGTCGCCCAGTCGATGGAGCTGCTGACCAAGGCCGGGGTCACCGCCCCCGACCGGATGCTCGGCCCGCTGCTCGGCGCGGCCCTGGACAACGCCCTGCGCTCCGGCGACGCCGCGCTGACCGGCCCGGTCGCCCGGGGGGACGCGGGCACGGTCGCCGCCCACATCGGCGAGCTGCGCACGCACGCCCCGCAGGCGGTGGCCGGCTATCTCGCGATGGCCCGCGCCACGGCCGACCGGGCGCTCGCCCACGGCCTGCTCAAGGCCGAGTCGGCCGAGGACCTGCTCGTCGTCCTGGCCGACCAGGAGCGCCGCCCCGGCGGCGCCGGACCCGGGGAGACGCGATGACGACGATCATCAGCCGTACGGGATCCAGGGGGAGACGCGATGACGACGATCATCAGCCGTACGGGATCCAGGGGGAGACGCGATGACGACGATCTCAGCCGTACGGGACCCGGGGGAGACCCGATGACGACGATCTCAGCCGTACGGGACCCGGGGGAGACCCGATGACGACCACCATCAGCCGTACAGGACCCGGGGAGACCCGATGACGACCACCAGCCGTACGGGGGACGAGGGCCTCGCCCCCCGCCGGGCCGCCCCGGCCCCCGCCCTCCTGCGTACCGCCGCCGAGCTGGACGCGCTGCCCCGCCCCGCCGGGGCCGAGCGGGCCGTCGTCATGACCATGGGCGCGCTCCACGAGGGCCACGCCGCGCTGATCCGCGCCGCCCGCGCGGCCGCCGGTGCGGACGGCCAGGTCGTGGTCACCGTCTTCGTGAACCCGCTCCAGTTCGGCGAGGCCGCCGACCTGGACCGTTATCCGCGCACCCTGGACGCCGACCTGGAGATCGCCGCGGCGGCGGGGGCCGACGCGGTCTTCGCCCCCGGTGCGGACGAGGTCTATCCGGGCGGCGAGCCCCAGGTCCGGATCACCGCCGGCCCCATGGGCGAGCGCCTCGAAGGCGCGGCCCGGCCCGGACACTTCGACGGGATGCTCACCGTCGTCGCCAAGCTCCTCCACCTCACCCGCCCCGACGAGGCGTTCTACGGGCAGAAGGACGCCCAGCAGCTCGCCCTGATCCGCCGCATGGTCCGCGACCTGAACTTCGGCGTCCGCATCACCGGCGTCCCCACCGTCCGGGACGCGGACGGTCTCGCGCTCTCCAGCCGTAACCGCTTCCTCTCCGCCGAGGAGCGGCACACCGCGCTCGCCCTGCCCCGCGCCCTGTTCGCGGCCCGCGACCGGCTCGCCGCCCAGCAGGCCCTGCACGAGCGGGCCCGTGCCACCGCACCCGGCGGCGACCGGGCCGCCGGGCTGAACCGGCTCGGCGAGGCCCGCGCCGCCGCCGACGCCCAGGCCGTGGCGCTGGCCCGGCCCAACGGGGCGCCCGCCGCCGTCCGTGCCGCCGCCCGGACCGTGCTGGAGGAGGCCGCCGCCCGGGACCGGCTGCCGCTCGCCCTGGACTACCTGGCCCTGGTGGACCCGGCGGACTTCACCGAGATCCCGGACGACCGCGAGAGCGGGGAGGCGATCCTCGCCGTCGCGGCCCGGGTCGGGAACACCCGCCTCATCGACAACATCCCCCTCACCTTCGGAGCCCTGACGTGACCGGAATACGGCTGACCGCCCCCGCCCCCGGCTGGGCCATCGACGCGGACGTCGTGGTGGTCGGCTCCGGCGTCGCCGGGCTCACCACGGCGCTGCGCTGCGCCGCCGCCGGTCTGGACACCGTCGTCGTCACCAAGGCCCGCCTCGACGACGGCTCGACCCGCTGGGCCCAGGGCGGCATCGCCGCCGCACTCGGCGAGGGCGACACCCCCGAGCAGCACCTCGACGACACCCTGGTCGCGGGCGCGGGCCTCTGCGACGAGGAGGCCGTGCGCACCCTGGTCACCGAGGGCCCCGACGCCGTACGCCGGCTGATCGGCACGGGCGCGCACTTCGACACCACGGACAGCGGCGACATCGCGCTGACCCGCGAGGGCGGCCACCACCGCCGCCGCATCGCCCACGCGGGCGGCGACGCGACCGGCGCGGAGATCTCCCGCGCCCTGGTCGGGGCGGTCCGCGAGGCCGCCCTCCACACCATCGAGAACGCCCTGGTCCTGGACCTGCTCACGGACGCCGAAGGCCGTACGGCGGGCGTCTCGCTGCATGTCATGGGCGAGGGCCAGCACGACGGCGTCGGCGCGGTCCGGGCCCCCTCGGTCGTCCTCGCCACCGGTGGCATGGGCCAGGTCTTCTCCGCCACCACCAATCCCTCCGTCTCCACCGGCGACGGGGTGGCGCTCGCGCTGCGGGCCGGGGCGGAGGTCTCCGACCTGGAGTTCGTCCAGTTCCACCCGACCGTCCTGTTCCTCGGCGCGGACTCCGAGGGCCAGCAGCCGCTGGTCTCCGAAGCCGTACGGGGCGAGGGGGCGCATCTCGTCGACGGCGACGGCGTCCGCTTCATGCTCGGGCAGCACGAGCTGGCCGAGCTGGCGCCCCGCGACATCGTCGCCAAGGCCATCACCCGCCGGATGCACGAGCACGGCACCGAGCACATGTATCTGGACGCCCGGCACTTCGGGGCACAGATGTGGGAGCAGCGCTTCCCCACCATCCTGGCCGCCTGCCGGGCCCACTCCATCGACCCGGTCACCGAGCCGATCCCGGTCGCCCCGGCCGCGCACTACGCCTCCGGCGGCGTCCGCACCTGCCTGCGGGGCCGCACCACCGTCCCCGGCCTGTACGCCTGCGGCGAGGTCGCCTGCACCGGTGTGCACGGGGCCAACCGTCTGGCGTCCAACTCCCTCCTGGAGGGTCTGGTCTTCGCCGAGCGCATCGCCGCCGACATCGCCGGGGCCCGCCCGCCCCGCACCGGGCCGGCCGTGGGTCCGGACGCCGATGATCCCGCCCCGCTGCTGGCCCCCGAGGCCCGTACGGCGATCCAGCGCACCATGACCCGGGGCGCCGGAGTCCTGCGCTCCGCCGACAGCCTGGCCGCCGCCGCCGAGGAGCTGGAGGCCCTGCACCGCGAAGCCGCCGCCGACACGGACGGCTCCAAGGCGGTGGTCCCCGGGGTCGACGCCTGGGAGGTCACCAATCTGCTCCTGGTCTCCCGGGTCCTGGTCGCCGCCGCCCGGGAACGCGAGGAGACCCGCGGCTGCCACTGGCGCGAGGACCGGCCCGACCGCGACGACGCCCACGGCCGCCGCCACCTGGTCGTCCGTATCGCGCCGGACCGCACCCCGGTCGTCCACCGTACGGAGACCGCCGCGTTCGGGCCCGTACGCCCGCCGGATTGAGCAGACTGCCGGTAGGCACACCGCCGGAGACAGACCGCTGGAGACAGACCGCTGGGAAGCAGCCGTACCGCCGGACACCACAGGGCGGCACGGCAGCACGAGAAGCACCAGCCCTACCCGCACCACCCGCCACGCCCCCGAGGAGCCGTCACCGTGAGCACGCCCGAAGAGAATCCGCGCCCCACACCCGTGGACGTACCGCTGATCAGCGTCGGCGCGCCCGCATCGTCCGTGCCGGCGGAAGGCGGCTGCGGCGACGGCTGCGGCTGCGGCGGCGATGGATTCGACCCCGAAGCCCTGGAGTGCGGCCTGGATCCCGCGCTCGCCCTGCTGCTGGCCCAGGCGGGGCTCGATCCCGTCCAGGTCGAGGACGTCGCCCATGTGGCGATCGAGGAGGACCTCGACGGCGGGGTGGACGTCACGACCGTGGCGACCGTCCCCGAGGACGCCACGGTCACCGGTGACTTCACCGCCCGCGAGGCGGGCGTGGTCGCCGGGCTCCGGGTCGCCGAGGCGGTCCTGTCGATCGTCTGCACCGACGAGTTCGAGGTCGAGCGGCACGTCGAGGACGGCGACCGGGTGGTCCCCGGCCAGAAGCTGCTGACCGTCACCACCCGCACCCGGGACCTGCTGACCGGCGAGCGCAGCGCGCTGAACCTGCTCTGCCGTCTCTCGGGCATCGCGACCGCCACCCGCGCCTGGGCGGACGTGCTGGAGGGCTCCAGGGCCAAGGTCCGCGACACCCGTAAGACGACGGCGGGCCTGCGCGCGCTGGAGAAGTACGCGGTGCGCTGCGGCGGCGGCGTCAACCACCGGATGTCGCTCTCCGACGCGGCCCTGGTCAAGGACAACCACGTGGTCGCGGCGGGCGGTGTCGCCGAGGCGTTCAAGCGGGTCCGCGCCGAGTTCCCCGAGCTGCCCATCGAGGTCGAGGTCGACACGATGGAGCAGGTCCGCGAGGTGCTGGACGCGGGCGTCGACCTGATCCTGCTGGACAACTTCACCCCGGCCGAGACCGCCGAGGCGGTCGCCCTGGTCGCCGGCCGCGCGATCCTGGAGTCCTCCGGCCGCCTCACCCTCGACTCGGCCCGCGCCTACGCGGACGCCGGCGTCGACTACCTCGCGGTCGGGGCGCTCACCCACTCCTCGCCGATCCTCGACATCGGCCTGGACTTCCGCGACGCGTCCGCGGCCGTGGACGCGTCCACCTCCGCCGACGGGGCCGACGCCTGATGCTGCTCACCATCGACGTCGGCAACACCCACACGGTCCTCGGCCTCTTCGACGGCGAGGAGATCGTCGAGCACTGGCGGATCTCCACCGACGCCCGCCGCACCGCCGACGAGCTGGCCGTCCTGCTCCAGGGCCTGATGGGCATGCACCCGCTGCTCGGCATGGAGCTGGGCGACGGCATCGAGGGCATCGCGATCTGCGCCACCGTCCCCTCGGTCCTGCACGAGCTGCGCGAGGTCACCCGCCGCTACTACGGCGACGTACCCGCCGTCCTGGTGGAGCCCGGCGTCAAGACGGGCGTGCCGATCCTGATGGACAACCCCAAGGAGGTCGGCGCGGACCGCATCATCAACGCGGTCGCCGCCGTCGAGCTGTACGGGGGCCCGGCGATCGTCGTCGACTTCGGCACCGCCACCACCTTCGACGCGGTCTCCCCGCGCGGCGAGTACGCGGGCGGGGTGATCGCCCCCGGCATCGAGATCTCGGTCGAGGCGCTCGGCGTCAAGGGCGCGCAGCTCCGCAAGATCGAGCTGGCCCGGCCGCGCAGCGTGATCGGCAAGAACACCGTCGAGGCCATGCAGTCCGGCATCGTCTACGGCTTCGCGGGCCAGGTCGACGGGGTGGTGACCCGGATGAAGAAGGAGCTGGCCGCCGACCCGGACGAGGTCACCGTCATCGCGACGGGCGGCCTTGCTCCGATGGTGTTGGGGGAGTCCTCGGTCATCGACGAGCACGAGCCGTGGCTGACGCTCATCGGGCTGCGCCTGGTGTACGAGCGGAACGTGTCCCGGTCGTAGCGGCGCCGTGCGGGAGCCCGGCGTACCTGCGGGAGCGGCCGGGGGCGGGGCCGGGGCGCCGTTCGGGCACGCCGCGCCACCGGCGACCAGTTAAACGGATTTTGTCCATTTAGCACGTATTGTCGCGTTATGCCCACGCCCTACGGTTCACGAGGCGGCATGGCGTTCAGCGCGGACGAGCTGCGGGTGCTCCGACGTGCCCTCGCCATCGCCCTCCATCCCATGCCCCTGTCCGACGAGGATGTCCAGGACTGCCTGCGGCTCGCGGGCTCCGTGGACGAGGCGGTCGGCGAGGCGGGTCGGCTGCGAGCGTTCCTTCTCGCCGACCTCGCCCGCTACCGCAACGCCCTCCCCGGTTCCGCCGCCGGCTACCTGGAACTGCTCCAGGACGCCCTGGCGGCCGGTTACGACCCCCGCCCGGACGATCTGGCCGCCCTGCGGGCCCTGCGCGGGGGGCGGCTCGCGGCGGCCCTCCTGGAGCGCTGCCAGGTGCTCGCCGAACGTTCCGTACGGGCCCGGCTCGCCGGCCGCTCCGTCGGGCTCACGGCGCCCGGCCCCCGCAGCCGGCTGCTCGCCCTGCCCGGTGGCCGCGCCGCCGACCGGGAACCGGACCGGCCCAGGACCCCGGCCGCCCCGGGCCACCCGCAGAAGCCCGGCGACCGCCCGATGCCCAAGCCCTCGGAGGTCTTCCCGCCGCGCCGCCGGCCCGCGCCGCCGCCGCCCGAGGAGCGGGCGGCCGGCTGACTTCCCAGCGGCATCCGACGCGGCGGCATCCACCGGGAGGCCGCCGCGTCGGGCCGTCCGCGGCTCGCTACTCTGGACGGCATGGACTATGTATCCGCGCTCGTGCCCCCCGTGGTGATGGCCGTCTTCTTCATCGCTCTGATCGTGATCATCGTCAAGAGTCAGGGTGGTCCGAACAAGACCAAGGAGGACGGCGCGGTGGACGCGGCGCTCGCCCGCGCGGAAACCGCAAAGCAGACCGCTCGTCCGGAGAATGTCTGACCGCGGGAGCGGCCCGCCCGCACCGCGCCTTCCCGGCGTACGTCCCCGGAGCGCACGGCTCATCAGAGCTGTGCGCTCTTTTGCTGTGTAAATACCCCAACATTTGGGGCATCTAGCACTAAAATGATCTCGTGCCCCGTCAATTGGGAGACCTGGAAGACGCCGTGATGACACGCGTCTGGCAATGGAACCGGCCGGTCACCGTGCGGGAAGTCCTTGAGGACCTTCAGCGGGAACGGTCCATCGCCTACACGACCGTGATGACGGTAATGGACAATCTTCATCAGAAGGGCTGGGTACGCAGGGAAGTCGACGGCCGCGCCTATCGATATACGGCCGTCTCCACCAGGGCCGCCTACTCGGCCGCCCTGATGAACGAAGCCTGGTCACGCAGTGACAACCCCGCCGCCGCACTTGTCGCGTTCTTCGGCATGATGTCCGCCGAGCAGCGCGAAGCGCTGGAGGATGCCGTTCGCATGGTTTCCCCCAACCCCGCGGGAACCGCCCCCGGCACTCCCGCCGAAACTGCCCCCGGCAACCCCGCGGAACCACCCGCCGGCACCACCGGAGATGACGCCCCGGCCGATGGCGCGACGCCGGAGAGCGGGCGATAGCGTCGGGGCATGTCCTCAGAGCAGCCGCAAAGCGATCCGGAAACCGAACTCCATACCGACCCGTCGGTAAATAAGCCCGCCATCACCGTCCGGCGGGCCAGGACGAGTGATGTCGCGTCGGTGCGACGACTCCTCGACGGGTACGCGTCCGGGGGCATCCTGCTCGACAAAGCGACCGTCACCCTTTACGAGGACATCCAGGAGTTCTGGGTCGCGGAACGCGACGAGGACGCGACGGTCATCGGCTGCGGCGCACTTCATGTCATGTGGGAAGACCTGGCGGAAGTACGGACCCTTGCCGTCGACCCCCGCGTCAAGGGCGCGGGAGTCGGGCACCACGTACTGGACAAGCTCCTGCAGACCGCGCGATGGCTCGGTGTCCGCAGGGTTTTCTGTCTCACCTTCGAAGTGGACTTCTTCGCGAAGCACGGCTTCGTCGAGATCGGAGAGACGCCCGTCGACACCGATGTCTACAGTGAGCTGCTGCGTTCCTACGACGAGGGTGTCGCGGAGTTCCTCGGTCTCGAACGAGTGAAGCCGAACACCTTGGGTAACAGTCGGATGCTTCTGCACCTGTGATCTGCGGAAGAACCTGCAACCCTATGTCCGAATCGCGTACGTTTCCCGTCTTCTCGGGCTGCTGAACCTCTCCCGGGGGTTTGTGTTTTCGAGAGAAAAGCGGTTTCCTTTCCGCGTACTCCATTTTCGATGAAAGGATATCCCGTGGCACAGAAGGTTCAGGTCCTTCTTGTCGATGACCTCGACGGTGTCGAGGCCGACGAGACCGTCACGTTCGCTCTTGACGGCAAGACGTACGAGATCGACCTCACCACGGCCAACGCGGACAAGCTTCGCGGCCTTCTCGAGCCCTACACCAAGGGTGGACGCCGTACCGGTGGCCGTGCCGCCACGGGCCGCGGCAAGGGCCGCGCCGTGGCCGGAGGCAACAAGGACACCGCGGAAATCCGCCGGTGGGCGCGGGAGAACGGCCACAATGTGAATGACCGCGGCCGCGTTCCCGCCGAGATCCGTGAGGCTTACGAGAAGGCCAACGGCTGATCCGCACTACCCCTTGTCAGCACCCCGGAACGGGCGCGTGACAGCCGGACCCGATGGCATTCCGTAGCCGCGGCGTCCACCAGGCGTACGAGATCGGGGGCATCCCCACCGCTGCTCCCGAAGCCCGCGAGGGCCGGCAGTGCCGGCTCGGACGCATCTCTCGGCTCTGGGGGCCGCAGCCAGAGGGCGGCCCCCGGCGAGTCCCCCGGGGCGCCCGGGAGAGGCGGGGCCGTGACGCGGCCCCCCGCACCCACGGCGGTCAGGTCCAGCGGGACCGGGCCCCACTCCAGCCAGTCGAGCAGCCCCGGCAGCTCATCGGCGCCGCCCGCGGCGACCAGCAGCCCCATCCGCGCACCGGACAGCAGCACGGGACCGGTGCGCACCCCGCGCCGCAGCACGGCGTGACCGGCCTCGGCGGGCAGCTCCAGCACATCGAAGCGCACCCCGGTGAGCAGCCGCAGCGGAGCACGTCCCGCGGTCGCCCAGCCCAGCTCCCCCGCGTACCGCCGGGCGAGAGTGGCGTCGGCGGAACCCGGAGCGGCATCGGGTGACGATCGGGGCTGCGGGACGGTGGGGGTCATGCCCGATGAACCGCCGAACCACCCCTGGGGTTACGAAGGGTTCGCGCCGCATCACGGTGCGTGCCGCCCATGGGGGCGCGCGAGAGCGTTCACCAGCGCAAGGTTGTTCGCCCGTAGCGGAGGGAACCGGGGCGCGCCGCATGGACTGTCAGTGATTGCGGGTAAGACTTTCCTAGTGGGAAGGGGCGACACGCTGGCCGAGGCGTCTCACGTTCGCCATCGGCGTACTGGCGAAAGGGGTATCTGCCTGGCCTGCGGGAACATCGTCTCGCACCATCGGGTTGGAGCAGTTGTCAGCTGTTTCGGCAGTAAGAATCCCCGCCGGTGCGGGGTGATCCGGACGGATGTCGGCAGTTGGAATGAGCTGTCCCGTCCTGCGGGACTAGCATGCGGAAGGACTGGGAGGGGACCGACCCCTCACTGACCGACCGCTCTGAGGAGCGATTAACGATGTTCGAGAGGTTCACCGACCGCGCGCGGCGGGTTGTCGTCCTGGCTCAGGAAGAAGCCCGGATGCTCAACCACAACTACATCGGCACCGAGCACATCCTCCTGGGCCTGATCCACGAGGGTGAGGGTGTCGCCGCTAAGGCCCTGGAGAGCCTCGGGATTTCGCTCGAGGCGGTCCGCCAGCAGGTGGAGGAGATCATCGGGCAGGGGCAGCAGGCTCCTTCCGGGCACATCCCCTTCACCCCGCGAGCCAAGAAGGTCCTGGAGCTGTCGCTCCGCGAGGCTCTTCAGCTGGGCCACAACTACATCGGCACCGAGCACATCCTGCTCGGCCTGATCCGCGAGGGCGAGGGCGTCGCCGCCCAGGTCCTCGTGAAGCTGGGCGCCGACCTGAACCGGGTCCGGCAGCAGGTCATCCAGCTGCTTTCCGGGTATTCGGGCGGCAAGGAGGCGGCCACCGCAGGCGGTCCCGCCGAGGGCACGCCCTCCACGTCCCTGGTGCTCGACCAGTTCGGCCGGAATCTCACCCAGGCCGCTCGTGAGTCCAAGCTCGACCCGGTCATCGGGCGCGAGAAGGAGATCGAGCGGGTCATGCAGGTGCTGTCCCGCCGGACCAAGAACAACCCGGTCCTCATCGGCGAGCCCGGTGTCGGCAAGACGGCGGTCGTCGAGGGCCTGGCCCAGGCGATCGTCAAGGGCGAGGTGCCCGAGACCCTCAAGGACAAGCACCTCTACACCCTGGACCTCGGCGCCCTGGTCGCCGGTTCGCGCTACCGGGGTGACTTCGAGGAGCGCCTGAAGAAGGTCCTCAAGGAGATCCGCACCCGCGGCGACATCATCCTGTTCATCGACGAGCTCCACACGCTCGTCGGTGCGGGTGCCGCGGAAGGCGCCATCGACGCGGCTTCGATCCTGAAGCCCATGCTGGCGCGCGGTGAGCTCCAGACCATCGGCGCCACCACGCTCGACGAGTACCGCAAGCACCTGGAGAAGGACGCGGCCCTGGAGCGCCGCTTCCAGCCCATCCAGGTCGCGGAGCCGTCGCTGCCGCACACCATCGAGATCCTCAAGGGTCTGCGCGACCGTTACGAGGCCCACCACCGGGTCTCCATCACGGACGAGGCCCTCGTCCAGGCCGCGACCCTGGCCGACCGGTACATCTCGGACCGCTTCCTGCCGGACAAGGCGATCGACCTGATCGACGAGGCCGGATCCCGGATGCGCATCCGCCGGATGACCGCGCCGCCGGACCTCCGCGAGTTCGACGAGAAGATCGCGGGCGTCCGCCGCGACAAGGAGTCGGCCATCGACTCCCAGGACTTCGAGAAGGCGGCTTCCCTCCGCGACAAGGAGAAGCAGCTGCTGGCGGCGAAGGCCAAGCGGGAGAAGGAATGGAAGGCCGGCGACATGGACGTCGTCGCCGAGGTCGACGGCGAGCTCATCGCCGAAGTCCTGGCCACGGCCACCGGCATCCCGGTCTTCAAGCTGACGGAGGAGGAGTCCTCCCGCCTGCTGCGCATGGAGGACGAGCTCCACAAGCGCGTCATCGGGCAGAAGGACGCCATCAAGGCCCTTTCGCAGGCGATCCGCCGTACGCGAGCCGGTCTGAAGGACCCGAAGCGCCCCGGTGGCTCGTTCATCTTCGCCGGCCCGTCCGGTGTCGGTAAGACCGAGCTCTCCAAGACGCTCGCCGAATTCCTCTTCGGCGACGAGGACGCGCTGATCTCCCTCGACATGTCGGAGTTCAGCGAGAAGCACACGGTTTCCCGCCTCTTCGGTTCGCCCCCCGGCTACGTGGGCTACGAGGAGGGCGGCCAGCTCACCGAGAAGGTGCGCCGCAAGCCGTTCTCCGTCGTCCTCTTCGACGAGGTCGAGAAGGCCCACCCCGATATCTTCAATTCCCTGCTCCAGATTCTGGAGGACGGTCGCCTGACCGACTCCCAGGGCCGGGTCGTGGACTTCAAGAACACGGTCATCATCATGACGACCAACCTCGGGACCCGGGACATCTCGAAGGGCTTCAACCTGGGCTTCGCCGCCCAGGGCGACGTCAAGACGAACTACGAGCGGATGAAGGTCAAGGTCAACGAAGAGCTCAAGCAGCACTTCCGGCCGGAGTTCCTCAACCGTGTCGACGACACGGTGGTCTTCCACCAGCTGACCGAGGAAGACATCATCCAGATCGTCGACCTCATGCTCGCCAAGGTCGACGAGCGGCTCAAGGACCGGGACATGGGCATCGAGCTCAGTGCCGAGGCCAAGATGCTGCTGGCGAAGAAGGGCTACGACCCCGTGATGGGCGCCCGGCCGCTGCGCCGGACGATCCAGCGGCAGATCGAGGACATCCTCTCCGAGAAGATCCTCTTCGGTGAGCTGCGTCCCGGTCACATCGTGGTCGTGGGTACCGAGGGCGAGGGTGACGCGAAGACGTTCACCTTCCGCGGCGAGGAGAAGTCGGCACTGCCCGACGTCCCGCCGATCGAGCAGGCGGCAGGCGGCGCCGGCCCGAACCTGACGAAGGACGCGTGACACCCGCGTAGAGCACCACTGAGGGGCTGCCCCGGAATCGGCTTGACGGCCGGTCCGGGGCAGCCCCTTTTTTCCGTGGATCAGCAGCGGATGACGGTCCGTGGATCAGTAGCGGACGACGGTGAGGCGATCGCCCAGTCCGTCCGCTCCGAGAAGCGCGCGGTGCTCCTGTCCCCGGACGTCCACCGTGAGTTCCGGCCAGTCGTGGAGCGAGGTGAGGTCCAGCTTCCCGGTGTGGTCCGAGGCCTGCAGGGTGAGGTGGGAGGCCTCCGGGAAGAGGGTGCGGAGCAGCGACAGGTCCGTGCCGTGCGCCGGGGACGGCACGGTCAGGCTCTCGATGGACGGGACGGGCACAGCCTCGCCGGGCCGCCCCGGCCGGGGGAAGGACCTGAACTCGATGTCGCTGATCCCGGAGTGCGCACGCAGCTCGGCGAGCGCCTCATCGACGTTCTTGAGCCGGGACACCTTCAGCGACGTCAGCGACGACCAGGCGCCGAGCCCGGCCAGAACGAACGGGCGGTCACTTGCCAGACCGAGATGGGTGACCCCGGGGTGAGCGGGGATGAGACCCAGCCCGTCCTCCGGGAGGTTCTCCAGATCCAGCAGGGCCAGGCGGTCGGGCAGGCCCGCGACCTGCTCCCAGTGTGCGGGCGGCACGTGCGCGACATCCAGGAACAGGACGTTCAGCGCGGTGAACTCCGTGAGCGGCCGCAGATCCCTGATGTCCGGGCACCCTCCGATGGACAGCAGCGTCAGCCACTCGCGTACGGGAAAGAGGCAGGAGAGATCGGCGAGCCGCTGATTGTCGCTGATGTAGAGGCTCTCCAGCTCGTGCTTCCCCGCCAGTGCCTCGCTGATCTCCGACTCCGGCAGATCCCTGCTCAGGGACAGGGCGTGAGGGGACGGGAGATGCCGAACGGCCCTGAGCCGTTCGCGGTCGCTGATCAACAACACGGAAGCGGCGAGGTCGCAGTGGGCCAGAACCTCGGTGGCGTAGGCCTCGGGAGGGAAGCTCTTCCAGCTGTGGGTGAACTCATGGGCGGCCTGGGGGTGGGCGAGGGTCCAGGTGCGGGCGTGGGCCAGCGCCTCGCTTCCGCCGATCTCGGCGATCAGGTTCGCCATGTACCGGATCGAAGGGTCGTCGGGCGGCAGGCTCTCCGGCGCGGGGAGTCCGTCCAGGGCCGCCGGTCCCAGCCGTGCCACCGACTTGGCCTGGTCGTGGTCCAGCAACGGGTACAGCGCCGCCGTACTCCGGCGGACCCGCTCCCGTACCCGGTCCTCCAGCCACGCCGCGTGCTGCGCGCACAGCGCGGCCAGCACGTGGAGGTCGACGCGCTCCGTCGCCCCGTCCTCGTGCTTCAGGCCCGCGTCCAGCAAACCGTCCACCAGCACCGCCAGTTCGCGGCGGCCGCAGTGCCCCGCCGCCAGCAGGATCACGTCCTGCCAGGGTTCCTCGTCCGCGTGCCGCAGCAGTTCGTTGAGGTGGTCGTCCTCGACGAGTTCCTTCGCGGCCAGGTAGTCCTGGAACGTCCGGTGGATGAACTGGTAGGTGTCGTCGGTGTGTTCCTGGAGCAGGCCGCTGCGGTTGAGCAGGTGGGTGAGGATCTTCTCGGGCGGGCCCTGCGCGCTCACCCGCTCCATTCCTGCCAGCGCGCGGCCGAGTTGGCGCAGTGCCTGTTCCCGGGTGAACTCCGACTGGCCCTCGCGGACCAGCCAGACGGCGATCCGCTGGAGGAGCTGGGTGGATTCCTCGACGCCGAGTTCGATGCCCTCGGGGTCCCCGATCCGGCGGCGGTGGTCGCGGTGGCCGAGGAGCATCTCCAGGGCCGAGCGGTACAGCTTCCAGCGGGTCTCGGGGAGGAAGCCGTCGCGGCGGCGGTGCAGGGCGCAGATGACCGCGCAGAGCAGGGGCGTACGAGCCAGGTCGCGCAGCGTGGCGTTCTGGTCGAACTGGCGGGACAGGTCGTGTTCGAGTTCGTCCAGCCGCTCGTGGTCGTCCTCGGACAGCCGGGCCGCCCGGTGCCAGGAGGCCACGAACGCCTGGATGTCCTCGTTCCGCATCGGCAGCAGCCGCAGTTCCCCGAAGCCTTCGGAGCGCAGCCAGTCCGGCTCGACGGCGAGCGGTCGTACGGTCGCGACGCACCGGGTGTCCGGGTAGCGGGCCAGGAGCTGCGAGAGCCAGGAATGCGCCTGCTCACGCTCCTGCGGCGGCACCTCGTCCAGGCCGTCCACCAGCAGGAGCGCCCGCCCGGACTCCAGGACCCGGCCCGCCCAGCCCTCCGGGGCCGTATCGATCGGCAGGCCCGCCGCGACGGACAGGCCGGCCGGTCCCGGGAACGTACCGCCACGGGCCCGCAGGGTGCGCAGCGGCACCACGAAGGGGATCAGGCCGTTCAGCGGGGCCGGCGCGTCGCCCAGGGTGCGGGCCGAGGCGTGCGCGGCGAGCCACCACAGCAGCGTCGTCTTGCCCGCGCCCGCCTCGCCGCGCAGCAGGACCCGGGGGCGGTCGGCGAGGAGGGCGTCGATGCGCTGGGGGAGGGGCGGGGCGAAGGCGGGCGCGGGAGCGGGAGCGGTCCGGTCCTGCGCCCGGTCCTGGGCTTGGGCCTGGGCCTCCAGGCTGAGGTAGGCGGTGTCCAGGTCCCACTCGGCGTCGTGCCGGCTCAGCTCGTCCAGGCCGAAGATCTTCGTACGGCGGTACGCGACACCGAGCGCCTGCGCGTACTCCGCCTCGTACCGCAGGTCTCTCGGGAAGCTGCCGTGGACACGCTCCTGGCGCAGGTCGATCCCGGTCCGCTGACAGACGAGGCGGAAGGGCTTCGCCGCCAGGACCGGGGCGAGCGGGACGCACTCGACCCGGCGGCCGTCGCGCCGGCGCGGGACCTGCCGGGCGACGCCGAGCAGCACGTCCCCCATGAAGACCGGGCCGCCGGAGAGCCCGGACAGGGCGGCGGGCTCGTCGTCCGGGCGCGCGGCGGGCGGCCCGTCGAGGTCGCAGACCAGCAGGTCGCGGACGCGGCCCGCCATGGGCAGGACCGTCGCCGTGTACTGGTCGGCCTCCAGGCGCTGGTCGCGGCCGTAGCGCTGGACGCGGGGGAAGCCGATGATCTCGCACCCGGGGATCGCCTGGCGGGTGTCGACCACGCCGAGCCGCACGGGAGGGACCGGCCGCACCGGCTCGACGGCCTGGAGGAGCGCCACGTCCAGGCGGTAGTCGATCCAGGCGACCGTGGCCCGGGTGCGCTCCGGGCTGCCCGGGTGGGCCACGTGGACGGACCCGGTCTTGACCACATGGGCGCAGGTCAGGATCAGCAGGTCGGTGAGGAGGACCCCGCTGCCCT
Source organism: Streptomyces sp. NPDC048142 (assembly GCF_043202835.1). NCBI lineage: Bacteria > Bacillati > Actinomycetota > Actinomycetes > Kitasatosporales > Streptomycetaceae > Streptomyces > Streptomyces sp. NPDC048142. The sequence goes on from NZ_JBIDBC010000017.1 coordinate 127,494, forward strand.
GGAGGGCGCCGGAGACGACCACCGTGCGGTCGGCGGGGTGGAGGACGGGCGGGCTCGGCGGGGCCGGCGCGCTCACGGGCGTACGAGCCCGCCGCCGACGCCCGCCGGGCCGTCACCCGGGCGGGATGCGCCGCGCGCCCCGGCTGTGCTTCCGCCGAATCCGGCGGTGTTCCCGCCGGACCCGGCTGTGCTTCCGCCGGACTCTGCTGTGTTCCCGCCGGACTCGGCCGTACTCCCGCCGAATCCGGCCGTCGACCCGTCGTCCTCCGTACCGATCTCCCACGCCTCGCCCGTCGCGGCGTTGCGCGGGGTCAGGGTGAAGGCCACCTTGTGCGTGCGGCCCGTGGTGCGGGTGGCGTCCGCGCCCGCCTCGATCACCCAGGCCTTCACCTTGCCGCCCGCTCCGGCCTCCCGGCGCAGTTCGAGGGTGAACTCCATCTGGATGTCGCCCACCGCGAAGGAGACGGGGTGGTCGGTGGCCCGGGTCGCCGCGTCGATGAGCTGGCTGCGGATGGACGCGACGGCATCGGCGAGCTCGATGCCGTCCAGCGCGTGGGCGTGGGTGTTCTCGGCCGTCATGGTGTCCCCCCGGGGTGCGGTGCCGCTTTCCCGTCAGCGTAGTGAAGGAGCAGGCCGAAGGTCCCGAATCGGACAGACCGAGGTCCCACCGGCGGTGACAAGGCGCACAGCCCGAAACGGGTGTACTACCCGGACTAGGAGAAAGGGGCATGATCGGCCGCGGGACCTTCGGCCCGGCATCGGCAGGTCCCTTCGAGGCTGTGGGCGATACAGGTGTTTCACGGTGCTGTGTCCGGAAAAGCCCCCATGGAGCAGGCGCTAAACGTCTTCCGCACGAAGGATTTCGTAGCCCGCACCGACTCCTCGTAAGGGACAAGCGCGACGAATTCCGCCGGCTTCCTCTACGGCTTTTCTTCGTAGATGGGGTGTTTGAGCACCGATGGGTGCGCGGGTTACCAAGGTGGAGCAAGCCCGGACAGCACGCCGGGTCCACTCACCTTCGGAGGACTTCCTCGTATGAAGCGCGCAACGAACCAGCACACCATCCGCCCGTCCGCCCTCCGCGTCCGTGGCGCCGTCCTGGCCGCCGGCCTGGGGGCGTCCGCGGTGCTGGGTGCCGGTACGGCGTTCGCCTCCAGCAGCACCGGTGCTGCCGCCGCTCCCCTCGCCGCGAGCACGGTCGCCGACTCGGTCGCCCAGCAGGCGACCGCGCAGGGCAAGGCCGCCGAGGCGGCCAAGAAGGCGGCCGCCAAGAAGGCCTCCGACGCGAAGAAGAAGGCCGAGGACAAGAAGAAGGCCGCGAAGAAGAACGCCGCCTCCTGGAAGTCCCCGGTCAAGAAGTACACGCTGAGCGCCAGCTACGGCACCGGCGGCGCCCGCTGGGCCGCCAAGCACTCCGGCCAGGACTTCGCCGTGCCGGTCGGCACCAGCGTCGTGGCCGTCCACACCGGCACCGTGGTGAAGGCCGGCCCGAACGGCGCCGGCGACGGCCCCGCGTACGGCAACGCCGTCGTGATCAAGCACTCCAACGGCAAGTACTCGCAGTACGCGCACCTGTCGAAGGTCAACGTGAAGATCGGCCAGCACGTGAAGACCGGCCAGAAGATCGCCCTGTCCGGCAACACCGGCAACTCCAGCGGCCCGCACCTTCACTTCGAGATCCGCACCACCCCGAACTACGGCTCGGCGCTGAACCCGGCCGCGTTCCTCCGCTCGGTGCACGTCTCCATCTGATCCGGCCGGAGTAAGGGTGCCCGCCGGGACCGGCGGGCGCGCGGTACAACCGAAAAGAGTCAGTGGACCCGTTACACCCCGGTACCTGGGGCGTGCGCCCGGGTCACCCGACCGACGGCGACGTCGAGGACAGCCTCACGGCTCACTCCTCGGGGTCGCCGTCGGCGTTCCGTCACCCTGCCCGACGGGGCCCGACCCGGCGCTCGGTCCGATGCCCGCCCCGGCTCAGTCCGACGACCAGCCGCTGGTCCGCCGTCCGCAGCCGCCCGCCTCGGCTCAGCCCGATGCCTGCCACGGCTCAGTGCGACGGACCGACCCGCGGCTCAGTCCGACGCCTGCCGCTGGTCCGCCATCCGCAGCACCGGGAAGCTCCCCGTCACCGTCGGCGCGTGCTCCGGCAGCCACAGCACCGCGATCGCCCCGCCCGTGCCCTCCGCCGCGCCCGAGGGCGCCGCGTTGCGGAAGGTCAGCCGGGCCCCCAGCACCCTTGCCTGGCCCGCCGCGATCGTCAGGCCAAGACCGTGTCCGTGCCCGGCCCGGTCCATGCTTCCGGTACGGAACCGGCTCGGCCCGTCCCGCAGCAGCGCCTCCGGGAACCCCGGACCGTGGTCGCGGACCCGCACCACCCGGCCCTCGACCGTGACCTCCACCGGGGTGGAGCCGTGCTTGGCGGCGTTCCCGAGCAGATTGCCGAGGATGCGCTCCAGCCGGCGCGGATCGGTGGAGACCCAGGACTCGTGCACCACCTGGACGGTCACCTCGGGGTTCAGCAGCCCGATCCGGCGGCTGACGAACTCGCCGAGCGGCAGCTCCTGGAGTTCCGCCCGCTCCGACGCACTGTCCAGACGGGCCACCTCCAGGACGTCCTCGACCAGCGTGCGCATCGCCTGGGCCCGGTCCCGTACCAGCTCGGTGGGACGGCCCGGCGGCAGCAGCTCGGCCGCGGTGAGCAGTCCGGTCACCGGGGTACGCAGCTCATGGGCGATGTCCGCGGTGACCCGGCGCTCCGCCTCGATCCGTTCGTTCAGCGCGTCGGTCAGTGCGTCGACCGCCCGCGCCAGCTCGTCGGTCTCGTCGCGGACGACCCCGCCGACGGCCTCCCTGACCCGTACGTCCGTCTGCCCCTGGGCGACCCGGCCCGCCGCGGCCGCCGCCTTGCGCAGCCGGCGCGAGAGCTGGCCGCCGATGAGCACCCCGAGCGCGCAGCCGCCGAAGACCACCGAGACCGAGCCGATGATCAGGGCCCGGTCGAGGTCGTCCATGATCGTGGCGGAACGGTCCGCGAACCGGGTGTGCAGCGAGAGCACGTCCCCGCCCGCCAGCGGAACCGCCGCCCAGACCTGGGGGACCCCGTCGGGGCCCTGCGCCACATGGGTGGCCCGGCGGTTCTTGCGGACCTCGTCGCGCAGGCTCGGCGGGATCGCCGGGTCGTTGAGCTTCGCCCCGAACTTCGGCCCGCCCTTCTGCATGCTCGTCGCCTCGTAGAAGCGCTGGGCGCCCAGCAGCCGTTCCAGCTGCACCTCGCGGGCGTTCTCGATCATCGAGACGCGGGCCGCGTTGTGCACCACGAGGCTCAGCGCCACCGCGATGAGCGCGCCGACGGCCGCGATGGCGATGCTGATCTTCCAGCGGACACCGGTCCGCAGGGCCAGTCGCTTCATCCCCGCCCCACCGGCCGTTTGTTCCCCACCGGTCGCTTCATCCCCGCAGACCGCATCCCCGCAGACCGCATCCCCGCAGACCGCATCCCCGCAGACCGCATCCGCGCAGACCGCATCCGCGCAGACCGCATCCCCGCAAGCCGCGTCGTCCGCGCAAGCCATGTCATTCGCGTAAGCCGCATCATCCGCGCAGCTTGTAGCCGAAGCCGCGGACCGTATCGATCCGGTCCTGGCCGATCTTGGTGCGCAGCCGCTGGACGTGGACGTCCACCACCCGGGTATCACCGCCCCAGCCGTAGTCCCAGACCCGCTCCAGGAGCTTGTCGCGCGACAGGACGGTACCCGGCGCGGACGAGAACTCCAGCAGCAGCCGCATCTCGGTGGGCGTCAGCGCCACCTGCTCACCGGCGCGCCGCACCTCCATGCCGTCGGTGTCGACCTCCAGATCGCCGAAGACGAGCACCCCGCCGAGCGCCTCGGCGTCCCCCTCCGTACCGCCCTGGCCCAGGCCGTCCGGCCCGGCCGCGTGGCCGAAGCGACGCAGCACCGCCCGGATGCGGGCGACCAGGACCGCGCCGTCGAAGGGCTTGGTGACGTAGTCGTCGGCCCCGGCCTCCAGGCCGAGCACCACGTCGATCGAGTCGGCCCGCGCGGAGAGCATGATCACGGGGACGGTCGACTCGTCCCGGATACGGCGGCACAGGCTCACCCCGTCCAGGCCCGGCACCATCACGTCGAGCAGGGCGATGTCCGGCCGGTCGGCGCGGAACGCCTCCAGACCGGAGAGCCCGTCGGGCATCGCGGTGACCGTGAAGCCGACCCGCTCCAGGGCGAGCTGGGTGGCCTCGCGGATGACGTCGTCGTCCTCGACGAAGAGGACGTGGGTCTCGGCCATGGGACTGCTTCTCGCTTTCCGTTCCTGCCCGGTTCCACCGGCACGACTGCGTTCCTGACCGGGTTCAGTCCCGGCCCGGCCCCACCGGTTCGTCCGACGGAACCGACTCCACCGGCTCCGACTGCACGGGCAGCTCACCGTCCGCACCCTCGACGGCACGGCTGAAGTCGTTGTGCACCCGGTCGTGCTCGGTGAAGCGGTCGCTCGCCCAACGGTAGGTGACCACCACCGAGCCGGACGGATAGGCCAGCGGATCCTTCGATCCGTAGACCTGGGTCGTCACCACCAGGTCGCCCCGGTCGATCGTTCCGTAGACGGCGGGGACCTCGGCCGCGAAGACGTTCTCGTACGAGCCGTCGTCGTCCGCCCGGTACACATACGTTCCGACGCCGACCGAATCGGCGCAGCTCATCACGTTGACCACCACGTCGGCGGCCCGGCCGCCGGTCATCGACCCGTACGAGGTGTCGATCGGATAGGCCTTGCCCACGCAGGGCCTGAGCTCGGTCCTGACCTGCTCGCCCACCTTGGGATCCTCCTTGAGGAGCCGCACGGCGTCGACCCGTCTGACGGGCGGGGTCGTACCGGAAGGGCTGGCCTGCGGGGTGATCCGGGCGACCGGCTGACTGCCGGCCGGGCCCTCGTCCCGGGTGCCGTTGCCCCCAGTGGAGCAGCCGACGCCGAACAGCCCGAAGGCGACGAGTCCGGCCAAGGCCGTGCCGCTCGCCGCCATACCGCTCCGGAAGCCCCGGCTCCCGATCCCGCTCCGGCTCCCGCCCGATCTCCTCGGGGCGTCGCCGTCGTCCGAGCCGCTCAAGGGGCCGTCCCCGAATCCGTCCGAGCCGCCCAAGGAGCCGTCCCCGAAGCCGTCCCCGCCGCTGCTTCCGCTCAGGCCGCGCACCGCTCCATCCCCCGCTCGTCGTGACGCCCGTTCCGCTGCGCCGGTGTGTGCGCCCTCGCCCCCGGCACCGTCGTGACCGGCGACCGCTGGGCGGGGACACGGGCGGAGGTGACCGGCGCCGCGCTCCGGTGGCCCCCGGTCTCCCGGGCGACCGCCTCGCGGCTGTCCAGCTCGCGGCTCTCCAGCTCCTGGCGCAGTCGCGCCAGGGCCCGGTGCAGCGTGCTCTTGACCGTACCGGCCGACATGCCGAGCGCCGCGGCCGTCTCCTCCGTGCTCATCTGCTCCCAGTGTCGCAGGACGACGACGCTGCGCTGCTTGGGAGCCAGAATGCCCAGAATGTCCATCAGGAGGGCGCGGTCGGCGCGCTGCTCGCTGCCGTCCTCGACGCTCGCGTCGGGCAGCTGCTCGGTCGGCACCTCGTCGAGCTTGCGCGCCCGCCACCACTCCGTACGGGTGTTGATCATGACGCGGCGCAGATAGGCGTCGGCCAGGGACTTGTCGGCGATGCCGTCCCAGCGGCCGTAGGTGCGCACGAGGGCGGTCTGCAACAGGTCCTGGGCATCCACCGGGTCGGGAACCAGACGGCGCGCGCTGCGCAGCAGCGCCTCCTGCCGTGTGCGTACGTAGTCCTCGAACGCGAGCACCTCGCCCTGCGCCATGACAACCGCCTCCGTCCCCGAACGTCCCCGTGTACCGGCGGGCCGCGGGTGTTCCGCGGTCCGGCCAGCCTGCTGTCGAAGACGCTACGGAGGCGTTGTCACGGCGATGTGCGGAGCAGCCGTAGGCCGGTGCACGGCTGTCCATCGGTTGTGTAACAGCGCGGGGCACCGCACTCCCCGGGCCGGGCTGGGGAGTGCCGGGCCGGGGCGGGGCGATCAGGTCAGCGGCAGCCGGTACCGGCCATCGGCCATCGGCTCGACCAGCCCGTCCGCCACCAGCCCGTCCAGCGCACGGGCCCGCTGCACCGGCTCCTCCCACACCGCGTCCAGCGCGGCCTGCGGTACGGGGTTCAGCGCGTCCCGCAACACCGCGAGCAGCCGCCCGCGCACCTGGCGGTCGGTACCGGCGTACGTCTGGCCCTTGCGCGGCGGCCCCTGGTGCGCGGGCTTCCCGGCCAGCCGCCAGGCACACCGCGAGGCGATCGGGCACCGGTCGCAGTCCTCGTTGCGCGCGGTGCACACGAGGGCGCCCAGCTCCATCGTGGCCGCCGCCCAGCGCGCCGCCCGCTCGTCCTCCTCGGGCAGCAGCGCCCGCGCGAGCTTGCGCTCGGCGGCCGTGGTCGCGTTCGGCGGGTACTGGACCCCGGAGGCGGCGCGGGCGAACACCCGGCGGACGTTCGTGTCGAGCACCGCGTGCCGCTGCCCGTACGCGAACGAGGCCACCGCCGCCGCCGTGTACTCGCCGATCCCGGGCAGCGCCAGCAGCTGGGCGTGCTCGCTCGGCACATCGCCGCCGTGCCGTTCCGTTATCGCCTGCGCGGCGCCGTGCAGCCGCAGCGCACGGCGCGGGTAGCCGAGCCGGCCCCAGGCGCGGACCGCCTCCCCGGGCGCCTCGGCGGCCAGGTCGGCGGGGCGGGGCCAGCGGGCGATCCACTGTTCGTACACCGGGAGGACCCGGCTCACCGGGGTCTGCTGCAGCATGAACTCGCTGACCATCACGGACCAGGCGCCCGCTTCGGGGCGGCGCCAGGGCAGATCGCGGGCATGCTGCTCGAACCACCCGATGACGGGGGTGTGGAGAGAGGCGGCGGCGGGGGGCGTCTGGGCTGAAGTCGAAGTCATGGCAGTCATCGCACTGACGATCCTGGCACGGAAGAGGGAGCGGTGGTCGCGGGCGCGGGGGTGTCGGCCCGCGCGGCGGCCCAGGAGGGGACAACGCCACCCGTTCTGTCCCCTGTGACCGGATCCCCGTGATGATGATCGGCAAAACTTGCGTCCGGAGCGGCGGGTGGGGCCGGAGTCGGCCCGGATCTCTCGTAGAGTTCGGACCGTGGGATCTATGCGCAATCCGGTCGGTCCGCTTCCCTCCAGCATCTACTGGCGACGAAGGGCGGTAGCGGGGCTTCTGGTTGCGCTGCTCGCCGTGTTGATCGCCTGGGCGGTGACGTCCGGAGGCGGCGGGGGGAGCCGGAACGACGGCAAGGCCGGCGGCTCCGACCCGGCCAGGTCGATCGACCCCGGGCCGTCGCGCACCGGCCCCGCGATCAGCCAACAGCCGGGCGGCCGCGACGAGTCGGGCGAGGACGGCGGGTCGGGAGGCACGGGTGCGTCCTCCGGAGGCGCGAACGGCGGCGCTTCGTCCGACGGCGCCTCGTCCGACGGGGCGTCAACAGGCGGTGCGGACACGGCCGGTTCGGGTGCGGGCGGCGGCGGCACGGCGGGCCGGCAGGTCCCGGCAGGCTCCCCGCTCCCCGAGTGCAAGCCCGCCGCGGTGCAGTTGAGCCTGCGGACGAAGGTCAGTTACGGCCCCGATGACAGGCCGAAGTTCGAACTGATCGCGAAGAACACCTCGTCGACCACGTGCAAGGCCGACTTCGGGCCGAAGAACGCGGTCCTCACGGTCACCGAGGCCGGTGGCGACGACGACGATCCGATCTGGTCCTCGAAGGACTGCCCCGCCGCGGCCGGTCCGCTGTTCCTGGAGGTCCCGGCGGGCGCGACCGTGATCCACACGGTGGACTGGAACCGCACCCGGTCCGCCCCGGGCTGCGCGACCCCACCGGCAGGCAAGGCCGGCCCGGGAACGTACCTCCTGGAGGCGAAGACCCCGGGCGAACCGGTCCAGCGAGCCTCTTTCGTCCTGTCCAAGGACTGACCGGCCCGCACCCGCCCGCATCCGGCCGGCCCGGCCATCTCCAGCCCGTCCGGCGTTTGAGGACGGAACGCTCAGCGCGGGCGGGCGATGCGCCGACGGGTCCGGGCGGGCCCGTGAACCCAGCCCGTCCGGTCCGGGCGGGCCCGTGAACCCTGCCCGTCCGGCCTCCGAGGACGGCCCGGTGGACGACCGGGAGGGCGACCCGGTGGGCGGCACGCAAAGAGGGCGCCCACCAGGGCGCCCTCCCGACCCGTCGCGCAACGTCAGACGTACCGCTCCAGGATCGACGACTCCGCCAGCCGCGAAAGTCCCTCCCGCACGCTCCGCGCCCGCGCCTCGCCGACGCCGTCCACCGTCTGGAGGTCGTCCACGCTCGCCGCCAGCAGCTTCTGCAGGCCGCCGAAGTGCTCCACCAGCCGCTCGATGATCGCCCCCGGCAGCCGCGGCACCTTCGCCAGCAGCCGGAAGCCCCGCGGGGAGACCGCCGAGTCCAGCGTCTCGGGCGAGCCGCTGTAGCCCAGCGCCCGCGCCACCACCGGCAGCTCCAGCAGCTCCGTGTGGCTCAGCGCGTCCAGCTCGGTCAGCGCCTCGGCCACCGTGCGCGACCGCTTCGCCGTCGGCTCGGGCACGTAGTCCCGGACGACCAGCTCCCGCTCCGGCTCCACGCCGGCGATCAGCTCGTCCAGCTGGAGGGAGAGCAGACGTCCGTCGGTGCCGAGCTCGACCACGTACTCCGCGATCTCGGTCGCGATCCGCCGCACCATCTCCAGCCGCTGCGCCACCGCCGTCACGTCCCGGACGGTGACCAGGTCCTCGATCTCCAGCGCGGACAGCGTGCCGGCCACCTCGTCCAGCCGGAGCTTGTACCGCTCCAGCGTGGCGAGCGCCTGATTGGCCCGGGACAGGATCGCGGAGGACTCCTCCAGGACCCGCCGCTCCCCGTCCACGTACAGCGCGATGAGCCGCATCGACTGGGAGACCGAGACGACGGGGAAGCCGCACGCCTTGGAGACCCGGTCCGCCGTACGGTGCCGGGTGCCCGTCTCCTCCGTGTGGATCGAGGCGTCCGGGACCAGCTGCACCCCGGCCCGCAGGATCTTGGTCATGTCCTTGTCGAGGATCAGCGCCCCGTCGAGCTTGCACAGCTCGCGCAGGCGCGTCGCCGTGAACTCCACGTCCAGCACGAATCCGCCGGTGCACATCGACTCGACGGTCTTGTCCATGCCCAGCACGATCAGCCCACCGGTATTGCCCCGGAGAATGCGCTCCAGGCCGTCCCGCAGGGCCATACCGGGCGCGACCGCGCTCAACGAGGCGCGCATCAACGCCTCGTTGCCGGTGCCTTGGCCGGACTTTCCGGGCGTCGTCGCCCGGTCGTTGGCTGCCACTGCACTCCTCCGGTCACAGGTTTGCGGTGCCCTTGCGTCCACCATGCGGTGTCCACGGGCGGGCGAGACCAGGGCAAAGTCTACCGGCGCGCGTTGTCTTCCTGACGAGGCTGCGGCGCCTCTTGACGAGACCGGCGCGGGAGGACCCGCAGAGCATCGCCCATGTCGGCGACTTCCGTGACCTTCATACCGGCCGGGACCCTTCCCGGGTCGGTCGGAACGAGCGCGTGGGTGAAGCCCAGACGGTGTGCCTCGGCCAGTCTCCGCTGCACCCCGGTGACCCTCCTGACCTCGCCCGCGAGCCCCACCTCGCCGATCGCGACCAGGTTCTTCGGGAGCGGGGTGTCGCTGGCGGCACTGGCCAGCGCGAGCGCGATCGCCAGGTCCGCGGCGGGTTCGGTGAGCTTCACACCGCCCACCGTCGCGCTGTAGATGTCCCGCTTGCCGAGCGCGGTGATCCGGCCGCGCTGCTCCAGCACGGCGAGCATCATCGAGACCCGGGAGGTCTCCAGACCGGAGGTCGTACGCCGGGGCGAGGGGATCTGCGAGTCGACGGTGAGCGCCTGCACCTCGGCGACCAGGGGCCGCTTGCCCTCCAGGGTCACCGTCAGGCAGGTGCCCGGCACCGCCACGTCGCGGCGGGTCAGGAAGAGCCCCGAGGGGTCGGTGAGACCGGTGATGCCCTCGTCGTGCAGCTCGAAGCAGCCGACCTCGTCGGTCGCCCCGTAACGGTTCTTGACGCCGCGCACCAGCCGCAGCCGGGCGTGGCGGTCGCCCTCGAAGGACAGCACGACGTCCACCAGGTGCTCCAGCAGCCGGGGCCCGGCGATCGCGCCGTCCTTCGTGACGTGACCGACGAGCAGCGTGGCCATCCCGCGCTCCTTGGACGCCCGGATCAGCGCTCCGGCGACCTCCCGGACCTGGGCCATCCCGCCGGGCGCGCCGTCGATCTCGGGCGAGGCGACCGTCTGCACCGAGTCCAGGACGAGCAGCGAGGGCTTCACCGCGTCCAGATGGCCGAGCACCGCGGACAGGTCGGTCTCCGCCGCGAGGTAGAGGTGGTCGTTGATCGCCCGGATCCGGTCGGCCCGGATCCGGACCTGGCTCGCGGACTCCTCGGCGGTCACATAGAGCGTGCGGTGGTCGTCGCTCGCCGCCTTGGCCGCCACGTCCAGGAGCAGTGTCGACTTGCCGACACCGGGCTCGCCCGCCAGCAGCACGACCGCGCCCGGCACGAGCCCGCCGCCGAGCACCCGGTCCAGCTCACCGACGCCGGTCGAACGGGCGGTGGCCTGCCGGCTGTCGACCTGGCCGATCGGCACGGCCGCCGTGGAGACCCGGCCGGCCGCGGTGGTGCGCACGGCGGGGGCGCCGCCGAACTCCTCGACCGTCCCCCACGCCTGGCACTCGGGGCAACGGCCGAGCCACTTGGCGGTGGTCCAGCCGCATTCGGTACAGCGGTAGGACGGCCGGTCCTTCGCGGATTTCGTACGGGCAGCCATGGCGTCACCGTATAGGTGGGGTACGACAACGCCGCCCGCACGGTCGGCGTGCGCGGCCCGTCCGCACGCAGGGCGCACGGAAGCACTCCCGGGCGCACTCACCCGAATCCATGATCTCTGTCCTCTTTCGAGGGATACATTCACCCGTAAGGATTAAATGTGCTCAAGGGGCACTTGGGGCATGCGCTCCTTTGCCTACGGTCGCCGGGTGACGAGCAGCAGGCTGGAGACCCCCACGCACACCACCGGCGCACACCGGGCGCATCGCCGAGCACCCCACGCCCCGGCACCGCGACCGCCCGCACGTTACGAGCCGTATCTCGACGGACTCTTCACCTACTGCCTCTCCGTGCTCTGCGATCACGACGCGGCCACCGAGGCGCTCGGTGCCGTCCTGTCGATCGCGGACCGGCAGGACGCCCGGGGCCCCACGGCCGAGGAGGAACGTCAATCCTGGCTGTACGCGCTGGCCCGGTGGACCTGCCTCCGCACCCTCGCCGAGCGCAAGCGCGGCCGCCAGGCCCACCGCCGGGCCTCCGGGACGGTCAAGCCGCCCCGCACGGCCAAGGCCACCGATACGCGGAAGGACTCCAAGCCCGCCGATACGGAGAAGGCGTCCAAACCCTCCGATGCGCGGAAGGCGTCCTGGGCCTCCGGTACGGGGAAGGGCTCCAAGGCGTCCAAGACCTCCGCGCCGCCCCGGCACCAGGGGGCGCACACCACTCAGCGCACGCCGGAGCACACCTCGCCCGCCACCCCCGAGGACGCCGCCGTCCCCGTCCCCGCCGAGTCGCCGGCCGCCGAAGCCCGCCGCCGGGAGCTCGCCACGCTCGCCTGGCCCGAGGCCGCGGGCACCACCCCGGAGCAGCGCGAAGCCCTCGAACTGGCCGTACGCCACCGGCTCACTCCGAGCGCCGTCGCCGCCGTGCTCGGCCTGGAGCCCGCATCCGCCCGGGAGCTGCTGGCCGGCGCGGCCTGCGAGGTGGAGCGCACCCGCGCGGCCCTCGCCGTCGTCGAGACCGGCGACTGCCCCACCGTCGCCCGGCTCACCGGAGACCACCAGGTGCTGCTCTCCGCCGCCCTGCGCCGCGAGCTCGTCCGGCACGTCGACGACTGCCCCCGCTGCCGTCGTGCCGCCGAGCGGGCGGATGCCGCAGGCCCCTGGCCCGGAGCGGCCCTGGCCCCGGTCGCCGCCCTGCCCGTCGTCGGCGCCCCCCGCCCCTCCGTGTACGTGGCGATGGCCCAGGCCCAGCGCTCCCGCGCCGCAGGCCCGCGCTTCGACCGGGCCGGGTATCCGCTCGACCCCAAGGACCAGGCCGCCCGCCGGGACCGGCTGCGCGCCCGGGTCGTGACGACCACGGTCGTCGCGACGGTGGTCGCCGCCCCGGTGATCGCCCTGTGGGCCGCGTACCGGGGAGCGCCGCAGACCGGCGAGGGCCACGACGGCACCTCGGTCACCGCCACGGAGGTGGAGGACGCCGGCGGCATGAGCGGCGACCCGTACGCCCCCTACGAGAACACCGGCAGCGGCCGCCCCGGCGACCGCTTCGGCGCCCGTGTCCCGGACGTCACCGCCTCGGTCGTCAGCACCGACGGCGCGCAGCGGGGCGACGCCCGGATGACGGTGACGGCCCGGACCTCCGGGGCCGTCACGACGCTCACGCTGACCGCCTCGGTCCGGGGGCCGGTCAGCTGGTCGGCGGCGACGGACGCCCGGTGGCTGCGCCTCAGCCGTACGTCCGGCACGCTCGCGGCCGGGCAGAGCACCACGATCGCGGTCTCGGTGATCCGGGACGCACAGCCGGGCGGGGCGTGGCGGGCCCGGATCTCGCTGGCCCCCTCGGGCGCCACCGTGATCATCGACGGTCACGGGGTGACGTCCCCGACGACGGGCGGCCCGCGCCCCACGCGCCCCGGCACGGAATCGCCCCGCCCCACGGACCCGGGCACCACGGATCCCGGCCCGACCGACCCGGCCCCGACCGATCCGGGCCCCGACCCCACCGGTCCCGGCCCCACCGACCCCGGGCCCACGGACCCCGGGCCCACGGACCCCGGCCCGACCGATCCCACGGACCCGCCGGACCCGACCGATCCGCCCGACCCCACGGACCCGCCCGACCCGACACCGGACCCCACCGACCCGACCGACCCGGGCCCCACGGACCCGGCCCCGACCGACCCGGGCCCCTCCGACCCGGCCCCGACGGACTGAGGCCCCCGGGCCCCGACGGGGTGATGCACCTGGGCGCCGACGGGCGGAGGCTCCGCCCGTACGCCTCCGTATGCCTCCGTCGTCTCCGTACGTCTCCGTCGCCCCGTACGCCTCAGCGCGCCCCGGTACGCCTCAGTGCTTCTTCCCCGGCGCGGGCAGCGGGTCCGCCGGGTGCGGGGCCATCGGAAGCAGTGAGGACAGCCGCTCCTCGCACAGCTCGACCAGCCGGTCGTAGCCCTCCTTGCCCATCAGCTCGATCAGCTCCGGGCGATAGGACACGTACACCGGGTCACCGGCCCCGTGCGCCGAGGTGGCCGAGGTGCACCACCAGTGCAGGTCGTGCCCGCCGGGGCCCCAGCCCCGGCGGTCGTACTCCCCGATCGTCACCTGGAGGACCCGGGTGTCGTCGGGCCGGTCGATCCAGTCGTACGTCCGCCGCACCGGCAGCTGCCAGCACACGTCCGGCTTGGTCTCCAGGGGCTCCTTGCCCTCCCGCAGCGCCAGGATGTGCAGCGAGCAGCCCGCCCCGGCGGGGAACCCCGGCCGGTTCTGGAAGATGCAGGAGCCCTCCCAGCGGCGCGTCTGGCGTTCACCGTCCTCGTCGACGCCGACCCAGCCCGTCTCCGCACCGACGTCGTGGAACTGCCACAGCTCGGGAGTGAGCCGGGCCACGTGCCCCGCGACCCGCTTCTCGTCGTCCTCGTCGGAGAAGTGCGCCCCCAGCGTGCAGCAGCCGTCGTCCGCGCGGCCCGCCTGGATGCCCTGGCAGCCGCTGCCGAAGATGCAGGTCCACCGGGAGGTCAGCCAGGTCAGATCGCAGCGGAAGATCTGCTCGTCGTCGGCCGGGTCGGGGAACTCCACCCAGGCCCGTGCGAAGTCGACACCCTTCTCGTCGGACGGGCCGGGGCCGCTCGCCTCCGACTGTGATGTCTCCCTGTTCGTCTTCTGCTTCTTCGTGGCTTTGTCCTGCTTAGCCTTTTTCGTCTTTGGCACGCGCCCAGAGTAAGTCCGATGGAGCAGTAGCGTTCCCGTATGAGACTCGGAGTCCTCGACGTGGGATCGAACACGGTTCATCTGCTGGTGGTCGACGCCCACCCCGGCGCGCGCCCGCTGCCCGCGCACTCGCACAAGGCGGAGCTCCGGCTGGCCGAACTGCTCGACGAGGGCGGTGCGATCGGCCCGCTCGGCGTGGACCGGCTCGTGGCGACGATCGCCGGAGCGGTCCAGGCGGCCGAGGACAAGGGGTGCGAGGACGTGCTCGCCTTCGCCACCTCCGCGGTGCGCGAGGCGACCAACGCGGACCAGGTGCTCGACCGCGTACGGGTCGAGACCGGCGTCGACCTCGCGGTCCTCAGCGGTGAGGAGGAGGCCCGGCTGACCTTCCTGGCCGCCCGCCGCTGGTTCGGCTGGTCGGCGGGGAAGCTCCTGGTCCTGGACATCGGCGGCGGCTCCCTGGAGATCGCCTTCGGCATCGACGAGGAGCCGGACACCGCCGTGTCCCTGCCGCTCGGCGCGGGCCGCCTCACCAGCGCCTGGCTGCCGGACGACCCGGCCGATCCCGAGCAGGTCAGGGCGCTGCGCCGGCATGTACGGGCCAGCATCGCGCGGACCGTGGGCGAGTTCAGCCGGGCCGGCCGCCCCGACCACGTCGTCGCCACCTCCAAGACCTTCAAGCAGCTCGCCAGGATCGCCGGCGCGGCCCGCTCCACCGAGGGCCTGTACGTCCAGCGCTCGCTGAGCCGCAAGGCGCTGGAGGACTGGGTGCCCAAGCTGGCGGCGATGACCGTCGAGGAGCGCGGCAGGCTCCCCGGAGTCTCCGAGGGGCGGGCCGCCCAGCTGCTCGCCGGGGCGATGGTGGCCGAGGGGGCGATGGACCTGTTCGGCGTCGGGGAGCTGGAGATCTGCCCCTGGGCCCTGCGCGAGGGCGTCATCCTGCGCCGCCTGGACCACCTCCCGGCGGAACGGGCCGCCCTGCCCGGGTGACGCGCGGCGGAGCGGGTCGCCCTGCCCGGGTGCCGACAGGGCAGGCCGTACGTACGCCCATGGCCCTGATCACTTTCCGCCAGGGCCCCTCGGTGTGGCGCGCCACTGCCCGTACGCTGTCCAGGTGGCAGAACCAGTGGTGCGCATCCCCGATGCGAAGGTCGCCCTGTCAACGGCCTCGGTCTACCCCGAGTCCACCGCGACGGCCTTCGAGATCGCCGCGCGCCTGGGGTACGACGGCGTCGAGGTCATGGTCTGGACCGACCCCGTCAGCCAGGACATCGAGGCCCTGCGCCGGCTCTCCGACTACCACCAAGTGCCGGTCCTCGCGGTGCACGCCCCCTGCCTGCTGATCACCCAGCGGGTCTGGTCCACCGACCCCTGGGTCAAGCTCCAGCGGGCCAGGGCCGCCGCCGAGAAGCTCGGGGCGTCCACCGTCGTCGTGCACCCGCCGTTCCGATGGCAGCGCAACTACGCCAAGGACTTCGTGACCGGGATCTGGCGGATGGCCGACGAGACGGACGTCCGGTTCGCCGTCGAGAACATGTACCCCTGGCGCTACCGGGACCGCGAGATGCTCGCGTACGCCCCCGACTGGGACGTCACCAACGACGACTACCGCCACTTCACGGTCGATCTCTCGCACACCGCGACCGCCCGCACCGAGGCGCTCGCCATGGTGGACCGGATGGGCGACCGGCTCGCCCACGTCCACCTCGCCGACGGCAAGGGCTCGGCCAAGGACGAGCACCTGGTGCCCGGCCGGGGCGACCAGCCGTGCGCGGAGCTGCTGGAGCGCCTGGCCCGTACGGGATTCGACGGCCATGTCGTCATCGAGGTCAACACCCGCCGCGCGATGTCCTCCGCCGAACGCGAGGCCGACCTCGCGGAGGCGCTGGCCTTCACCCGCCTCCACCTGGCCTCCGCATCCGCCGCCGACCCGGCCTCCGAGATCCGCCGCCCGTGACCGAGGACCGCTCGTGGCCGAGAACCGCTGGTGGCCGAGGACCGGCCATGACCGAGGACCGCCCGTGACCGAGGACGCACCCGGCCCCCGGCGCCGGGGCCGCCCCTCCCGCCGGGCCGCCGCCGAAGGCCCCGACACCCGTACGCGCATCCTGGAGGCGGCCCGTACGGAGTTCGCCGAGCGCGGCTACGACAAGACGTCGATCCGGGGCATCGCCAAGGCCGCCGAAGTCGACGCGGCTCTCGTCCACCACTACTTCGGTACGAAGGACGAGGTCTTCGCGGCCGCGGTCGAGCTCTCCTTCGAACCGGCCCTCGTCATCCCCGCCATCCTCGGCGGTCCCCGGGAGGGCCTGGGGGAGCGGCTGGCCCGCTACTTCCTCTCCGTATGGGAGAACCCGGCCACCCGCGCCCAGCTCCTGGCGATCCTGCGCTCGGCGCTCACCCACGAGGCGGCGGCGAAGGTGCTGCGCGGCTTCGTCCTGCGGCGGCTGCTGGTGCGGATCGCGGCGGAACTCGACGTACCGGACGCGACGTTCCGCGCGGAGCTCGCCGCGTCGCACATGATCGGCATCGCGATGCTGCGGTACGTGATCCGCGCCGAGCCGCTCGCGTCGGCCGACCCGGAGGACATCGTCGCGATGGTGGCGCCGACGCTCCAGAGATACTTGACGGAGAGCTGAGCGGATAGCTTGACGGAGAGCTGGGCGCATCCGCCGAGGGTCCACGCCGTGATGCCCACCCAGCGACCATCGCGTCCCGTATACCGGACAGCCTGTCCAGATCTTGGATCCGGGGCGTACGCTCGAAGACAGTCTTTTCTTATCTGTCGGAGGCAGTTCCCCTGCCGAAGGAGCGAGCGACGATGCCGCAGCTGAGGTCCCGCACGGTCACCCACGGACGCAACATGGCGGGCGCGCGCGCCCTTATGCGCGCCTCGGGCGTAGCGAGCGCGGACATCGGCAAGCCGATCATCGCGGTCGCCAACTCGTTCACCGAGTTCGTCCCCGGCCACACCCACCTCGCCCCGGTCGGCCGGATCGTCTCCGAGGCGATCCTGGCGGCGGGCGCGGTCCCGCGCGAGTTCAACACCATCGCCGTGGACGACGGCATCGCGATGGGCCACGGCGGCATGCTCTACAGCCTGCCCTCCCGCGATCTGATCGCCGACTCCGTGGAGTACATGGTCGAGGCGCACTGCGCGGACGCGCTGATCTGCATCTCCAACTGCGACAAGATCACCCCGGGCATGCTGATGGCCGCCATGCGGCTCAACATCCCGACCGTCTTCGTCTCCGGCGGCCCGATGGAGGCCGGCAAGGCCACCCTCGTCGACGGCACGGTGCGCAAGCTCGACCTGGTCAACGCGATCAGCGACGCGGTCGACGAGAGCATCTCCGACGAGGACATCCTCCGTATCGAGGAGAACGCCTGCCCCACCTGCGGCAGCTGTTCCGGCATGTTCACCGCCAACTCGATGAACTGCCTGACCGAGGTCCTCGGCCTCTCCCTCCCCGGCAACGGCTCGGTCCTCGCCACGCACACCGCCCGCAGGGCACTGTACGAGGACGCCGGCCGCACGGTCGTCGAGATCACCAAGCGCTACTACGAGCAGGACGACGAGACGGTCCTGCCGCGCGCCATCGGCACCCGCGCCGCGTTCGACAACGCGATGGCGCTGGACATCGCGATGGGCGGCTCGACCAACACGATCCTGCACCTGCTGGCCGCGGCCGAGGAAGCGGAGCTGGCGTACGACCTCGACGACATCAACGAGGTCTCGCGCCGGGTCCCGTGCCTCTCCAAGGTCGCCCCCAACGTCGCCCCCGGCGGTACGTACTACATGGAGGACGTCCACCGCGCCGGCGGCATCCCCGCCCTCCTCGGTGAGCTCCACCGCGGCGGTCTGCTGAACGAGGACGTGCACGCGGTGCACTCCGACACCCTCGCCGAGTGGCTGAAGAACTGGGACGTGCGCGGCGGCTCCCCGTCGCCCGAGGCCATCGAGCTGTGGCACGCGGCCCCCGGCTGCGTCCGCTCCGCGACCGCCTTCTCGCAGTCCGAGCGATGGGACACCCTCGACCTGGACGCGGCGGGCGGCTGCATCCGCGACGTCGAGCACGCCTACTCCAAGGACGGCGGCCTCGCGGTCCTCAAGGGCAACCTCGCCGTGGACGGCTGTGTCGTGAAGACGGCGGGCGTCGACGAGTCGATCTGGACCTTCGAGGGCCCGGCCGTCGTCTGCGAGTCGCAGGACGAGGCCGTCGACAAGATCCTCCGCAAGGAGATCACGGCGGGCGACGTCGTCGTCATCCGCTACGAGGGCCCGCGCGGCGGCCCCGGCATGCAGGAGATGCTCTACCCCACCTCGTTCCTCAAGGGCCGGGGCCTCGGCAAGGTCTGCGCACTGGTCACCGACGGCCGCTTCTCCGGCGGTACGTCGGGCCTCTCCATCGGCCACGCCTCGCCCGAGGCGGCCTCCGGCGGCACCATCGCGCTCGTCGAGAACGGCGACCGGATCCGGATCGACATCCCGAACCGCTCCATCGAGCTGCTCGTCGACGACGCCGAACTGGCCACCCGCCGCGAGGCGCTGAACGGTGTGTACGCGCCGAAGAACCGCGACCGCAAGGTCTCGGCCGCACTGCGCGCCTACGCGGCGATGGCGACGAGCGCGGACCGGGGCGCGGTCCGCGACGTCTCCAAGCTGGGCTGACATCGCTGGGCCGACATGTCCAGCCCCTCCGGCGTTCGAGGAGCGGGGGTCCGGGGCTGCCCAGGGGCAGCCCCTGGGCAGCCCCGTTCTCACCGGCCTCGGGCCGGCCTGGCGCTGACCGGCCTCGGGCGCCCCGCCTTCACCGGCCTCGGGCGCCCCGTCTTCACCGGCCTCGGGTCGGCCCGGCTCTCACCGGCCTCGGGCCGGTCCCCGCTCTCACCGGCCCCAGGGCCGTCCCCGGAGGGACGCCACCGGCCCCGGGGCACCCCCCCAGAGCCCCCGGGCACCCTCCGGGGCACCCCCGGCCCGGCATGCCCCGGGCGGACCTCACCAGCCCCCCGGCGCCAGCCCGTCCACCGCGAAGACCGACCCGTCCGGAGCCGTCCCCACCACCAGCCGCCCCGCAGTCACCGGCGCGGGCAGGTCCGAGGCGTGGGCGAGCTTCCCGCCGCTCAGCCGCGCCCGGGTCTGCCCCACCAGCGCACCCCGGACCGTGTCGACGGCCAGCAGCCTCCCGTCCGCGGCGGAGAAGTACAGGTGCCCGCCCTCCCCGAGCACCGGAGCGGAAGCCCGCCCGACCCCCGTCTCCAGCCGCCACAGGTCCGCCTTCGCACCGTCCGCCGCGGTGTCGACGGCGAGCAGCGACCCGCCCCGCGCCAGCAGGTACGCGATGTCCCCGGCCAGGACCACCTGCGGCCCGTCCAGCGTGAAGGGCAGCGCGACCCGGGCGGACGCGCCGGTTCCGGGGGCGTACCGGACGAGCTCGGCGGTGTCCGAGTTCTCGTCCATCACCGTCAGCACCAGCTCCCCGGCGCCGGCCGTGCCGACCGGGGTGAGCACCCCGTCCAGCCGCCGCTGCCAGGACGCCCGGCCGCTCACGGCGTCCACCGCCGTGACGAGGGTCGACCCGCCCGAGGGCGCGTGCTCGAAGGCGTAGGCGAGCCCGGACGCCCCGTCGTACAGGGCGAAGCCGGGCCGCGTGTGCCCTGCCAGCGGGCCCTTCCATCGGTGCGTCCCGCTCGCGCCGTCCAGCGCCGTCACCGTGCCGTCGTCCGCGACGGCCAGCAGCGTGTCGCCCGCCGGGAACGCGCCACCGGGGCTCGCGGACAGCGTGGTGTCCCGGACGGCGGTGCCCTTCACCGGGTCGAACGCGCGCAGCCTCCCGTCCGGCCCGGTGGACAGCACGACCCCGCCCGAGACGATCGGAGCGTGGTCGGCCCGCGTCGAGGACGACCGCGCCGACCACACCACGCGCCCGTCCGCCGGGTCGATCCTGGCCGTGCCGGTCCCGGCCACCGAGCAGTACAGCGCGGCCCCCGACCCGGCGGTGGAGCAGACAGGTGTGGCGCTGCCGGACGTCCGCAGCCCGGTACGCCACGGCGTGACGGCCCCGGCGTCCTTGCCCTCCCCGCCCTCGGCGGCGCGCCCCGGCTCCGGGCGGCTCACGCCCGTACCGCCGCCCCACACGGCGTACGCCCCCACCCCCGCGCCCGCCACCAGCAGCGCCGCCGCCACGACCAGCCGGGCGCGCGGCAGCCGCCGGCGCCGGACCACGGGCGCGGCACGCACGTGGGTTGCCGCCTCAGAACCGTCCCGCTCCGCAGCCGACGGCACCGCCGCCGCGACCACCGCCCCGCGCCGCTGCGCCGGAACGAACGCGTCGGCGTCGTACGACGGGGGCAGCAGCGCCTCCATCACCTCGTCCGGCGTGGGCCGCCCGGCCGGGTCCTTCGCCAGGCACCGGGCGACCAGCGGCGCGAGATCCTCCGGCACCCCGCCGAGGTCCGGCTGGTCGTGCACCACCTGGTACGCCACGATGTACGGGCTCTCCGAGTCGAAGGGCCCCCGGCCGGTCGCCGCGTGGACGATCACGGCCCCCAGAGCGAACACATCGGCCGGCGGCCCGACCTCACGCGGCCGCTGGAACTGTTCGGGAGCCATGTAGGGCGGCGAGCCGATCAGTTTGCCCGTCTCGGTGCGCAGATCGCTGTCGTACGGACGGGAGATCCCGAAGTCGATGACCTTGGGGCCCCCGTCGGTCAGCAGCACGTTGCTCGGCTTCAGATCGCGGTGGACCACGCCCGCCCGATGGATGTCCCGCAGCGCCTCGGCCAGCCCGGCGGTCAGCCTGCGCAGCCCGGCGGGGGACATCGGACCGTTCCGCTTCACCTGCTCGGCGAGCGTGGGCCCGGGAATGTAGAGGGTGGCCATCCAGGGCCGCCCGGCCTCCGGGTCGGCGTCGACGACGGGCGCGGTGAACGCCCCGCTGACCCGCCGCGCGGCCGCCACTTCCTGCCGGAACCGCGCCCTGAACTCGGGATCCGCCGCGTACGGCGCGTGCACCACCTTCACCGCGAGCTGCATCCCCGATGCCGAGCGCGCCAGATGTACGACCCCCATGCCGCCCGAGCCGAGACAGGCCTCAAGGCGGTAGGCGCCGGCGTACTGCGGAAACTCCGCTTCCGGATGCACTCCGGCTCCTCGCAGCGGCGGCATCGCCCACCCCCGTGTGCTCGTGCGCATGCGACGCACGGAGCCTAGTCGATGGTACGTACGAGAGGCACGGGGCTTGCTAGCCTGCGCGTCGTACGCGATCTCGCGTACGCGTTTCTCAACGGGGGAGGCCCACATGGGCGTTGAAGAGCACACCGCGGAGCCCATCCAGGACGGGGTGGACCGGGTGGACGGGGTGGAAGAAGCGGAAGGGGCGACGGCCATGGCGACAGCGGAAACCGCCGCCGTCGCCGCGACCGGCACCCGCTATCCGATAGCCCCGGGCTACCGGGTCAACGTCCGCACCGGACCGGGCACCAGCTACCGCATCGTCAGGACGATGCCGTACGGACAGAAGATCCCGATCTACTGCCAGAAGCCGGGCGAGTGGGTCACCGGCCCGTACGGCACGTCGAACCTCTGGGACAACATCGCCAACGGCCAGTTCGTCTCCGACGCGTACGTCTACACGGGGCGTGACGGCTACATCGCACCGCGCTGCGACTGACGGGCCCCGGGCGTCCGGGGGTAACTGGTCCCCCGGCGTCCGGGGTACGTCCCGGGTGTCCGGGCGTTCAGGGGCCCGTGCCCCAGGGCGTCCGGGGTACGGACTCCGGGACTCCGGGAGCCCGGTACGGATCTCCCGAGTGCCCGAGTGCCCGAGTGCCCGAGTGCCCGGGTGTCCGGGTGTCCGGGTGTCCGGGTGTCCGGGTGTCCGGGTGTCCGGGTGTCCGGGTGTCCGGGTGTCCGGGTGTCCGGGTGCCCGGGTGCCCGGGTGCCCGGGTGCCCGGGTGTCCGAGTGCCCGGGTGCCCGGGTGCCCGGGTGTCCGAGTGCCCGGGTGTCCGAGGGGCCGGGGGGGCCGGAGGTCCGGGTCCCCGGGAGTCCAGAAGCACGGGTCCCAGACATCCGGGGTACGGGTTCCCCAGGTGCCCGGGGTAACGGGGGATAATCGACCCCGTGAGCGAGAACAGCGCAGCCCCCGGCACCCCGCCCGCCGGAGCGACACCTTCCGGCGGCGCCCCCACGGCCCCAGGTCCCCAGCCCGAGCCCATCCGTTTCTTCGGCACGACGTGGGTCGACCACGACGGCGGCTACGGGCTCCGGCGCGCCGGCGTCGCCGTCGGCTCGCTGGCCGCAGCCGTGGCCGCCTGTTTCGTCCTGCGCTTCGCCTACCAGGGGCTGGAGATCGCGGAGGTCGGGAGCCTCATCGGGATGCTGGTGATCGCGATGTTCTCGATCTGCAGCGCCATCGCGTTCCGCAAGACCTGGGAGGGCTTCGGCGCCCGCCCGAAGGACCCGGCCCGCGAGGACGCACTGCGCGGACTGAAGTCGATCGGTTTCATCGGCTCGCTCCTCGCCTACTTCGTCCGCTCGCTCACCGAGGCCCCGGGCGAGAAGCTGCGCCGCACCGAGTACGAGAAGGCCCGCGTCCAGTTCGAGAAGCGCCGCTCGACCCGCACCGGCAACCCGGCGGCTCGCAAGTCTTCCGGCCCCAAGCGCCCCAAGCGCCTCTAGCGCACCGAGCACCCCTGGCACCCCAAGCGCACCAATCACCCCTGGCACCCCAAGCGCACCTGGCGCACTTAGGCCATCCAGGGCACGTCCGGCAGATCACGCCCGGACCCGCGACGCCCGGCCCCTTCCCCTTTCCCTTCGTCTTCCCCTTCCCCAAGCTCTCGGCTCGCTCGGGCAGGGGAAGGCCCCATTCCTCGCGACGCCTCCAGAACGCCCGAATCGCTCCGGCGACGAGGACGTTCCGGCGTCCTGCGACGCGCCGACCGGACACCGCGGCCTGTCCGCCCTGATCCGCCGGACCCGCTGCGGACCCGCCCTGGGCCGCCCGCCCCACAGACGACTCAGCCCGCCGACACCGTCGGCGGGCTGAGTCGTCTGTCCGCCTCCCCTCCCTCTCCCCCTTGACGGACGGCGTCATCGGGCGAAGAATTCATCACATGATGAATTACGAGGCCGGGCCGGCGCCGGCCGACCCCACAAACCCCATGGACACATCCCCGGCACAGGACCCGTCTCCGGCGATCGAGGCCCGCGGTCTCACCGTCGTACGAGGCAGCCGCACCGTCCTGCGCACCCTCGACTTCACCGTCCGCCCCGGCAGCATCACCGGCCTCCTCGGCCCCTCGGGCTGCGGCAAGACCACCCTGATGCGCGCGGTGGTCGGCACCCAGGCCAAGGTCACCGGCACCCTCGACGTCCTGGGGCACCCCGCCGGAGACCCGGCCCTGCGCCCCCGGATCGGGTACGTCACCCAGGCGCCCTCCGTCTACACCGACCTCACCGTCCGGCAGAACCTCGACTACTTCGCCGCCGTCCTGCACCCCGGCCGCTCCCACCGGGCCGCCCGCCGCGACGCCGTCACCCGCGCCATCGGAGACGTCGACCTCACCAGCCACGCCGACGCCCTCGCCGGAGCGCTCTCCGGCGGCCAGCGCAGCCGCGTCTCGCTGGCCGTCGCCCTCCTCGGCACCCCGGAACTGCTGGTCCTGGACGAACCGACCGTCGGGCTCGACCCCGTACTCCGCCGCGACCTCTGGGACCTCTTCCACCGCCTGGCCGCCGACCGGGGCGTCGCCCTCCTCATCTCCTCCCACGTCATGGACGAGGCCGAACGCTGCCACCGCCTCCTCCTGATGCGGGACGGCCGCATCCTCGCCGAGGACACCCCGGACGCCCTGCGCCGCCGCACCGGCACCGAGACCGTCGAGGACGCGTTCCTCCACCTGGTCGACGAGGCCGCGCCACCCACCCCGCCCACCGACCCGGAGGCATCCCGATGACGGCCACCGCCACCACCCCGTCCCCGCCCGCGAGCGAAGGCGCCCCGGCCCGCCCGCTCACCCCGTCCCGCACGACCGCCACCGCGGGCCGCGTCCTGCGCCAGCTGGCCCACGACCCCCGCACGATCGCGCTCCTGGTGATCGTCCCGGTCCTGCTGATCACGCTGCTCCGTTACGTCTTCGACGGCGCGGCCGGGACCTTCGACGCGACCGGAGCCTCCCTCCTCGGCATCTTCCCGCTGATCACGATGTTCCTGGTGACCTCGATCGCGACCCTGCGCGAACGCACCTCGGGCACCCTCGAACGCCTCCTCGCCCTCCCCCTCGGCAAGGGCGACCTGATCGCGGGCTACGCCCTCGCGTTCGGCGCGGTCGCGGTCGTCCAGTCGGTGCTCGCGACGGCCGTCTCCCTCTGGCTGCTGGGCCTGGACGTCATCGGCTCGCCCTGGCTGCTGCTCCTGGTCGCCCTGCTCGACGCCCTGCTCGGCACCGCGCTCGGCCTGTTCGTCTCCGCGTTCGCCGCGTCCGAGTTCCAGGCGGTCCAGTTCATGCCGGCGGTGATCTTCCCCCAGCTCCTGCTGTGCGGCCTGTTCACCCCGCGCGAGGCGATGCACCCCGTGCTGGAGGCGATCTCGAACGTGCTGCCCATGTCGTACGCCGTCGACGGTATGAACGAGGTCCTCCACCACACCGACATCACCGGCGACTTCGTCCGCGACGTGGCCGTGGTCGCGGGAAGCGCGCTCCTGGTCCTCTGCCTCGGCGCGATCACCCTCCGCCGCCGTACGCCGTGAGAACCCCGATGCGAGGATGACGGGAGACGGCCCGAACCAAGAGCCGGCTCACAGCCCAGCAACGCCCAGCCCAGCCCAGCACCGCCCGGAGGGTGAACGCATGACCCAGACAGTCGCAGTCCTCGGCACCGGCAAGATCGGCGAGGCCCTGCTCAGCGGAATGATCCGGGCGGGCTGGCGACCGGCCGACCTCCTGGTGACCACCCGCCGCGGCGACCGGGCCCAGGAACTGCACACGCGGTACGGGGTCGAGTCCGTCACCAACGCGGAGGCGGCCAAGAGCGCCGACATCCTCATCCTCGCGGTCAAGCCGCAGGACATGGGCAAGCTCCTGGACGAACTCGCACCGCACGTCATCGCCGACCGCCTCGTCATCAGTGCCGCGGCGGGCATCACCACCGCGTTCATCGAGGACCGGCTCACCCAGGACACCCCGGTCGTCCGGGTCATGCCCAACACCCCGGTCCTCGTCGACGAGGGCATGTCCGTCATCTCGGCCGGCAGCCACGCCACCGGCGCGCACCTCGCCACCGCCGAGGACATCTTCGGCGGCGTCGGCAAGACCCTGCGCGTCCCGGAGTCCCAGCAGGACGCGGCGACCGCCCTCTCCGGCTCCGGCCCCGCCTACTTCTACTTCCTGGTCGAGGCGATGACCGACGCGGGCATCCTGCTCGGCCTGCCCCGCGCCCAGGCCCACGACCTCATCGTCCAGGCCGCGATCGGCGCCGCCGTCATGCTCCGGGACAGCGGTGAGCACCCGGTCAAGCTCCGCGAGGCCGTCACCAGCCCGGCCGGCACGACCATCAGCGCCATCCGTGAACTGGAGAACCACGGCGTGCGCGCGGCACTGATCGCAGCCCTGGAGGCGGCCCGCGACCGCAGCCGCGAACTGGCCTCCGGCAACGGCTGAAGCCCAGCCAGGGCCCCCATCGACCCCCGGTCACCCGACACCACCGGCCGGGGGTTGACACACCCCGGACACGGCCGTAGTGTGCTCCGAGTTGTCCGACGTGAGCGCCGACCCCGGTCGGTCCCCGGACAGCCATTCCGCAGTAACCACGACAGGACGCGCGACCTCGTGTCGCATGCCTTTTCGTGTGCCTGCGCGAAATGAGGAATCCGCGTTCGAAGGGACGCACCCCGATTAGCGTCGGGGGGCAGGAATCCGCTAAAGTCTCACTCGTCGGAACGGCCCAACGGCCGGGAAGACAAACCCCGCTGACTGGGAATCAGGCCCGAAAGGATCTGATAGAGTCGGACTCGCCGGAAAGGGAAAACGCGAAAGCGAAGGACCTGGAAAGCGAAAACTGCTTGACCCGCTTCGACCGGGAATCGGACACGAAAGAGTCTGATAGAGTCGGAAACGCAAGACAGCAGGACACA